>DASTQB010000295.1:0-26947 GCA_035761985.1 Pyrinomonadaceae bacterium
GTGTAAATCGATTTTCACAGATCCGCGTCATGCGTGTTTTCAACGTAAAAAGCCGTCCACGATCCAAGACCGTGGACGGCTTCGGTGAACTGTTGGGATTGGCCTGATGGCTACTGTGTGCAGCTTCCGAAAAGGAGGAGCACTATGCAGTGAGACTACCGAACCAGATTCCTAACGATTCGTCTGGTTCAGAGGTCAGGCCGCAGCCACCTCACTGTGATTAGAACTCATAAATTTTAGAATCACCTCCTTTCCAGTGTTGGCGCAAATAATAACACGGATTTTACAGATTGCAATCCCCTCCAACATACACGCTCGACGCGTGCTCAATCCCGAAAAAGTAAGCAAGCTCTCGGTAATCCTCGCAGTCGTGAATCACGAAATCCGCGATCTTCCCGGGCTCTAAAGATCCGATTCGATCGCCTCGATTCAAGCTGTACGCCGCATTGACCGTTACCGCACAAACGGCCTCCGCCGGTGTCATCTTCATGTGCGTCGCAGCGAGCGAGAGGATCATCGTCATCGAAGGTGTCGGTGAAGAACCGGGATTGAAATCCGTCGCGAGGACAACCGCCAGCCCGGCCTCGATCATCTCGCGCGCCGCCGGGTAACGCGAAGATCCGAGCGCATAAACCGATCCGGGCAGCAACACCGGCTGAACGCCTGCATCTCGAAGCGCAGCAATCCCCTCCGCGTCGGTGTGCTCGAGATGATCAGCCGTGATCGTGCCTAGTTCCGCGGCGAGTTTTGCGCCGCCCGAGAGCGAAAGCTGATCCGCGTGCATCCGCAGCCCCAAACCGTGGCAGCGCGCAGCCGAAAGAATCTTCCACGCTTCATCGGTGCTGAACACTTTCTCCTCGCAAAACACGTCACAGTATTCCGCCAGCTTCTCCCGCGCGACTTGCGGCAACATCTCATCAACGATCAACGCCACGTAAGCATCACGCCGCGAACGATATTCGGGTGGAACACTGTGCGCACCAAGAAACGTCGGCACATAACGAAGCGGTGTCTCTGCATCAAGCTGCTTGATCGCACGCAGGATCTTCAATTCATCTTCCAGCGACAACCCGTACCCTGACTTCGCCTCGACCGTCGTCGTCCCGCCACGCAGAAACCAATCCGCATACTTCCGTCCCCTTGCTACCAACTCGTCAACACTTGCCGCGCGCGTTCGATTCACCGTCGACTGAATCCCGCCACCACGCGCCGCAATCTCCTGGTACGTCGCACCCGCGCTTCTTTCTTCAAACTCATCAACACGCGTACCTGCAAACACCGGATGCGTGTGCGCATCGACAAAACCCGGCAGCACAACGCGGCCACCTGCATCAACCACTTCCGTATCCGCGTCAATCCGCGTCTTGATCTGATCCGTGGTTCCAACCTCGGAGATCAAGCCATCACGAACAAGCAACGCGCCCCGATCCACAATCCCCAGCTCACGCATCTCCGCGCCGATCCGCGGCCGCGCTGGTCCAGCCAGCGTCACGACCTGGGAACAGTTCACAACGGCAAGTGATTTACTTTCGTTTTCCAAGCGCATAAATCCCGAGACCGATCACATTCGCCAGCACCACCGTGCCCGCGATCTTGAGCGCAAATGACAACGGACTCTGTACATCAGTAATTGGAGCGATGGAGAAACGGATATAGATCAGGGTAACGACGAACCCCGACGCACACGCGACCTTCAACCACCACGGCGCCCTGACGCCAAGAGCTTTCATCCCAAACAGCGGAATCGCAAACAGCACAAGGTAGGTCAGCGCGTAGAAAACCCCGCCAGCGTTGTCGAGCAGTTGAAACGCCTCCTGCGCGTGCACTCCCATCAAACTAAAAAACCCGAGCACCAACGTAACCGCGCCCACAAACAAGATCGAGTTGACTGGCGTCTTGTATGTCGTGTGCAACCGGCTGAACCATGCGGGCAACAACCGGTCCCAGCCGGCGACCATCGGCAGCCGCGCGTTGCCGGTAAAGTAAATACTCATGAGCGCGATCGTCCTCACGGCGATACCGAGAATCGCAATCGAACCGATCGTCCCAACCCAACCGAGGGCTCCGAATCCGATTGAAAGCACCTGCGGAATTGGTCCAATCAGGTCGATCTCATCGCGCGGGACGAATGCGACTACAGAACTGGTGCCGAGGATGAACATCAACGCGATGATGGGCGCGGCAATCACGACCGAGCGCCCGATGTTGCGCGCGGCCGAGCGTGTTTCTCCGGCGAGGATGGCAACGTATTCGAAGCCGGTCAAAGCGCCGAGCGCCAGCTTACTTGCGACGTTGATGTTGTATTCGGAGAACGTTGGAAAGTGAATCGACAACGGCTGGTACTCTGCTCCGCGTGCGGCAGACAGAGCGAAGAGCGGCAACAGGATTAACGCTGCAAACGTCATCAGGTGGACCACGCCGCCCGTATTGTGTACCCACTTGCCGAGAGCCAGGCCGCGCGTAGCGACCAAGACCATGCCCGTCACCAGAAGAAGGCTGACGATCATGATCATGATCCGGCTGTCTCTGATCCAGGCCGCTGGTGGTCCAATCGCGTAAGAGAAGTTTGTGGTCACGATCAGACCGGCGCCGGCGAGAATCGTGATGGCAAATACAAACAGGTTCCATCCAACCATGAAAGCGACAAAGTCGTTGAAAGCGAGCTTGGACCACTGGTAAAGCCCGCCCTCGAGCGGCATCAGTCGATTGAGAAAGATCACGGCGGCAGCAAGCGGAAGGTAGAACGTGACGATCGCGAGAATCCAGAAGATGTTTTGCTCGTGACCTAATCGTGCAGCCCAGCCAACCCAGAACGTTCCCACCACGAACACAACCTGCGTAAGGACCAGATCGAAAAGACCGAGTTCCTTTTTAAGAACCGCCGTGCGCGCTTCTATCTCAGCTCGATCCGTGCTCATCTGTGTTCAGCCGCGGCCCAGCCAGTGGCCCACGTCGGTGCGCATCTCGGGAACGATCTCGTGCGCCGCATCATAACTCTTAAACAGCACGGACCGCGCCCTCGTTTTCAACTGATTTTCATAATCCTTCACGCGCTCAGGTGGGTAAAACTCGTCGCGCGTTCCTGCAAGATGTAGAACGTCGATCTCCGCCTCGCGATAGAGCCCGCTTGTTTCCCAGTCGCCGGGAAGTCCACCGCAGATGCCAATGACGCCGCGAAGCCGTTCCGGATGTGTAAATGCGAAGCGATAGTTGAGCGCGCACGACTGCGAAAAGCCGAGTAGAAAAACTTGCGTGGGATCAGCAACACCATCCGCCGTGAGCGTATCGATCAGATCGATCAACGCCTGGTGATGAATGGCAACAGACTCCTCGCTTCGATAGCTCGTCAACCAGCCGAAGCCGAAACGAAGCGGACCACCCGGCTCGCGTGGTTCTTTGATGTGCTGGTGAAAACCCTGCAGCGACGCTGTTGCAAAACGTTCGGGCGCGATGAGTTGCGCCTCGCGCATCATCTGCGACTTGTTTGCGCCATACCCGTGCAACGCGATCAGCAGGGGCGCGGGTGAATGCGTGCCGGGGCGCAGATCGTAGTAGAGTTTTATGCGTGCTTCGAGAGTCAGGTCGAGTTTTTGTTCCACAGATTACGCAGATTACACTGATCTGTTAGGATGATTCCACAAACTTTCTCCGAGAGGTGGCAATAATGAAATTCCCGGGTGGACTGAATATTCAGCAGATGATGAAGCAGGCGCAGCAGATGCAGGAGAAGATGGCGAAGGAGATGGAAGAGATGCGCGTCGAAGCTTCTGCGGGCGGCGGTGTTGTGAGTGTGCAGATGAAGGGCAACCACGAGATCGTGGCACTGAAGATCGATCCTGACGCCGTGAAAGAAGGCGACGTCGAGATGCTTCAGGACATGATCGTCGCGGCGGCGAACGAAGCGAATCGTAAAGTTGACGAAGCGATGAAAGGCAAACTCGGAGGAATGTTGCCGCCCGGACTCGGTGGTCTTTTCGGATAATGCTCGAATACGCTGAACCGGTCACCAAACTCATCGACGAGCTGAAGCGGCTGCCGAGTATTGGCCACAAGTCAGCACAGCGCCTGGCTTTTCACATCATGCGCGCGCCTGACACGGATCTCGAGCGGCTGATTGGCGCGATGAGGGAAGTCAAGCAGAGGATCGTTCTCTGTTCGATCTGCAACAACCTCACGGAGGTGAATCCGTGCCGGTTCTGTTCGTCGACGAGCCGCGATCATTCGGTGATCTGTGTTGTCGAAGAACCTCATAGTCTCGTGGCCGTGGAAAAGACGCGCAGCTTTAAGGGCGTGTATCACGTGCTGCACGGCAGTCTCTCGCCGATTCGTCACATTGGACCAAGCGAGTTGCAGTTGGCGAATCTCTTGCCGCGATTGAAGCCGGAGAACAACGATGGCGTGGCAGTGCGGGAAGTGATTCTTGCGACGAACCCGACGACCGAAGGTGAAGCGACTGCAAACTACATCAGCCGGCTATTGAAACCGCTGGGGATAAGAGTGACGAGGATTGCGATGGGAATGCCTGTGGGAAGTGATCTCGAATACGTCGACGAGGTCACGATGGACAAGGCGCTCGCGAATCGGCACGAAATTTAGCCAGATTTACGCGGACTTCGTACGCAGATTAGAAGCGGACGGTTTCGGGCGGAACCCCGGCCTTACATTCAGGACAGCCCTGCTCGCTCTCGTACATCGTCACATCGAAGTCGATTAACGACTTCACTGGTCCGCCTTCAATCTCGGACGGCGCAGTATCGAAACGGACAATCGCACCGCACCCGATGATTCTCGCGCCGAGACTCTTCACGAGATCAACTGTTTCCTCTATTGCGTTTCCGCTGCGGATGATGTCGTCGACGATGATGCACGGATTCACTTCGCCCTGGTTGACGTACTGGCGAAACATGCGCTGACCCGTTTCCTGTTCGGCCCAGTAGATCTGTTCGGCGTTGAGCGCGTCGCGCACGCCGAAGGCCACAGGAATTCCGCCTGAACTCGGACTGATGACCGCAACTTTCGGCAACTGGCTCGAGATGTCTTTCACGAGTCGAAACTTTCGACTGAGCGCTACTGCGAGTACGCGCGCGGTGTCGTAGTAGCGAAACGCCAGGGGCATTTGAAAGTAGTGTGGCGAGTGTTTTCCATTGGGATAAATGAAGTGGCCCTCACGAAACGCGCCAGTGCGTTTCAGAATCTGCATCACAGCATCTTGCGAAGGAATCAGCTCGACCATCGGGTTCTCCTGTTTTTGGTTTGGCGCAGCATACATCAATTCACTCTGTTTTCGCAGCCCGTTCGACAAGCAATCGCTGATCGCGCGGCAAGCCATCGGGCAAAGAGTTGATTGAAAACCACTCCGCGCGCTCGACTTCCATGTTGCGTGGTTCAACCTTGCCCTTGATGCGACAGCGAAACAGCACTTCAACCTGTTGCGGTTTTCTAAACGATCGCGAGGTAAAGATTTCCGCAGTCTCAACCTCCACACTGATCTCTTCCCGCAGCTCGCGCTTCAACGCTTCGAGCGGCTGTTCGCCTGCTTCAAGAAAACCACCGGGCAATCCCCAGCCGCTGCCTGCGCGAAAACGATGTTTGAGTAGAAGTACTTTGCCCGCGTCGTCGAAGATTAACGCGCCGGCGGTCACGGTGAAGCGCGCGTGAGTGAGTCGCATGCTCCAACGGCGCACGCGCGGCGGTAGCAATCGCCAGATGTTTGCGATGAACGACTGAGCCTTCGACACGTTAGACACAAATAACACGGATTGCTGTACAATTGGCGGCAAATGTCTACCGTCACATCAGCCCCCGTACCGAAGCGGATAACGAACGCCCAGACCGTTTGCAACGAGAAAAACGAAAAGGGAAAGTTGTGCAACGGTCACTTGAAGCAACTGCGAACAGCGGGAGAGCCGGCTCAGGTTCACCTGCGCGGCGATGATGTTCTGTCGAAGTGCCAGACGTGCGGCATGCTTTACATGGGACCGCCGCTCGGGCACGTGCGCGATCCAAACAAGCAGGTCCGGTTTGTCGAAGCGGAGCTGACTGCGTTGTTACAGGCGGCCGGTGGCACGCTGCCGGTGATCAAGAAAGACGAAGAGCGCGGCGTGTATGTGATGATCGAAAGCGAGGCTGGTGACGGTCACGCCGCGAAACCCGCGCCTGCCAAAGCCGCAGCGCCTGCCGCACCCGCGGCGCCGGCCGCTGCGCCGAAAGCGGCAACACCGGCTGCGAAAGCCGCGCCGGCTGCGGTGCCGAAGCCTGCGGGACACAAACTTGGAGAGAACCCGAATCGACAGTTGTTCCGTCGTTCGACGTATTCAGGCGTGACTGATACCGGGCCCGTTCCCGGCGAGACTTTCGAACAGAAGGTTGCGAGGTTAAAGGCAGTTTCTGCGGGTGCGAAACGACGTGCGGAAGAAGGTGGTGGAGAAGTTGCGCCGCCGCCGGAAGTTACGGAAGTTCTGACGTCGCTAGCGCCGGATCAGGAAGCGCCGCCACCAGCGGCGCCCGCTCCAGCACCGACGCCCGCACCTGCGGCGCACAAACCCACCGGGCAGGCTGATCGAACGTTGATGAAGCGTTCGACTTACTGCGGTGTTGTGGATACAGGTCCGGTCCCGGGCGAGACGTTCCAGCAAAAGGTCGCGCGCCTCGCGGCAGTCTCAGCCGCCGCTAAACAACGCGCTGAAGGCGGGTGACAGGATTTACAGGATTTTCATGATTAACAGGATTTACATGTAAATCTTGAAAATCTTGTAAATCCTGTCAAGCGACTGTCAACTGACTTTAACCGTCAGTCCATCATTAGCCAGTTTCCAATCCAGCACTTCCGCGCCTTCTTCAGCAGCTAACGCGGCTTCGACGTCTGCACGCCTTCCCGCCGCGCAGAAGAATGCGATACAGCCACCACCGCCGGCTCCACAAACTTTCGCAGCCTCAGCTCCGTTTGCCAAAGCCTTCTCGACGAGCATGTCCATCTGTGGCGTGGTGATCGTCGGCGCGAGGCGTTTGCGGTTCGGGTAAGCATTCTTCATCACCTCCGCGACGCGATCCCAATCGTCGGCGATAAGCGCTTCGCGCATGTTGCGCGCGGAATCACGAATCCCCTCAAAGAGTTCAAACAACTCGGGATCGCCGTCGATGTGACGTTTGTAAACTTCCCAGTTGTTGATTCCCGAAAGTCGCGGCTCGCCCGTGTAGCAGATCGCAATCCGCCGCTCCAACTCTTCCGTGTTTACCTCGAGACGCTCTCGCTCGATGCCGTCGGGCCGGAAGTGCACGCACGAAACCGAACCGTAAAGCGGCGGATAGTAATCCTGAAAACCTGCTGGCACTTTGATCACTGTCGACTCGATGTTCGCAGCGATCGTCACAAACTTACGCTGGTCGTACCGATTCCCAACCAACGTGTTCAACGCACCGATACACGCAATCGCAAGCGCCGACGAGCCACCCAAACCGGCACCAGCAGGCACACTGCTTTCCGCAACGAGATGAAACCCGGTAGTCGGTTTGAAGAAGTGAACAAGCTTCGAAACCAGCTCGAGACGTTCTTCGAAGAGCAGGTCTTCAAGTGCCGATAAATCCGTTTCGAAGGAAACTTTACGGTCACGCGATTCGAGAATGATACGCCCGTCGTCGCGCGTTTCGATGCGGCAACGCGCGTAGAGCGAAAGAGCGAAGTTTACTGTGGTTGCGCCTGGATGAAAGAGATAAAGAGGCCAGATATCGATGGTGCCGCCCGCAAGATCGACACGAGGAGGTGCGGTAGATTCAATTATCATTTTTCCCAATCTGCATTCGAGCTGGACGATCTTGAACTAGAACTTAGTACTTTGTTTGCCTACCATAACAAAGTATCAGGATCAAAGCCCAAAGCTCAAAGAGTTTTTAATCTCCGTCAGTCTCACGTTTGCTCTGATCGCTACGGCGTTGGTGATGTTTGAACGGTATGTGTTCCTGAAACTCCTGCTTCAGATCGTGTAGCTTTTCGCTCGCGGCATGTTCGAGTTCCTGTAATCGTTCCGGATCCGCCTCTTCCACTTTCCGGGAGATCCAGAAGCGCTCGGCCAGGTAAAAACCGAGTATGCCGAGCAGCACGACAACCAGCAGCACTTTCCCGACGCGCTCGAAGTCGCCGATCAACCCCATCACCGCGCCGCTGAAGAAATAACCGGCGCCGGCCAGTACGAAAACCCACAGGAAACAGCTTGCGAACGACAGGACGAGGAACCGCAGGTAGGGCAGGTGGCCGACGCCATAAAACACGCACGCCGCCCAGCGTAGACCGTAAATATACTTGGAAAGAAAGATCGAAAGTGCGCCAAACTTGTTAGTCAGACGTTCGAGACGCGGCCTCGCGGCTTTGTAAAAGCGGACTTCTCTGACGCCTTCACAAAAACCACGACCCATGAAGTAAGCGAGATTATCGCTCGCGCAACCTCCGATCGTTCCCCAGATCAGCACCTGTGCAAAGCTATACGGGCCGAAGAAACCGCTGTGCGCGAGCACGCCTGCGAGAAGGAGGGTGATGTCACCCTCGAGCATGACGAGAATGAAAACTGCGTAAACCCCATACTGACCCAAGAGTTCGTTAACAAAGTCGAGGTGCATAAGTTATGACAACTCTAAACTGGGAGAGCTTGGGAAACGATTTTCTGTCGCGCGACAGAATAAACTGGAGGGCTCATTGTTGACTACTGTTTGGATCGTCTCCTTGAGGGGGTTTCACGACCAACACCGGGCAAGGCGCATGCCGCACAACCGACTCGGCAGTTGAACCAAAGATGATCCGGCCGAGGCCGGTCCGTCCGTGCGAAGAAATCACGATCAGATCGGCGTCGCGTTCCTTCGCGACGCGTACGATTTCCGAGGCCGCTTCGCCGTGAACGACCATTTCCTCGATATCGAGTCCTGCACATTCGTCGCATTCGGCGAGTTTCGGCAGCTCGCGTTCGGCTGAATTTTCGAGTTGTTCGGTGATATCGGCGATGGGCAGCGGTTCGGTCATTCCGGAATAGCCGACGGTCGGCACGATGGGCTCGATCACGTTGATGCAGATGATCGACGCCTTGAACGTGCGGGCGAGCGATGCAGCATACGAGAGCGCGTAATTGCCACACTCGCTGAAATCCGTCGGAAGAAGAATGGTTCGGATCTGCATCGTTATTCAATAGGACCCATAGGACGTATACGACCTATTGCTTTCTAATAGGTCTTACAGGACCTATTCGTCCTATAGGACGGATTCTACTCTTGAAACCCAATGTTTGACAGCCCTGAAACCCTCGACTATTCTTCGACCTCGCAGCTTCTTCCGCCCAGACCAGGCTTGTTACCATGACTACTCCCGCAACAACTTTCATTGGCATCAATGTCTCAGGCGAGCACGTGCGTGCCGCTTTGGTCGATGAACACGGCTCCATACTCGAGTCTCGGATCGGTGGTGTTTCAAAGGAACTGATCCCACAACTCACCTCAATCATTGCCGATCTACGCAAAGTCAGCGGAAACGTCGCGGCACTAGGAGTCGCAATTCCCGGACTTGTAAACAGGCAAACCGATAGCGTCGTATCTCCGCGCGGGTTGCCGGCAACGATGGTTGAAAACCTTCACGCTGAACTCACTCGCGCAACCGGTCTTCGTGTCGAAGTTGAGAACGACGCAAACGCCGCTGCTTATGGCGAGTACAAAGTCGGCGCCGGACGAGGCAGCAGAAATCTTTTTTACATGATGATCGGAAACGGCATCGGCGGAGCGATCATCCTCGATGGAAAACTCTGGACCGGCGCTTCCGGCTTCGCAGGCGAAGTCGGTCACATCACGATCGACACTGAAGGACTACCATGCGTTTGCGGCAACAGCGGCTGTCTCGAAACGCTTGCTTCAGCGCCAAGCATCGTTCGCCGCGCTCGCGAACGTTTGAATCGCGATTCGACTTCGTCACTATCACGTCTTGCCTTGAACAAATCGTTCACGGCGGAAGACGTCGCGCACCAGGCAAACGAAGGCGACGATTTCGCGCTGATGATGATCGAGCGAACCGGAAAATACATCGGAACGGGCGTCGCAAGTGTCATCAACCTTCTGAATATCGAAATGATCGTGCTCGGCGGCGGCGTGATGGACGCCGGATCGCTAATCCTCAATCCCATCATTCGCGAAGTAAAACGCCGTGCTTTTCAACCCTGTTTCGAAGCCACGGAGATCGTCGCAGCCAAACTCGGCCTCGACGCCGCACCGATCGGCGCCGCAATGTTGGCCCGCGACGTTCACTAAGTTATCCACAGATTACGCCGATTACTAATGAACCATAATCTTCGTAATCTGTGGATAACCTCGCCCAAAACTGTGGCCCAATTTGAAAATCCTTATCCATTTGGTAAAGTACCTTCACTTTGCAATAAACATCATGAGTGCGAAAGGTTTTTGGGCTCACTGGTCCTGCCGAGCTATTGGTTTGACGTGCGCCCGACACCGTTGATCCTGCGGCAATGCCACAGATCTTCCATCACAGCACAAACGCGCTGGCCAAAATCACGATTTATGGCGCAGTTTTTATTGCTGTTGCCTTGCTATGGGTCGCCGTCGAACTGAACCGCTCGTCGTGGAACACCGGTCAGTGGGTCGAACGGCAACAACCAGTTCAATTCAGTCATAAACATCACACGGGTGACGACGGCATCGATTGCCGTTACTGCCATACGTCCGTTGAAGTATCGGCCTCAGCAGGAATACCTTCGACGTCGACGTGTATGGGTTGTCACAAACAGATCTGGGCCGATAGTCCTTATCTCGAGCCCGTGCGCGCGAGTTTTCGAACGGGACGGCCAATCCAGTGGGAACGCGTTCACGATCTGCCTGATTACGCCTACTTCAACCACGCCATTCACATTAAGAAAGGTGTCGGCTGTTCGACGTGCCACGGCAAAGTCGACGAGATGCCGATCATTTTCCAAACTGCGTCGCTGCAGATGGAGTGGTGTTTGGAGTGTCATCGCGAGCCGGAGAGGTTCGTGCGACCTCTGGACAAAATCTACGACATGGAATGGCGGCAGGAGAACAAAACGGCAGACGAAATCGCTAAAGGTCAGGAGTGGGTAAGGGATTACAAAATTTTAGGATTTGAGATTCTGACAAGTTGTTCAACTTGTCACCGTTAACGAGTAATGAGCGACAACGACCGTCACATAAACTTCAAACTGATGCGCGATCACATCCTTGCTATGCAGGATGGTAAACCAACGCCCACCGGTAAGAAGTACTGGCGCAGCATCGAAGAGCTGTCTGATAGTCCTGCGTTTCGAGAGTTTGTCGCGCGCGAGTTTCCGCAACAGGCTGAAGAGTGGCACGACCCGGTAGGACGTCGCACGTTTATGAAGTTGATGGCGGCGTCGTTAGCCCTCGCGGGATTGAGTGGTTGCGTGTTCCAGCCACCGGAGAAGATTGTTCCGTACGTCAATCAGCCTGAAGATCACGTTCCCGGTAAACCGCTGTTCTTCGCGAGTGCGGCGCCTGTGTTTGGGCTTGCCACGCCGATTCTCGTTCGCAGTAACGAAGGACGTCCGACAAAGATCGAAGGCAATCCGGATCATCCGAACAACAAGCCACTCGATTTTCCTGCTGACGACCCGTTTCGAGATCCGCGCGGCTCGAGCGCAACTGACATTTTTACCCAGGCGTCGATCCTGAATCTTTACGATCCCGATCGCTCGCAAACCCTTACATTCAGGGAAGATATCCGCACGTGGACGGCGTTTGTCGGCGAAATGCGTTCGGTGCTCGACGAGCAACGTGGGAAGCAGGGCGCGGGTATTCGTTTTCTGACCGAAACAATCATTTCGCCGACTCTCGGCGATCAGATGAGAGCGACACTCGCTGCACTTCCGCAGGCGAAGTGGCACCAGTATGAACCCGCCAATCACGACAATTCGCGGAACGGTGCGGTACTCGCATTTGGTCAACCGGTAAACACAACTTATCGCTTCGATCTGGCCCAACGAGTTCTCTCGCTCGACGCAGACTTTCTTGCTCCGAGTTTTCCCGGTTACCTGCGCTACTCGCGCGAGTTCATCGCGCGCAGGCGCGTGAGTGAAAACAACCGCGAGATGAATCGTCTTTACGTGGTTGAGACAACGCCTTCGAACACGGGCGCGATGGCCGATCACACGTGGCTGGTCAAACCGAGCGAGCTCGAAGCGATCGCGAAAACTCTCGCAGGCGCGATGGGTGTGCAAATGCCTGCGGGCACTGCGACTGTGAATCTTCCGTGGATGGGAGCTGTTGTTAAGGACCTGCAACAACATCCGGGCGCGAGCATCGTCGTCGCTGGTGAAGGTCAACCGCCAATCGTTCACGCGATCGCGCACGCGATGAACAACGCGCTCGGCAACGTCGGCAAAACCGTCTTCTACACGGATCCACTCGAAGTGAGATCCGAGGATCAGCGGCAGTCGTTAGAGGATCTCATCAAGGATATAGACGGTGGGCTGGTCGAGTTGCTCGTTATCATCGGCGGCAATCCCGTGTACACGACGCCGGCTGATCGCAAGCTCGATTTCGAGCGTTTGCAGAAAGCGAAACTGCGCGTTCACCTGAGTGAGTACAAAGACGAGACTTCTCAGTTGTGTCACTGGCACGTGCCTGCTGCACATTATCTCGAGTCGTGGGGCGACACGCGTTCATACGACGGCACGGTCACGATCATGCAGCCGCTCATCGAGCCGCTTTACGATGGCAAGACCGCGCATGAACTGCTTGCGTTGTTCTCGGAGCAGTACGATCGCAAGCCGTATGACATCGTGAAGGCTTTCTGGCAAACACAGCGAGGCAATCAGGGGCAGGGACAAACGGCAGGAGCAGCTACGCAGCAGCAGCAGGGGCAGGGACAAAACGCTCAGCAGCAGCAGCAAACGCCTGCCGCAACAGCAAGTCCAACTCCGTCACAGGACTTTGAAACGTGGTGGCGGCAAGCGCTTCACGACGGCTTTATTGCTGACTCAGCACTACCCACGAGAACTGTTTCAGTTCAGGCAAATTTTGCTCAAGCTCAGACCCCCACGACGCAGGCGTCCGGCGGATTCGAGCTGGTCTTCCGCACTGATCCATCGATCTACGACGGCCGTTTCGCAAACAACGGCTGGCTCCAGGAATTGCCAAAGCCGCTGACGAAAGTGACCTGGGACAACGTCGCGCTCGTCAGTCCGAATACCGCGCAACAACTCGTCAACCAGAACACTAATCGCGGCGGCAATAAAGGTCGCGAACATTACGTTCCGCTCGTCGACATCGTCGATCAGCAGGGACGCACCGTGCGCGCACCGCTCTGGATCGCGCCGGGACAGCCAGACGGAGTTGTCACGGTCCATCTTGGTTACGGGCGTCGTTTGGCCGGGCGTGTTGGCACTTCAACAGCGGCCGAGCCTGTCGGCTTTGACGCTTACTCGATTCGAACGGCATTCGCACCGTGGTACGCAAGCGGCGTTCAGGTGAGGCCCACAGGCCTGACTTATGAGCTCGCCACTACGCAGCTTCACTTCAACCTCGAAGATCCGAATTTCGATACTGTAGAGCGCGATATAGCGCGTACAGAAACGTTGGACCACTTCCTGCACGCCGAGAAGCACGACGAGAAACACGCACACCCGTCGCTCTATCCTGATTACAACTACCAGGACCAGACGCGTTACTACCCTGATTACAACTACGACGACGAGCAGCGGCGTCACGCGCCCAACTACGCGTGGGGCATGGCCATCGATCTGAACAACTGCATCGGTTGCAACGCGTGTACGATCGCCTGCCAGGCAGAGAACAACATTCCCGTCGTCGGCAAGAAAGAGGTCGTGCGCAGCCGCGAGATGCACTGGATTCGCGTCGATACTTATTTCCGCGGCATGGATGTAAGTCATCCCGACGGCACTACGTTCATGCCCGTTCCGTGCATGCACTGCGAGAATGCGCCGTGCGAGCCGGTCTGTCCCGTCCACGCAACAGTTCACAGTGCTGAAGGCCTGAACGACATGGTCTACAACCGCTGCGTCGGCACGAAGTACTGTTCAAACAACTGCCCGTACAAAGTGCGTCGCTTCAATTTCTTCCTTTATCAGGACTGGGAAACGCCGACTTATCAACTCATGCGCAATCCGGACGTGTCGGTGCGCAGCCGCGGCGTGATGGAGAAATGCACTTACTGCGTGCAGCGCATTCAGGCGGGGAAGATACAGTCGGAGCTTGAAGATCGACGACTGAGAGACGGCGAGGTCCAGACGGCATGCCAGGCCGTTTGTCCGACCGAAGCGATTGTTTTCGGCGATATCAACGATCCGAACAGTCGCGTGAACAAGCTGAAGCACAGCAGGCGCGACTACTCGGTGCTGGGTGAATTGAACACGCGCCCGCGGACGACTTATCAGTCGCAACTGAAAAACCCGAATCCACAGATTACACAGATTACACAGAACGATACACACTGATCTGTGCAATCTGCGTAATCTGCGGTTTAAGTTAAATGCAAAAGGAAGAGCCACACAAGCCATACACCGAAGGTCCGATGCACACGACCGCGCCCGTGATCGATCCCGGGCTGACGTTTGCTTCAGTGACCGACAAGATCAGCTCGATCGTCTTGAAACGCAAGACGTCGCTTGCATGGTTCTTCGGCTTCGCGATCTCGTTCGCACTGTTCCAGCTGATGCTGCTGACGATCACCAACCTCGTGTTCGTCGGCATCGGCCTCTGGGGCGTGAACGTGCCCGTCGCGTGGGGCGTCGACATTCTCAACTTCGTCTGGTGGATCGGAATCGGTCACGCCGGAACGCTCATCTCCGCGATCCTGCTGCTGCTGCGACAACGCTGGCGCACGTCGATCAACCGCTTCGCTGAAGCGATGACGCTCTTTGCCGTCGCACAGGCGGGCATGTACCCGATCTTTCACCTCGGGCGCCCGTGGCTGATGTACTGGCTGTTTCCCTATCCAAACACGATGGGAATCTGGCCGCAGTTTCGCAGCCCGCTGATGTGGGATGTATTTGCGGTTTCGACTTACGCGACCGTCTCCGCGATGTTCTGGTTTGTCGGGCTGATTCCCGACTTCGCCACGCTCCGCGATCGCGCCCGCAGCAAACCGTTTCAGATTCTCTACGGCATGCTCGCGATGGGCTGGCGCGGCTCCGCGCGTCACTGGCATCGCTACGAAATGGCTTACCTGCTGCTCGCAGGTCTCGCCACGCCGCTCGTGCTTTCAGTTCACACGATCGTCAGTTTCGACTTCGCGGTCGGCATCATTCCGGGCTGGCACGCAACGATCTTTCCGCCCTACTTCGTCGCGGGCGCGATCTACGCGGGCTTCGCGATGGTGCTGCTGCTGACGATTCCGTTGCGGCGTTTTTACGGTCTCGAGGGTTTCATCACCATGCGCCACATGCACAACATGGCAAAGGTGATGCTCGCCACTGGATTGATCGTCGGCTACGGCTACATCATGGAAGCGTTCTTCGGCTGGTACAGCGGCAACAGGTACGAACGTTTCATGATCTGGAACCGCATGCATGGCCCATACTCGCTTTATTACTGGGCACTGATTCTCTGCAACATCGTTGCGCCGCAGTTTTTGTGGTCGAAAAAGGTCCGATCGAACCTGGTGGCGCTGTGGATCATTTCGTTCATCGTGAGCATCGGCATGTGGCTCGAGCGGTTCGTGATCGTCGTCACCAGTTTGCATCGCGACTACCTGCCTTCGTCGTGGGGAATGTACGACCCGACGGTGTGGGATTGGTCGATGTTTATCGGGACGATCGGTTTCTTCTTTACGCTGCTGTTTCTGTTCATTCGGTTCCTGCCGATGATCTCGATCTTCGAGATGCGGACAATCCTTCCCGAAGCGGAGGTGGAGGACTAGTTTGGAACAGGGTCAACACGTGCACCCGGCAGGGGCGATAGCGCATCGACGGCACGCGCCGCCGCTCTATGGCGTGATGGCGGAGTTTGAAAGTCCGGGCGATCTGGTTGCCGCGGCGCGCAAGGTTTACTCGCTCGGATACCGCCGCATCAACGGTTATTCGCCGTATCCGATCGAAGAGCTTTCGGAAGCGATCGGGTTTACGCATACACGATTGCCGTTGATCGTTTTTATCGGCGGCCTGCTGGGCGGCCTCGCTGGTTTCTTCATGCAGTACTGGATGGAAGTGATCGACTATCCGCTCAACGTTGGAGGCAAGCCGCTCAACAGTTGGCCTGCGTTCATACCGATCACGTTTGAAATGACGGTGCTGGCGGCGGCGTTTTCGGCAGTGCTCGGCATGCTCGTGTTGAATCGACTGCCGCAGCCCTATCACCCGGTTTTTAACGTTCCGAATTTCGCGATGGCCACGCGCGATCGGTTTTTCCTGGCAGTTGAGGCGAATGATCCGAAGTTTAATCACGAAGAGGTCGTGAATTTGTTGAAGAGCCTGGATGCGCTGGAAGTTAACGATGTCGAGATCTGAAAAAATAGCGGCAGGAGCAGCGTGCAGGAGCAGGAGTCGACTCCCGCATCTTGCCAGCTCCTGCCTGCTGCTGGTGCTGCTGTCGCACAACACGCGCGCCAGGCGCCTTTCCTGCTGCTGCCTGCTGTTACTGCTGCTGGTCGCAACCGGCTGTCGTTACGACATGCAGGACCAGCCGAAGATCAAACCGTTGCGCGGCACAACGTTCTTCAGCGACGGTCTCGGCAGCCGGCAACCGATCCAGGGCACAGTTCCGCGTGGCTTCCTGCGCACCGACACCGCGCTGTACACGGGAAAACGAACTCCCTCCGGCGGAGCAACGCCGGCGCCCGCACCACAACAAACGGAGCGAGCCCAACAGACACAACCAACGCAACAGATCGCAGGCACACAAAACCCCTACCCGGACGCAGTCGACACGTTTCCGTTTCCGATCACGAAGGAGATCGTCGAGCGCGGCCGCGAACGTTACGGGATCTTCTGTAGCGCCTGTCACGGGCTTACCGGAAACGGCGACGGCATGATCGTGCGCAGAGGTTTTCGCCGCGCCGCTTCATTCAACGACGATCGTTTGCGACAGGCGCCAGTCGGACACTTCTTCGACGCAATCACGAACGGCTGGGGCGCGATGCCTGCTTACAACGCGCAGATTCCCGTGCAGGATCGTTGGGCCATCATCGCCTACATCCGCGCATTGCAGTTGAGCCAGCAAAACCAGGCAGCGGCAACGGCGAGCCCATCGCCAGCGCCCGCCGCTTCGCCAGCACCCGGAGGACAACGGTGATTCAAACGTTCAATCCTCCAAGTTTGTCTGACCTTCAGAAGCGGTCGTTGATCGTCGGGATCATTTTTCTCGTCGGCCTGCTCGCGGGAGTGTTTCTCGATAAGAAACACGTGTTTCAGTCGTACCTGATCGGCTGGACGTTCTGGACCGGCATCGCTGTCGGCTCGCTCGCGTTGTTGATGCTGCAACACCTGACCGGCGGCGGCTGGGGTTTCGTTATCCGCCGCATACTCGAAGCAGCCACGCGCACGTTGCCGATCATGGCGCTCCTGTTTCTGCCGGTCATACTCGGCGCGCACTCCGTATATCACCACTGGCTGGACCAGGAAGAACTGGCAAAGCACGCCGTTGTGCAGTTTAAGACTCCGTACCTGAATCTTCCGTTTTTCATCGTTCGCACAGTTGTGTATTTCGCAGTGTGGCTCGCGCTCGCGTACCTGCTGAACAAGTGGTCGGCCGCGCAGGATCGCACTGCCGATAACCGCTACACGAAAAAGATGCGCATGCTGAGCGGGCCTGGCATGGTGGCGCTCATCTTTACGGTTACGTTCGCGTCGGTTGATTGGTACATGTCGCTCGAGCCGGAATGGTTCTCGACGATCTACGGGTTCATCTGGGTCGCAGCGTGGAGCTTGAGCGCCCTCGCGTTCAGTATTGCGGTCTTAGCATGGCTCGCCGGACAGGAGCCGATGACGCGCGTCGTTGCGCCGCTGCACTTCCACGACCTCGGCAAACTGCTGCTCGCGCTCGTGATGCTTTGGTCCTACTTCGCGTTCTCGCAGTATCTGATCATCTGGTCGGGCAATCTTCCCGAAGAGATTGGTTACTACATCGTGCGCACACATCACGTTTGGGGAGCCGTCGTCGTGACGATCGCGATACTGCACTTCGCTGCGCCGTTCCTGTTTCTGCTATCGCGCGACTTGAAACGCAATCCACGGAAGCTGGTGCTGATCGCGATCCTGATACTCGTGATGCGCATGGTGGATCTTTTGTGGATGCTCGTTCCGGCATTCAGAGACGAGCACAAGTACGTTTGGATGGACATCATCGCGTGGATTGGTTTTGGAGGTTTGTGGCTCACGTTGTTCACGTGGCAGTTGGGCAAGCGATCGCTGGTTCCGATCAACGATCCGCAGTTTGAATCGGTGATGGCGCAGGCCAACGCGGGGCATTAATTACGGATTTATAGTTATGGCAAGAAAACCAGGAAGTGACGGTCATAAAACAGAGACACCCGACGTTTCGCATATCCGCAACGTCGAGGTCATACATGAGAGAAGCGACATCAACGTGCGCGCCGTACTCATGTTTGGCCTGATACTCAGCGTCGCTACCGTTGCGGTGGGCGTTGGGGTGTGGTTGTTGTTTGGGTTTTTCACGCGACAGCAGGCGAAAGAGCCCGGGCCGGGACCGATGGCTTTGCAAAAGGAGGAACGTTTGCCGCCTGAGCCAAGGCTTCAGGCTGCGCCGGGCTTTCAGATCACGCTGGAAAACGGCCAGACAGTGAATCTCGAAAAGGCAGCACCGCAAAGTGAGTATCGAGTTTTGCTACAGCAGTGGCAGGAGAACCTCAAAACTGGTTTGAAGGACCAGTCGGGGAATGTCGTCGGCATGCCGATCGATCAGGCGATCGACAAGGTGGTATCCGGTGAGGGCTTGCCGTCGCGCGTGAAAGGCCAGGGGGGCAAACTCGAGGACTACGCGATAAGCATGCCTACCGCCCAAAGCTCAGGGCGAGAGATGGAGAAGAGGCGATGAAGTTTTTGGTAGAGAGCGGGGGCAAGCCACCCTTCCTGACTTGTTCCGTTCTACAGAAATTGCGCTACTTCCTGCAATTAGAACAAGTCAGGAAGGGTGGCTTGCCCCCGCTCGCCGTCGCCTTTTGTTTTGTTTTGATCTCGTCGCTGAATGTGCTCGCCCAGGCGCCGCCAGGCCCACGCTCGCCTCTGTACGGCGGACGGCCTGAGACCGGCAATCCCTCGACAGGTCTTCCCCCGGCGCTGCAGGAAGTTCGCATCGAGCAAAAACTCGATCACCAGTTGCCGCTCGATGTCGTGTTCCGCGATGAAAGCGGGCAGGAGGTCCAGCTCGGCAAGTACTTCGGTAAAAAGCCGGTCGTGCTCGCGTTTGTTTACTACGACTGCCCGATGCTCTGCACGCAGATTCTCAACGCCATGATCACGTCGTTTCGTGTTCTGCCTTTCCAGGTAGGCAAGGAGTTTGACGTGGTCACCGTCAGTTTCGATCCACGCGAATCGAGCGCGCTCGCGAGTGCGAAGAAAAAAGTCTACGTCGATTACCTGCCTGAAAAAATGCGCGCAGGCGCAAATGAAGGCTGGCACTTTCTAACCGGCAACCAGGAAAATATCGACAAGCTGACCCAGGCCGCCGGCTTTCACTATCGCTACGACGAAGCGACGAAACAGTTTGCGCATGCGAGCGCGATCATGGTGACAACCCCGCACGGAAAACTCTCGCGCTACTTCTACGGCGTCGATTATCCCGCTCGCGACCTGCGTCTCGGGCTGATCGAATCGTCAGAAAACAAGATCGGGTCGCCCATGGACCAGTTGCTGCTCTATTGCTACCACTACGATCCTGCGACGGGTAAGTATGGCGCAGCAATAATGAGAGTGATGCGCGTTGCCGGTGTTCTTACGCTGCTCGGCATTATCGCTATGTTGTTTCTGCTGAAACCTCGTTATCCGAGAGCTGTTAATCCGAAGACTGGGGGCGCCACTCACTAATGCAGTCGTGGATTCCATTAGTGCCTGAGCGTGCTTCCAGTTTTTCGTGGAAGGTCGATGCTCTTTATTTTTATCTCTCGGGCGTCACGCTGTTCTTTACGCTGCTGATCTCGGCGACGTTGATCTTCTTCGTGGTTCGCTACCGGCGACGGAGCCCGTATGAGATTCCGCGTCCGATTGCGGGTTCACACAAACTGGAGACGATCTGGACCATCATTCCGTTCGTCATCGCAATGACGATGTTTGGCTGGGGTGCACGAATTTACTTCGAGCAGTACAGCCCGCCCACGAATGCTGTTGAGATCTACGTCGTCGGGAAGCAGTGGATGTGGAAAATGCAGCACGCCACGGGCCAGCGAGAGATCAACGAGTTGCACGTGCCTGTGGGACGTAAGGTCAAGTTGATCATGACGTCTGAAGACGTGATTCACGATCTGTTCGTGCCTGCGTTTCGGACGAAAATGGACGTGGTGCCGGGCAGGTATACGACGCTCTGGTTTGAACCGACGAAGGTGGGAAGGTATCACCTGTTTTGTGCCGAGTACTGCGGCATGAACCATTCGGGAATGGTGGGCTCCGTCATCGTTATGGAGGCGCGAGAATTCGACAACTGGCTGAGTGGAAACACCGGAAGCACGACGCCTGCGGCTGCAGGTCAACAGTTGTATCAAACGCTCGGCTGCGCTTCGTGTCATGGAGGCACGGGTGAAGGCGGTCGCGGCCCGACGTTGGCGGGTTCGTTTGGCAGGTTGTCGCCGTTGCAAAACGGGGAGTCACAGCGCGTGGATGAAGGTTACATTCGCGAGTCGATACTGAATCCGCAGGCGAAGCTGGTGGCGGGTTTCGGGCCGATCATGCCGACGTTTCAGGGGCAGATCAGCGAAGACCAGTTAGTGCAGATGATTGCGTTTATTAAATCGTTACCGGCGACAGGGCAGCAGCAACCGGCAGTAGCGGCAAGTCCATCGCCAGCCGCGACACCCGGCGCGTCGCCGACACGCAACGTCCGGTAAAATCATCATGTAAATCGTGTCCATCATGTAATCCTGTCACAGGATTAACATGATCAAGAGTTTATGAGAGCAATAGAGGAATTCGAAATACCAGCACCGTCGAGGGTCAACTACCTCAACGCCCAATACGGCTTGAAGTCGTGGTTGTTGACCAAGGATCACAAACGCATCGGCCTGCTCTATCTCGCGTCTATTACGTTCTTTTTCCTTATCGGCGGGATCTATGCGTTGATGATTCGTCTCGAGCTGCTGACGCCGCAGGGTGACTTCCTTCAGTCGACCACGTACAACAAGGTCTTCACCCAGCACGGCATCATCATGATCTTTTTCTTCCTCATTCCATCCATTCCGGCCACGCTGGGAAACTTCCTCGTGCCGATGATGATTGGGGCTAAAGATCTCGCTTTTCCCAGAATCAACCTGCTGAGCTGGTACATCTTTCTCCTCGGCGGAATCGTCACCATTTACGCCCTGCTCGTCGGAGGCGTCGATACCGGCTGGACGTTCTACACGCCGTTCAGCACCACATTTTCAAACTCATACGTGATACTCACGGGCGTCGGGATCTTTATCAACGGATTCTCTTCGATCCTGACGGGGCTGAACTTCATCGTGACCATTCACACCATGCGCGCGCCGGGTATGACCTGGTTTCGCATGCCGCTGTTTCTATGGTCACACTACGCAACGAGCCTGATCATGATTCTCGGCACGCCCGTGATCGCGATCACGGTCCTGCTGCTCGCATTTGAACGCGCGTCAGGCGTCGGCATTTTCAACCCGGCACTCGGCGGCGATCCGATACTGTTCCAGCACCTGTTCTGGTTTTACTCGCATCCGGCTGTGTACATCATGGTGCTGCCCTCCATGGGCGTGATCAGCGAGTTGATCGCAAACTTCTCCCGCAAAAACATCTTCGGCTACGGCTTCGTCGCGTTCTCAAGTCTCGCGATTGCCGTGTTTGGTTTTCTGGTTTGGGGACATCACCTGTTCGTGACTCCGCAATCCGTGTACGCGGGCATGATCTTCTCGGTGTTGAGTTTTGCGGTTGCGATTCCGTCGGCGATCAAAGTCTTCAACTGGACGGCAACGCTTTACAAATCGTCGATCCAGTACGACACGCCGATGCTCTTCGCACTCGGCTTCATCGGACTGTTCACCGTCGGCGGCATGACCGGGCTTTTCCTGGCCTCGCTCGCCACTGACGTCCACTTGAGCGACACGTATTTCGTCGTCGCACACTTCCACTACATCATGGTCGGCGGCGCGTTGATGGGATACCTCGGCGGGCTTCATTACTGGTGGCCCAAGATCACCGGACGCATGTATCCGGAAGGCTGGGGAAGATTCAGCGCGCTCGTGATCTTCGTCGGTTTCAACCTGACGTTCCTGCCGCAGTTCGTCGCCGGCTATCTCGGAATGCCGCGCCGCTATCACGCGTATCCGCCGGAGTTTCAGGTGTTCAACGTACTCTCCACGGCAGGCGCGTCGATTCTCGGATTCGGCATGTTGATACCGTTGATTTACTTTGTCTGGTCTATGCGTTACGGCAGGCGCGCTGAGGCGAATCCCTGGCACCTGCCGGGGCTCGAGTGGCGCACGCCGTCGCCGCCGCCGACAGAGAATTTTGAGGTGACGCCGATTGTCACGTGGGAAGCTTACGAGTTTGCACCACCTGAAGAGACGGAAGTCGTCGGCAAGTTTCGACCGGAGTTAGAGCGTTCATAACATGGTTACCCACGCTACCACACCAGAGGTCCACGGCCATCCGGCGCTGCAGCACCATTTTGAAAACATGGAGCAGCAGCGTGAAGCGGGCACGCTCGGCATGTGGGTGTTTCTCGTAACCGAAATCATGTTCTTCGGCGGGATGTTTCTGGCCTACACGCTCTACCGCTCGTCATATCCCGAGTCGTTTGCATCAGCCAGCAACCATCTCGACATCACGCTCGGCGCGGTCAACACGGGCGTCCTGATTCTGAGCAGTTTTACGATGGCGATGGCCGTTTACTTCACGCAGGTGGGGCAAAGGCGTCCGCAGATTCTTTGTCTGATCCTGACGCTGATTCTGGGTCTCGGCTTTCTTGGTATCAAGGCCGTTGAGTATTACGACAAGTATGAGGATCATTTGATTCCCGGCACTTTGATTCCGGGCAATCCGTTCAATCCGGCGATTCAGGAAGAAGGACAACCGCTCGATCATCACAAGCTGCACCTGCTGCCGGGTGCGACAGTTAAACAGGTCGAACTGTTCTACTGGATCTACTTCGCGATGACCGGCATGCACGCGTTGCACATGATCATCGGCGCAGGCTTGCTGACGTATCTGATCATCTTTTCAATGAGGGGACGGTTTGATCCGGAGTATCACAGTCCCGTCGAGGTGATTGGACTTTACTGGCACTTCGTCGACATCGTCTGGATTTTCCTGTTTCCGTTGCTGTACCTGTTAGGGCGCCACTTCGGGCATTGATTGTAGGGGTGGCCCCTCCGTGGCCACCCCAGCGTGAGTTCCGGACAGTAAATCTCATGAGCGAACACATAGTTCCAGTTAAAGTTTACATTGCGATCTTCCTGATCCTGCTGGTGGGGACTGCGCTGACTGTGATCGCCGCCTTTATCGATTTCCCGTACGGCCTCAACACCATCGTAGCTATGGCGATTGCCGTAGCCAAAGCAACATTCGTCGTGCTCTATTTCATGCACGTGCGCTACAGCACACGACTCGTTTGGGTGATCGTGGCATCGGCGCTGTTCTGGATGGCGATACTGTTTGCTTTTACCTTAGCCGACTACTTTACGCGCGGTTGGATTCCGGCTACCTTCTGATGCTTTCACTCGCCCGGCTGTAGTGTCGTATCCCGCACCTCGATCACGCGTCTACATGAAGGGCAGTTTAAGCGAATAGTGGCGTCAGATGTTTTAATTGGCGCGCTGCAATAGGGACAGGGTCCGTCGATCTCGTTGTGATGGAAGAGATCGCGCATCATGAACACGGGCAACACCAGCCCCGCGATGAGCAGCGGGATACCGAAGATGAGGCCGATCGTGGTGCCCTGACCGAGCGTGAGACTGATAACCAGGCCGGCAATAAAAAGCACTAAACCGATGGCAATACTGAAAGAAAAACTGTAAGCACTGTCGAACGTACGGGCTGGCTTCGCAACATCTGGTCTGTCAGCGTCCATTTGAAAAAACCTCCGTGGAAATGGAAAGTTCTGGGGAGATCGCTCGGGCTCGGTAGCAGTGACTTTTACTCCTGAGAGTACAACTTGTCAATAATCCATCCACAGATTACGCACATTCTTTAATTGATCTGCGTAATCTGTGGATAAAAAGTGTGGAAGTATGACACCATTCGAAGACTTTCTTAAACAACAGGACGAGGAAGCATGGTCGGCAGCGCTGACCACCCTGCTGCGTTCGATAGACGAAGTGGATCGAAACGCCATTCAGATCTGGTTTGCGTTCTATCCGCTCTCGCTTTTCCACGCGCTCGAACGCGCCGAGGATCCGGAAAAGCTGGCGCAGCAGTTGTTGATGCAGGGGAGTTACCGGCTGAAGGATCAGATCGACTCGTCGCACACGTTTCTTTACGGTCATCGCTACTGGCCGCAAGTTAAAGCTGCTGTGCAGAAACACGCGCGTGAGTTTTCCGGCAGCGGTTCGCTTTCGGACCAGATCTCGTCGGTGGCAGAAACACTCGAAAGCCAGGTGAAGGCGCACGCGTCGCTGCTTATTGGGATAACGGCGGTTGCCTTCATGACGATCAGGCAAACGGGACTCGAGGCATTTGAAAACGCGCCCGGAAAGATGCTGCTCGATAAGAAGCATGCGCGTAAGCCGCCGCGCGAGGTCTTGCAGCAACGCGCCGTCGACGACAGCCAGGGGCTCTTTGGTTTTCTGAAAACAGTCGACAAGAAGTGGACCGTCACGTATGACGAGAACGACGATCGTGCGAAGTATCGACTGAACGACGATCAGGATCTTGCGTGGGGCGCCGCCGGCGATCGTTCGCGCAACTGGCGTGAGATCGATCCACGACGCATCGAAGGACCGATTCCCGTCGAGTGTCGTTCAGCATCGTGCGGAACGTGCTGGGTTGGCGTGCTCGGCGGCGCGGAAAAACTTTCTGACGTCAACGCGCGTGAAGGAAAGAAGATCAAAGAGTTTGGTTACATCGAGACGTCGGAGGCGAAGCCGTTGATCCGTCTGGCGTGCCAGGCAAAGGCAATGGGCGCGGTTTCGATTGTCATTCCGCCGTGGAATGGTGTGTTTGGGAAGCATCTGAAGGGCTTGCGGGAGGACTAAGCTGCAAGCACAGTTGGCGCGCACATCTCGCGGCATGCCCCTGCTCTATGTTTTTGCCGCGGCTTTTCTGTGGAGCACGGGCGGGCTGTTTATCAAGTGGACCGAGATCTCCGGGCTTGCGCTCAATTTCTATCGCTCACTTTTTGCCGGACTGACCGTCGCCATTCTCACCAGGCGTGAAGGCTTTGGCCTGAATAATGTCACCGTTATCGCAACGCTGCTCTACGCAGTGCTCGTCATACTTTTCGTTCTCGCAACGAAGCAAACGACGGCAGCGAACGCGATCTTCCTGCAGTACACGGCGCCGGTTTATGTGCTGATCTTCGAGCCGCTGATGTACAGGGAAAAGTTTCGTTCGCGCGATTTGATAACGGTGCTGGTGTGTTTGGGCGGGATGGCGTTGTTTTTTGTGGGCCAACTTCGCCCGCAGGACGTGACGGGAAATCTGATGGCGCTGGCGTCAGGGCTTTTCTTTGCGTTCTACTTTTTGATGTTGCGGCATCCGCGGGCGCGTGAAGTGAACCGCGCGTCGTCAGTGATCTACGGAAATCTGCTGGTCTTCATTGTTACCGCACCGTGGGGAATTGCCGCGTTTTCTGGCCTCGGAGCTAGTGACGTGTTCGCTGTCGCCTACCTCGGCGTGGTCCAACTCGGCATCTCTTACGCGCTTTTCACGACCGGCATGGCACGTGGCGTGAGGTCACTGGATGCGGGAATCGTCTGCTACATCGAGCCCGCGCTAAATCCCGTCTGGGTCTACCTCTTCCTCCATGAAAGACCCTCCCGATGGGCCCTCCTCGGCGGCGCAATAATCATCACGACCGTGATCATTCACACGCTTGTGGACGCACGATCGAAGAGGTCGATGAAACCACCACTCGAAGCGGCACACGGTTAATCGCCAAAGATCGCGGCGACCTTGACGACAAAAGCCGGAAACACTTCCGACCGCATTTCATCATTGCTTTCGAGAACAGTGCTCGGCCCAAACCGATCGCCCCTTAAAACTCGGACTTCAATCAGCCGCGACGCCTCGTCGACCAGCCACAGTTCCCTTACACCGAGCGCAGCGTATGTATCGGCTTTTGTGTTGCGGTCATAGATAGCCGAACTCGGCGAGATCACTTCGACGACGAGATCCGCGGTCGTTCTGTAATTAGGCTCCATGCGAGCTTGCGTTTCGGCTGACACATAAAACAGATCAGGCTCCAGCCAACTATTTGGCTTGCGCCAAATCCCGGCGCGCGGCACATACAGCTTACCTGTCTCTCCGGTAGCTTTAATGTAGTCGGCCAGCAAATGTATCAGACGACTAACCGAATCTTCGTGCAAATACCCAGGAGGGGGTGTCATGTAGAGGACTCCTGCTATTAATTCTAGTTTTGAACGGTCTGGCGGATCGGGAAGCTCCCAAAACTCTTCGAGCGTGTACGTCTTGACTAATGGTGATGTGCTTACCCAGGCCATACAGTTACTCCATGAGGATTTAGTTGCGGCGGATTATAACATCCAAAGCGGGCGGCTGTCGTAAAAACTCGGGGAGCGGTCGGGGTGGCGCTGTTTGTATTTTTGATAGCGCGCGAGAAGTTTTTTGTAGCGCGCGTCGGA
>DASTQB010000296.1:0-24698 GCA_035761985.1 Pyrinomonadaceae bacterium
CGGAAATCGTCTGCTCTCCGGTGCTTTCCACCGTAGCCACGTACAGGTCAATCTTGCTCTTTTCTTTCAGCTTTTGAAGCAGACTCTCGAGGCGGCTCTTAGTCTCAGCGTCAATGACTCCAGCAAAATCGCTCACGTAGGTTGTGGGAGCCGGAAACTTTTGCGACTGCGCGAGTGGGTTTGTGCTGACCAGCAGAAACAAACCAATGGCTGGGAGCACCATTAACACGCGCTTCAAGACGTAGGATGGGATCATGTGGATAATTTCCGCATTGGATTTGTGGGGGGACAATTCGGGGCTCATGATACCATCGCCAAGCTGATATGGGCGAACTAGATGAAGCGTGGGCAGCAGCTTTATCCGAAGCCGAGCGCAGAGCTCGTCTGTCGGGCCGTAAGGATGTTGTCGAGTATTTATCGTTGAAGAATTCCAACGATCTGCTTCGCAAAGCGGGAGTGGATTGGCTGGTCGATCGCTTCACGATTTCCGCGGGCGATGCAAACCGCTCGGGCGCGAGTATTCAGATTTCCAAACAGGAAGGACAGCGATTTCGCACAGGCAATTCGACCATGGTCGGACCACTCCTCACGTTAACCAGCGGCGTCAGAACTCTCTACGTGGAAGCCGGATGGCCCAGGACCCCGAGCGACGGCATCGTGCGTGGCGGAGGCCTCGCATGCGCAAACATTCGTCACATGGGAATTCGAAGTGCGAGTGAGGAGTTGCTGCTGGCGAAGTTGAACACCGGCGCGCCCGCCTGGAAGAACATGTCTAAGCAAGATACCCGCTACCTCCTCGACTCCGACATCCGCCGCCACATCTCCATCCTCATCGATCGCTGATCCGCGTTCATCCTGCTTCGAAGATCCGCCCCATCCGCGGCACCTTTTCCGGTAACGCCTGCACCTTTTGGCATTACCCGGCGCATTTTTCTCGACAAAATCGCGATTTTTCAAACAGGCACGGTACTTGCCAAACCCGCTTCGGGCCGAAGTGATACCGAGGAGATACAAAGAAATGACGAACCGACACACACTGAAATTTTCATTACTCGTTCTGGGCATCGTAGCTTTTGGCTTGCCCGTTGTGGCGAATGCCCAGTGGGGACGGCAGGACCGTTACCCTGACGATCGTTATGGCCGCTACGACGGCCGCGCAGTCCGCGACTCCGTTCACCGACTCGATCGTCTCGCGAAAGATTTTGAGCGCGACATGGACCGTGCGCTCGATCGCAGCCGCGCCAATGGCACGCGCCGCGAAGATCAGATCAACGAACAGGTCCATGAGTTCCGTGATGCAGTCGGAGATCTGAAATCGCGAGTTGGAAACGGTCGCGACTTGAACCGCAGTGCCGACGAAGCTCGTCGCGTACTCGAACAGGGCCAGATGTTGAATCGCGTTGCTCGACCGCGTTGGTTTGATGGCAGGATGGTTTCACAGTGGTCTCAGATCCAGCAGGAGTTGCGATTCATCGGTGATGCCTACGGCTTCAGATACGACGGTGGTTACGGACGTGATGACGATTATCGACGCCGTCGCAACGATCGACGTGACGACGATTGGCGTCGTAACGATCGTAACAATCGCGACGATTGGTGGCGCAGAATCCCCTTCCCTCGGTAACCCCTGCTTAGACTTCCGCTCGATTTACCTGCCGTCCGGACAGGATTACAGAATTGACAGGAACGACCTGTTAATCATGTAATCCTGTCTTTCTATGTCTGGCACTCTCTATCTTGTAGCCACGCCGATCGGCAATCTCGCAGACGTTACGCATCGCGCGTTGCAGGTGTTGAAGGACGTGGACCTGATTGCGTGTGAAGATACGCGTCACACGCACAAGTTGCTTCAGCATTACGGCATCACGACTAAGACCACGAGTTATCACGAGCACAACGAGCAGCAACGAACGTCGTATTTCATCGACTTGCTGAAGCAGGGAAGCGACATTGCTGTTGTTTCCGATGCTGGTACGCCGGCGATTAGCGATCCGGGGTTCCGGTTGGTGCGTGCTGCAATTGAGAGTGATGTGACGGTTGTGCCGGTGCCTGGTCCAAGTGCTTTGATCTCGGCGTTGATCGTAGCGGGATTGCCGGTAGATGAGTTTTTCTTTGCGGGATTTCTGCCGTCGCGATCGAACGCGCGGCGAACGCGGCTGGAAGAGTTGAAGTCAGTGCCGGGGACGTTGATCTTCTACGAGGCGCCGCACAGGCTGGCGGCGACGTTGAAGGATGCGTACGAGGTTCTGGGCGAGCGCGAGGCTGTTGTCGCGCGAGAACTAACGAAGCTTCATGAAGAGATCAAACGCGGGCGGTTGAGCGAGCTGGCGAAGTTTTACGTTGATGAAGAAGAGCCGCGGGGCGAGATCGTGGTGCTGATCGATCGGAATGTGATCGGTGAGGCTGTGAGTGAAACCGGCGCGAGCGTTTCCAGCCTCGTTCAACAGTTCGAGCAGGACGGCCTGGACCATCGCGCTGCGCTAAAGAAAGCGGCGCGCGAGCTTGGACTCTCACGCGCCGAAGCCTACCGGCGCCTAACCGCCGAACGCAAGCCTTAGACAGGATTACAGAATTACATGTTTAACAAAATCTTGTTCATCTTGATAATCATGTAATCCTGTCCAAAGGCTCTCCTCCTGACGCGATCTTAGTTGACTGACAGTTGCGTCGGCAGCGGCTTGTCCACCTTCACCCTCGTGGGCCGATTGGCGATCTCCCACGTCGTCATATAAATCGTGCGCGTCACCTTCTCCATCTTCTGATAATCGATCTTGTCCGCATGGTCACCCGGCCGGTGATAGTCTTCATGCACGCCGTCGAAGTAGAAGATGATCGGAATCCCTTTCCGCGCGTAGTTGTAATGATCGCTGCGGAAGAAGAAGCGGTTGGGATCCGCCGGATCATCATATTTCGTATCGTACGTCAGGTTCAGATAACCCTTGTTGACTGTGTTCACGAGCTCGCCGAGCTCAGTGCTCATCATCGTCGACCCGATCACGTAGATCGAATCCGGACCGGTAAGCTCGCCGTTGCGAGGGTTCGTGTCACCTTCTTTTTTGCTCCGCCCAACCATGTCGAGATTCACCTGCGCGACGATCTGGTTCAACGGCACCGTTGGAAACTCGGTGAAATAACGCGAGCCCCACAAACCTTTCTCCTCACCCGTATGCCACACAAACAGGATCGAACGCTTCGGCCGCGTCGGCGCTTTCGCGAGTGCCTCGGCCATTCCCAGCAACGCCGTCGTTCCCGAACCATCGTCGTCAGCGCCATTGCAGATCGTGTCGCCCGCAACGGGCGCGCATCCGGTGCCAACGTGATCGTAGTGCGCGCCCAGTGCGACGTATTCTGACTTCAAAACCGGATCGCCGCCTTCCCAAACGGCAACCACATTCTGCGTCCCAACCGTCTCGCTATTGCTAGCGACGTTCATCGTCATCGTTTTCTGTTCGTTCATCGCAAACGGCGCCGGTTGGGCCGTGCCGTATGAAGCGTTGAAAATGCCCGTGGCCGTTTGTCGTTCACCTGCAAAGATCGAGTTTGCGATCTCCGGCGACACAACAATCGAAGGTAACGGCGAGCTGGCCTGCGGCGAGAACTTCGCAACCACAGTTGAACCACGTTCCATCAACAGCCGTCGGTTGCGTTGCCAGTTTGCGAGATACTGAAAATCCGCGACGTAAACCAGGCCAACGACTCCCTTGCTGCGCGCGTAGTCGCTGGGGTTCATGTGGTTCTCACCCTGCTTACCCAGCTCTGCGCGCGCGACGCCGCGTGGCAAAGAGTTTGGGCTGCCAAAGATCACCGCGATCTTTCCCTTTGGGTCCATCCCCTTGTACGCATCGATCTCTTTCGACTTAAGAAACCACCCGTTGCCTGCGAAGACCAAACCTCCACTCACATTCCCCGAGCCGCCGGCTGGTAGAAAATCCGTCCCCGCAGTCAGGGCGCGCCCGAAGTATTCGACTTTCGTTTGACCGCCATCAGCACGATCCCGACGCAGGTCGATGCGTTGAAAAAAACTTCCATCGTCTCCGGCGGGTTTGAATCCCCAGCGCGCGAGATTCGTCGCCAGAAACTTCGCCGTGAGATCGAGCCCGCGTGAAGGTGTGTCGCGTCCTTCCATTTCGTCGGAAGCGATGAATGTCAGGTAGTCTTTGATTTGGGCCGCGGTGATCGTATCGACAGCGCGTTGGCTCGTTACGCTTGCAGCAGCCTTTTTTGATTTTTCAGCAGCGCGTTGTGCGTAGGCTGCTGGGAATGTGGTGACGAGCAAACTCGCCAGCACAAGGGCGGTGAAAAATCTTCGCATGCACTCTCCAGTAATTCGTTGTTTGGGGAAAGCTCGTAAAAGATTACGCGTGTTGCACGGCTTGCACCAGCCGCGTCAGCGTGTCTTTGGCATCGCCGTAGAGCATGCCTGTGACGGGCTTGAAAAACAAAGGGTTCTCCAGACCCGAGAAGCCTTTGCCCTGACCGCGCTTCAGGACCACGACTGACTTCGAGCGATCGACTTCCAGAATCGGCATGCCGGCGATCGGGCTCGTCGGATTGTCGCGTGCGTCGGGGTTGACCACGTCGTTTGCGCCGATCACGACGGCGACGTCGGTTGACGGGAATTCAGGATTGATCTGCTCGAGCTCGTAAAGCGAAGAGTAGGGAACGTTTGCTTCGGCAAGTAGCACGTTCATGTGACCGGGCATGCGGCCGGCGACGGGATGGATTCCGTATTTGACTGTGACGCCGCGTTTTTCGAGTACGTCTGCCAGTTCGCGCACTGCGTGTTGCGCCTGTGCGGTCGCGAGACCGTAGCCGGGAACGAAGACGACTTTGTTTGCATAGGCGAGTTGGGTGGCGATGTCGTCGAGACCGACTTCACGCATCGATCCCGATTGTTCGGCTGCACCTTCTGCTGTAGCCGCACTGCCGAATGCGCCAAACAAGACGTTTGTGATCGAACGGTTCATCGCGCGACACATCAGGATCGAAAGTATGAATCCCGAAAAGCCGTCGAGCGTGCCGGCGATGATCAGCACCTTGTTGTTGAGCACGAAACCTGTTGCGGCTGAAGCGAGTCCTGCGTAAGAGTTCAGTAACGACATGACGACGGGCATGTCTGCGGATCCGATCGGCATTACGAGCAGCAGTCCGAAGACAAACGCGAGGCCGACCATCGTGAAGAACAGCGGCATCGAGCCGGGTACGGCGATTAAGTAGATGTAGATACCTGTGGTGACGGCGAGCAGGGCCATGTTGAAGACGTTCTGGCCCTTGTAAGTCATGGGTGTGCCGCGTACGAGTCCTTGAAGCTTTGCGAATGCGAGCAGACTTCCCGTCGTCGTGAGTGCGCCAAACATGACTTCGAAGCCGAGCGCGCCCATGGTCCCTCGATCAACGTGGCCACCGTGTTTGTAAAATTCAGAGATGCCGACGAGTGCTGCGGCGAATGCGCCGAACGCGTGTGACAGCGCGGTTCGTTGCGGCATCGCAGTCATGGGAACCCACAGGCCCATCGCGAGTCCGATGAGTGAACCGACTGCGAGTCCGATGAGTATCCACGTGTAGGTGATGATCTCGTGATGCATCAGCGTGCCGATGATGGCCATCAACATGCCAAACTCGGCGAGATGCATACCGCGTTTCGCGGTTTCGGGGTGGCTCATGCCCTTCAATCCGAGGATGAAGAGGATTGAAGCGAGCAGGTAACTGAGTTCGATGAAGTAAGTTTGCAAGGTTCTAATCAGTGTTTAGGGGCGCAGATCCGCGGCTAATCTTTCTTCGCGATGTCCTTCCTCTTAAACATCTTGAGCATGCGATCCGTGATCACGAAACCGCCAACGACATTGATCGTCGCGCAAACCACGGCAATAAACCCGAGCCACGTACTGAGCGGGTTATAACCAGCGCCCGCAGTCACGATCGACCCGACCAGCGAAATCCCCGAAATCGCATTCGTCGCCGACATCAACGGCGTATGCAGCAGCGGCGGCACCCTCGAGATCACCTGATACCCAAGAAACGCCGCGAGGGCAAAAACATAAAGCGCCGAAATTAAACTCTCTGACGTCATGTGCTTACCTCAGTGTGACAGAATTAAAATGATGACAAGGATTTACATGTCAATCATGTTTATCCTGAAATCCTGTCTATTTTAACTGTTGCATCGTTCCTGCGACGCGCTGGTTTACCACTTCGCCGTTGTGTGTGACGCAGGATGGTCCAACTACGTCGTCGTTCATGTCGAGCTGCAACTGCCCGTCCTTGATCAGTAATGAAAGGAACGACGTGATGTTGCGTGAGTAAAGCTGGCTCGCGTGTACCGGGACTGTGGCCGGCAGGTTCGTGGGTGCCACGATCGTGACGCCGTCACGTTCGATGGTTACGTCTGCCTGGCTGAGTGCACAATTGCCGCCCGTCGCGCCAGCTAGATCAATGATTATCGAACCACGCTTCATTCCTTCAACAGCTTCTTTCGTTATCAACAACGGCGCGCGACGCCCAGGCACCTGCGCAGTCGTGATGATCACATCCGCGGTTTTCGCGTGTTCCGCGATCAACGCGCGGCCGCGGTTCATTGCCTCGTCGGAGAGCTCAACTGCGTAGCCGCCGGCATCTTCAGTTTTGATCCCGCCGAGATCGACTTCGAGAAATGTCGCACCTAACGATTTAACCTGCTCGCCCGCCGCGGCGCGCACGTCGTAACCTTCGACCACCGCGCCCAAACGCCTCGCTGTTGCGATCGCCTGCAATCCGGCAACGCCCGCACCGAGCACCAGCACTCGCGCCGGCGGAACGGTGCCTGCCGCAGTCATCAACAGCGGAAACATTCTCGGAATGTGAGCGGCGCCGATCAGCACGGCTTTGTAACCGGCGACGGTAGCCATCGACGAAAGCGCGTCCATCGCCTGCGCGCGTGTGATTCGCGGTATGAGTTCGACTGAAAACGTCGTGACACCGCGATCGACGGCGGGCAACAGCGCACCGGGCTCGTCGAGTGGACGCAGAAAGCCGATGACGATCGCGCCTCTTTTCAGTCGTGCAAAATCGTTTGGGGCAGGACGGTTTACAACTGCGAGCACGTCCGCATCGGAGAGCAGCGCTTCGCGATCGGAACTGATTTCAGCGCCGGCTTCGCGGTAATCGTCGTCGATGCGTGCAGCGCCGAGGCCGGCGCCGCTCTCGATATGAACAGACGTTCCGAGTGCGACGAGTTTCTTGACAGACTCAGGCATGAGCGCCACGCGTGCTTCACCCTCTTGTGTTTCCCGCAACACAACGATCTTCATGGCGCGCTCCGTTTACAGGCTGAATGAGAAAAAGATTTGAAGTTCAACAAGCGGGTGCAGTATAGCAAATTAGCGGCGGATCCACGCGACTTACATGGATTGGCTGCAGGCAGCTTGCGAACCCGCCGCGGGGGCACCTATAATCCCGATCCGCTCGATGTGGCGCATTGGTGTAGTCGGCTAACACGCTGCCCTCTCAAGGCAGAGACCACGGGTTCGAGTCCCGTATGCGCTACCAACAATATTAACGAGGGTCGCCTGCGATTAACTCGGGCGGCCTTTCGTTTTGCCACTCGCACGGGCACTAAAATCTCGACCGCGTAACTATTCTGGTTTTGGCGATTGGTCGCTAATTCTGGTTTCAACCATCTGCCGAAGTGAAGGATCGCGGATCATTGAAGCAGTTTTTCCTGCTTCGTCGAGCAGTCCCATACGCGTTTGGGCCATACCTATCTCATACAGTCTTCCATCAGCCTGTGGATTGTTTCTCACTTCCCGTTGAATTGCTTCTTGAAAGGTTTTCCTGGCGGCATCGAGATCGTTTCGTTCGCCTTGGATGAAAGCAACAGTTAGATACATTTGCAGCCTGTCGGCCTCAGGAAAGAGCCTGATGTCTGCTTTTGCGGCATCGTAGAATCCCGACTCTGCCAGACCGCTAACAACATGACTCAGTGTGTAGTTTAGGCCGTCACCAAAACGATTTTTGAGCGCCTCCGCGCGCGCTCTGATTAGTATCCGTCGGGCAGCTTCCGAATTACCTCTCTTGTACTGACTGCTCGCCATTTCGCGATACACGATGAAGCGTTCAGAGGGTTCGCGAACTCTCCTGAGCGCGCGCCTTGCAGCATTGATCTGTCCTTCTTTTGCCAGTCTTCGCGCGGTAAGAAACCAATCCCGCTTTTCGTACTCGTTCAGGTTCAGACAGGGCCGTCCGCGGGGGGAGCTTGCGATCCCTACACTTTCACCGGCCGACGTGGAGCTGCCGGCGACGCTTCCGACAATGCAAACAGGAGATGGAGAAACTCTTACGATGATGGAGTACGAGTCGCTGTACGTATAGTCTTGCCTCTGCGCAACTTTTAAGGTGAATGTAAGGGCAATGGTTTCTCTGGGCGTATTTACTGTGATCCATGATACAGAACGGTGAAGCCCCTGATATTTGGGATCGGTGGTATTCCAGTAGCGCAACGGATAATGTCGTCCATTCGGGGCAATCAAATAAATTTCCGGTTTCGCTAAGAACAGCCCACGCTCAACCTCGTCACCTTTAACCAGGAGCAAATAACCCTCGACTCCACTGCAAATGCGGGCACCCTGATGCTCGGGATTGTCAGCAGGCTTACAGTTGCTGCCCCAAAGATCTGTGCCGCCCCAATTCCTCCACTCTTGCGCGGGAGGATCTTTGGACAGTTCCTGGGCCACGCAATTTGGGCCGAGACAGCTAAGGAAAATCGTCGTCATTGCACATAAACAATTTAGAAGTTTTGCCTGGGTGGACCGCATTTGATTTTAATAACGCTGCCTTCCAAGTCGCAGTTCAATCTAATCAAAACGGATGGACCGTTCGGGAGATAGACTCAACATGTACCTCCTTATCTGTTTGATGATCATTGTGGTGTCTGCCTGCCCCGCGTTTCCGCAAAGCGGTAATTCCGACCGCTGTGAGGTGGTGCTGGTTGACGTAAAGGGTGGGAAGTCTACCGAGCTTGGCACTTTCACCACGGTTGTAGCCGAAGAAGAGTTGACGACGCGAACGTTTCGGCTTCCGGGCACGAAGCTTTATATAGTGGCCAGCGTCTTTTACACGGATGAGTCGATGGCGTCGGAGCGGGGAGCTTCCTCCATCTCGTTGAACCTTACTCTTTCAAAGTCGCAGAAGCGAGATGTCCTGCGTAGCCTTAATTGGGCCAAGGCTGAGATGCCGCTCAACGGGTTCGACGTGGGGCGCGTGGGTATGATGGTGAGGATCCACGGGCGGCCCAGGATGGTCCTCATGGAATGCAGGGAGCCTGTGCGGCGTTAACTGGTCCAAATTATCATGGCTCGTTTTCGATCGCTGCGACCTCTGCCGCCTGCTCGCTCCTCGCTGCTTTCTTCTTCTGCATGCGCGCCTTTATGTATTCATAGATCGGTGGGGTTAAAGACAGGGCGATTACGATGATTATTACCCATTCGATATGCTCATCCAGATTAATCCCAAGCTTGTCACGCAACAGTGTGCCCAGGTAATAACCCGCCAAAATCATGCTGAAGACCCAGAGAAAGCCACCCACCACATTGAACACAACGAATTTTCGGTAGGGCATCTGGGCCGCACCCGCGACGATCGGCGCAAACGTTCGCACTATCGGAACAAACCGCGCAATGATGATGGTCTTGCCGCCGTACTTCTCATAAAACTCGTGTGCCCTTTGTAAGTGGCTGGGACGAAACAGCAACGACTTCTGCCTGCTGAAAAGCCTTGGGCCCATCTTGGCGCCCGTGTAGTAACCCACCGCATCTCCCACCACCGCAGCAACGAATAACGTTGACAGCAGCACCGCCACATTTAGCTGTCCGTTCGCAGCAAAAAGACCGGCAACCACTAACAGCGAATCGCCCGGCAAAAAGAAACCGACTGCGAGCCCGGTCTCGGCGAAGACTATGAACACCAATCCCACATAAACAAACATCCCGCCCTTAGCGAGCAGCGTCTCTATGATGAGCTTCGGATTGAGGTATTCCTTAAGGTTATGAAGAAGTTCTGTTATCCATTCCATAAGCAAAATCAACCAGGCTTTCGTAATTAGAAAATCGTCATCATACTCAATCGCTACATGGGAAACGAATCAGCGAGCGATACTTGCCCGCCTGAACAGTGCGGAGGCGAAATCAGCATACAAGTGCGAACGGGTGCTGGCGAGCGAATTTGCTGCGAGTTCAGGGGCTCAACCTGCTTCACAGGCGGAACGCGGATCTCGCAGTTGTGCTAATTTGTCTGCCCGATGGCAACAGACGCACAACGGACCAGGCTGTTTCAGATCGCGGGCGCGCTGGTTATTGTGTTGTTAATGATCGTGTTGATGCGTGCTCAGGGGCGGTTGCTGTCCTGTGCGTGTGGTTACTTTGAAATCTGGACCAGCGACACGTGCAGTTCCAACAACTCGCAACAGCTTTTCGATCCGTACAGCCTTACACACGTGCTGCACGGGATCTTGTTCTTCTGGCTGATTGCCCTCTTGTTCAGACGAATGGCGCCGGGCTGGCAACTCTGGCTCGCGGTGCTCCTTGAAAGCGCGTGGGAAGTTTTTGAAAACACTCGCTTCGTGATCGAACGTTATCGCACGGCCACTGCCGCGCTCGGCTATACGGGCGATACAGTTGTTAACTCGCTCGGCGATCTTGCCTGTGCGGTACTTGGTTTCTGGATCGCGCGGCGAGTTGGTATGCGGGGATCGATAGTTCTTTTTCTGCTGGTTGAGGTCGTTTTAATTCTCTGGATACACGACAGTCTGCTGTTGCAGTTGCTGATGCTGATTCGGCCTGTTGAAGCGATCAAGTTGTGGCAGATGTGCGTGTAGGATTACATGCGGCTCCGACGGAGCCGTAAAGAAGAAGGTTTAAGTCTATAGACATATCGCTCCTCTGGAGCGAAGTCTTGAAATGAAGCGCAGTGCTCCGGAGGAGCACTATGTTTATAGCTGCGACACTCAATTCTTCTGCGCTCCGGAGGAGCGCGATGTTTCGTCGGTAAGCACACGGCTGTCCAAGTCTTTCAGTGCAGCGCGATTCTTTTCACGTAGTTCGACCGCACTCTTTCCCACCTGAATCTCAACCGAATCTGCAGACGCGATTTTCTTGAACGTCTTGTACGGGATCTTCGCTTCGAGGATTTCTACTTTTGTGTCCCACGTGCCGGGCTGGTTTTTACTTACGGGAGTCATTCGCCCGAGCCGAAGCGTCTCGGTGTCTGTCACGACTGACAGGTCTCGCTGGTCTGGTCCGTGAAAATGGACCCAGTCTTTGTTTTCAAACACCACTTGAAACGTTACGTCGCGCACGTAGTTGATCTGCTGTCCGGGGCAGTGCAAGGCGACTTCGATGCTCACACACGCGTCTTTGAACTTGTCTTTCAATCCGTCGCAGTTGACTTTCATCTTGCGCAGCCGCATGACGGTTTCGTAGTTGAACCCGTCATACCTCGACTCGATTTTCCCGCCGTGGTCGTTCTTTTTGTCCTGTGGGTTCACGCCGGCTGGGTGGAAGAAGAGAATCGATGCGCAGATCAGAGTGATGACAAGGTTTCTCATGCGACTACCTCCTGGGATTGAAAATGACGGTGAAGATTCGGGGCGAACCGCGAGGAGGGCTCACGGCCCACGATAGCTAACCGCAGATTCTCGTGTCAACGACTATTTGGCAGGATTTACATGATTTTCATGATGAACAAGATTTTTGCTACCTTGTCTTCCATGAAGACCTCTTTATCACCGGAATCTTTAACGGCTCTTACAGACCCTCTGCGGTCAGCAAATGAGGAATTTACGCGGCATTACCCGGGCGAAACAGGACGTCGCCAGCCGGTACACACCGTGTACGGCGGCGCCCACCTCTTCAAGTCTGACTCGGCCAAGCGCCTCGGCTCGCTCGCACAACGTTCCCTCGACCAGTTTGCTCCCGACTTTCTTACGTTCGCGACAGCCATCGGCCTGCCCGGCGCGAGTGAGTTGCCGCAGACCGCCGATGAAGCGACCGAGCTGGTCTCGCTTCTGAAAAACGAACCCGAAAGCGTGCGTAAAGAAAAGCAGTCAGCCTGGCTTGCCTACACGATTTACCAGCGCGTCGCAGAGAAACTCCAGCGCGAGCCAGTCGAAGATTTCCGGATCGATTTTGAAGACGGTTACGGCAACCGGCCTGACGCTGAAGAAGACGGTCACGCCGTTTCCGCAGCAACGGAGACTGCGGAAGGAAGTAAGAACGGAACGCTGCCGCCCTTCATCGGTATTCGTATCAAGCCATTAAACGAAGAGCTACGTGCTCGCAGCATTCGCACGCTCGACATTTTTGTTTCAACCCTCGTGGATCTGAATGAGGGTCGTTTGCCCGATAACTTTGTCGTGACGCTGCCGAAGATCACCGTCCCGGAACAAGTCGCGACACTCACATCGCTGCTCTGGGTACTCGAGAAACAAACGGGTCTTGCAGAAGGAAGTTTGAAGTTTGAGATGATGATCGAAACCACGCAGTCGATCATCAATCACAACGGGCAGATCAACTTGCCGCTCTTGCTTGCCGCGGGGGAAGGACGTTGCGTTGCAGCGCACTTCGGAACTTACGACTACACGGCCGGATGCAACATCACCGCCGCACACCAGCACATGCTGCATCCCGCCTGCGACTTCGCGAAACACATGATGCAGGTGTCGTTTGCCGGAACAGGCATCTGGCTGTCAGACGGAGCGACGAACATCATGCCCGTTGCGCCGCATCGCTTCACTGAAGGTGGCCCACCGTTGACGCACGAGCAGATCGAAGAGAACCGCGACGTGGTCCATCGCGCGTGGCGACTGCATTACGATCACATCCAGCATTCGTTGACGAACGCTTTCTACCAGGGTTGGGATCTCCATCCTGCCCAACTGCCCACGCGTTACGCCGCGGTTTACGCTTTCTTCCTCGAGAGTCTTGAAGCGGCTTCGGAACGTTTGAAGAACTTCGTGGAGAAGGCGGCGAAAGCCACGCTTGTTGGCGATGTGTTTGACGATGCAGCAACCGGGCAGGGGCTGTTGAACTATTTCCTCCGCGCGATTAACTGCGGCGCGCTCACTGAAGCGGAGGCCGTTGAGTTGTCAGGATTGACGTTGCCGGAATTGCGATCTGCCTCGTTTGTGAAGATCCTGAAGAACCGGCAGGCGCTGTAGCCCCTATGCTAAAATTTGCCGCGGATTTCCGCAGAAAAACACAGATATGAAAGTCAAAATACTTGTTTCGGTTGTTCTGGCACTAATTATGATGGCGACAACTCTAACTGGACAAAAACAGGCAGGCGATCCGGAACTGGCACGCAAGATCGCGCGGTTTGCGCCGACGACGCTGACTGCTGATGCGACGAAGCTCACGCCGAAAGATCGCCAGGCGCTCGATAAGATCATCGCGGCGGCGAAGCTGCTCGATCCGCTGTTCCTGCGTCAGGTTTGGAATGGCAATGCCGAGCTCGAGAAGAAGCTGCTGGCCGACAAGACGGCCGCCGGGCGACAGCGCCTGCACTACTTCTATCTCAACGATGGTCCATGGTCGCGTCTCGACAACAAAGAGCCGTTCATCGAAGGTGTGCCGCGCGAGAAGCCGCACCACGCCAGCTACTATCCCGACGACATGACGAAAGAGGAGTTTAACTCCTGGATCCAAACACTCTCGGAAGCTGACAAGCAAAAGGCCACGGGCTTCTTTTACCTGATTCGTCGCGGGCCGGATAAGAAGTTGACCACCGTTCCTTACAGCGAGGCTTACAAAGAGTATCTTGTTCCCGCAGCGGCGTTGCTGCGCGAAGCGGCTGCGTTGACAACCAACGCCACACTCAAAAACTTTCTCAACAAACGCGCTGATGCGTTTGCTTCGAACGACTACTACGAGAGCGACGTCGCGTGGATGGAGCTCGACTCGCCGATCGACGTCACGATTGGTCCATACGAAACGTACGAAGACGAATTGTTCAGTTACAAAGCCGCGTTCGAAGCATACGTGACGTTGCGCGACGACGCAGAGACGGCGAAGCTCGCGAAGTTCAGCGGCCACTTGCAGGAGCTTGAAAACAATCTTCCGCTCGATCCGAAATACCGGAACCCGAAACTCGGCGCAGCGTCGCCGATTCGCGTCGTAAACCTGGTGTTTGCATCGGGCGAGGGAAACAGCGGCGTGCAGACTGCTGCGTTCAATCTTCCGAACGACGAGCGCGTCGTGAAAGAAAAGGGATCAAAGCGCGTCATGCTGAAGAACACGCAGGACGCGAAGTTCAACAAGACGCTCGTTCCGATCTCACGCGTTGTGCTTGATTCCGGCGATCAGCAGGCGCTCGCTTTCGACTCGTTCTTTACGCACATACTTTGTCACGAGCTGATGCACGGGCTTGGACCACACAACATCACGGTCGGCGGCCAGGAAACGACGGTACGGAAGCAGTTGAAGGAGCTTTATTCGGCGATCGAGGAAGCGAAGGCCGACATGACGGGATTGTGGGCGCTGCAGTACATGATCGATCGCGGCATCATCGACAAGAGCATGGAGCGCACGCTATACACGACGTACCTCGCGAGCATGTTTCGCTCGGTGCGCTTCGGGATCGATGGAGCTCACGGACGTGGCGTCGCGATGCAGTTCAACTATCTGACGGATGAAGGCGCGATCAAGTTCAACGAGAGCAAAGGGACGTTCAGCATAGATCATGCGAAGATCAAAGACAGCGTGACGAAGCTGACGCGCGAGATACTGACGCTTCAGGCTGAGGGTTCTTACGATAAGGCGAAAGCGATACTGGAGAAGTATGCCGTGGTCCGGCCGCCGATGCAGCAGGCACTGGACAGGCTGAAGGACGTGCCGGTGGACATCGAACCGATCTTTCCGCTGGCAAAGTAAGCCACAGATAACACGGATAAAAAATCCCGATTTAAAATCCGTGTCATCCGCGGTTCCGGAATTGGCGGCGGAAGAACGTCGCGATTTTCCAGGCGTCGATCGCTTTCCACGGCAGCTCGCCGGTCGTGTAATGCCCGCAGGGCAGCCACACGACGTCGAGCGGCAATTTGTGCCGCCGTGCTTCTGCGATTGCATCGTGGGAAAGATCTAGCGGAAACGTCAGATCGTAGCGCGCGATGATGAACCGGATAGGCCGGTGGCCCATCGACGCCACGCGCTGCATGTAAGGCAGCGGACTGATCGGCGCCCAGTAATTGCGAAGCTCGTCAAGCGTCACGTGATCTGCAAATCCGGCGCGCACGTGCGCAGTCGAGAGTCCGTGCCACACCACATCCGCCACATACCCTGAGACATGATTGAAAGCACCCGCCCTCAGTAGCGGCTCGTGCGCAAACGCGAGAAACGAGATGCACGATCCAACGCTCGTTCCGAGGATCCCGATCTGTTCGTAACCCTGCATGTGCAACCATCGCACGGCGGCGCGCGTGTCGAGCACGGCCTGTCGCATCGACTGGATCGTGCGTCCGATGTTTGTGCTGACGAGATGATCGGCGCGTTCGAGTTCCGGCGGCTTTCGTTGCAGGTGGTACGGAAGCGTCAGGCGCAACGCCGCCATCCCGATCATGTTGAAGATCCGGCACGCTTCCACGTGGCTTTCCGGTTGTGCGTTCCACTGCGGCAGCACGACCACTGCATTGCGGCGCTTGCTCTCTTTCTTCTCAGGAAAGAAACGCGCGTGGGCGATGTTGTTTTCGGGTGATGGCGTGTCGATCGCGCTCGTCCAGGTAAGTTGATCGCCTTCAAGCCGGTAGTCGTCGATCGGCGGCAGGGCGTAGAAATCCTCGCTTGCCTGCATGACGCGATCGGTGTGACTCGTGAACAGCTCGCGCGGATCGTCGCCGTTTACATGGTCGACGATGTACTGCAAACCCCAGTCAAACGGCCGGACAAGGCGATTGTTGTCGCGTTGGTGATACCAGCGTTCCCGCCGGTGCATGTAGTTCTTCCAGAGGGCCACGAAGGTGGGATACTAAGGCAAGCGGCGCAGAAAGTAAAAAGCCGCGGATTTTCACGGATAACACGGATTTGATCTGTGTTCATCCGCGTTCATCCGCGGCTTCTTTTCCTAGTTACACGTTGACAGCTTGAAGCTGTGAATGAACGTCGTCCAGTTGAAACTGCCGTTAGCAGGCTGGAACTGCGTCGTGAACACCATTGTGCATCCATCCACCGGATCGACGCTGATGGTGCTGTAATCACCCCAGCGCGTCAGGTTTCCGGTTTGCGAGCCACTTCCCACCAGCGCATTCGTTTCGTTGCCAAGCGTTCCGAGCGGGTCCGCGGGGCCACGAAATGCGTAGCGAATGCTCGGCACGATTGTGCCGGACGAGATGTTGTAACCGATTGCGATACCGCCGGTCTTGTCCATCGCAGCGCTGCCCATCCAGCGAAAATCGTTGGAAGGCGCAAACGTGCCCTGCTGGTGAACAACCGGATTCGCAGTGGCAAAACTCTGCCCCGCCGCGTTGCGCAACTCATACCAGCGAATGCCGACGCCCGTGCCACTCGTCACCGAGTGATTGATCACGAGCGATTCGTGTGTCGCGAACCGTCGATAACTCAACCGGTACATCAGTCGATCGGCAAGCGAATCGAGTCTCGTGGTTGTTCCCGGTTGCACGATGCAGGCGCCGCCGCCGCACGCTCTGCTGAACGCGGCAACTCCCGGAACCGTGATTGGTCCAGTCAGTGCTCCGGTACCGGCACTCCAGTTCACTGCCATTCGCCAGAATTGGACGCTGGAAGTACCAATACTCATCAGCAGGTTTGGTGAACCTGCCGGCGGCAACGTCGTGCCTTCGAGATCCGACGGTTCAAGGCTGTGTCCACCGGTTGTGTTGGCGCAGATCTGTCGCGCCGCAGCGCCGATGAGCATCTGGTCGCGCTCTAAAGCACAGACAGTGTTGCCGACGAACCTGCTGCCGTTTCGGAACATGTTGTAAGTGATGTAATAGCCGTCCGGCCACACGCCCATCTTCGGATAGTCGTTGAAGTCTCTGCCGTATGAGAACGCATAGCGGAAGTAGGTTCCGGTCGGATCCGGACTCGTCGAGACGGCAACGCACTGAGTGAACGGTTGGGCTGAGACTGCAAACTGCGTCAACACCCAACGGTCGGCGAGTTGATCGTATTGGACGATTGGATCGCCGTCGTTGTCAGTCTGGCAACGGCCACCAAAGCCCTGCCAAACCACGTTACCCTGTTTCGGAAAGCCGGGCACAGGAACGAACGCGGTGATCTCGTTATTAACGCCTCTCGTCAGCGTGTAGATCGAATAGCGCAGGTTTACCCATTGCACGTAGTGATTCGGACCAACGTCGCCGGTGGTGTCAGGCGGCGCGACCCGAGCCTGTGGATCGACAGGCGTGCCGACTATGGATGCCGCCATATCGACCCGAGCCGATGGCGAACTGACACCCCTGTCAGCCAGAGGATCGACGAACTCGCGATTGACGTTTCCGACGGGTTGCGGTCTGCCGGGTTCAAAATCTCTTCCACCTCGCGCCGGCTTTTGCGGTTCGCCCGTCTCAAACATTTCGCGGAGTGGTTTGGGGGTTTTGTCGTGGTGAATGGCCATGCTGACCTCGGCTCTGTTTTGCTGCGCCACTTCGCTACGGCCCTGGGCCATGAGTGGCATCGAGGTGACCAAACACAGGATTAACATCATCAGAAACGCATAAAAATTCTTCACAGACTCCTCCAGAAACTTCAGGGCAAAAAGTTAAGTGAGGCTACGATGTGCAATAGTATTTGGGAGGGGCGCAGTATAGCAGAGGTGCAGCGGAATTCAAGATGTTTCCGCAGTCACTTTTCTTTGCGTAATGTGCGTAACCTGTGAAGTATCTTAGGCAAAAGCACTGTGGAGTTTAGCACCGACCCGGTTGTGAAGTGCCGTGCAAAAGATCGGAAGAGTTCTCCAGCTTTTCGTGTGTACGGGAACCACCATACATCGGGCACGCCGGGCACTGCGTTGACGTGGATGTGCTGTGCGTTGACTAGTTCGAGCAGCCCGAGACGACCGTGAGTGCGGCCGTAGCCGCTTTGTTTTACGCCGCCCCAAGGCGTTTGTGCGAGGGCGTGGGTGTAAACCACCTCGTTGACCATCACCGTGCCCGCGTCGATCTGTTCGGCGAGCCTGCGACCGCGGGCGATGTCGCGTGTGAAGACGCTGGCTGTAAGGCCGTAGATACTGTCGTTGGCGAGCTTGATCGCTTCTTCGTCGGTTTTGAACGTCATGATCGGCAGGACGGGGCCGAACGTCTCGTCAGTCATGAGCTTCATTGAATGATCGACATCCGCCACTACGGTTGGTTGATGAAACCACCCGTTCCCGTCGTCGATGCGCTTGCCGCCGGTGAGCACTCGCGCGCCGCGTGCAACTGCGTCGCTTACGTGGTCCTCGACGATTCGTAACTGACGTTCATTCGTCATCGCGCCGATGTCGATCGGATCGACTGACGCTTTGTCCTGTTTGAGCTCGCGAGTTTGTTTGACGACAAGATCCACAAACTTATCGGCGACGGATGCATGAACGTAGCAACGTTCGATCGAGGCACACGCCTGGCCCGAGTTGCAAAACGCACCCCAGATTGCAGCGCTCGCTGCGTTGGGAAGGTTTGCGTCTTCGAGGACGATCATCGGATCTTTGCCGCCGAGCTCGAGGACCACGGGCGTGAGATGTTTTCCGGCGGCTTCCGCGACCCGCTTGCCGGTGTTCACGCTGCCTGTGAACATGATCTTGTCGACACCTGCATCGACGAGTGCGGCGCCGGTGGTTCCGTCGCCAGTGACGATCTCGAGCAAGCCTGCGGGCAGTTGAGCCTGCTTAAAAACTTCGCCGATCTTCAGAGCGGTGAGTGGAGTCAGCTCGCTTGGCTTCAGTACCACTGCGTTTCCCGCCATCAGGGCCATGACGACTTCGTCGAGCGGTGTCGCCCATGGAAAGTTCCACGGCGAGATGATGCCGACGACGCCGAGTGGTTTGTAGACGACGTAGGATGAACGGCCCATCAGCCCATACTGGCCGATGTCGATCTTGCCCACGTCGAGCAGGTTCGCTGTGTTGTCGGCGAAGTAACGCATGAGATCGAGTGTGGGCACGATCTCCATCGAGATTGCTTCGGCCGCGGGTTTGCCGGTTTCCCGTGAGACGAGTTTTGCGATCGGATCTACTTCGTTAAGGACGATCTCGCGGGCGCGCAGGATGAAGCGCGCGCGTTCGCGATACGAGAGTTTGGACCACGCGGATTGTGCGGATCTTGCTCGGATCAGCGCCGATCGGACGTCAGCGGCGTCCATCAGCGGCGCACGGCCGATCTCCTCGCCGGTTGACGGATCGTACGAGATGATCTCGCGCGTTTGAGTCTGTGGCAATGTTTGCGTGCTCACGATCGGAGATTATAATGCGGGCCAACCCATTTTGAGGAGTAGATGATGATCAGACCCCAGCTCGAGGAGTTTATGCGTCGCATGGCCCCTAAGTCCGTGGCCATTATTCCCGGTGCACACGAACCACGTCGTTCCAACGATACGCATTTTCGTTTTCGTCAGGATTCGGACTTCTTCTACCTGACGGGTTTTGAAGAACCGGATTCGATCGCAGTCATACAGTCGGAGAAAGATCCGAAGTACACGTTGTTTGTGCGGCCTCGCGATCCGGAACGCGAGATCTGGGACGGGCGGCGCGCTGGTGTTGAAGGTGCGAAGAGTGAGTTTGGAGCGGATGAGGCTTTTCCGATTGCGGAGTTTGAAAGCAAGCTGGCTGACTTTCTCGATGGGGCTGACGTTCTTTACTACCGGCTTGGCATGGATCGAGATCTCGACGACACGATCATCAAGGAGATCTCGCGCATGCGTGCGTCGAACCGCAAACCGATTCATCCGCCGCAGACGATCATCGATTCCGGTTCGATCGTTCACGAGTTGCGCGTGGTGAAGCGCCCGGAAGAGCTGGAGATCATGCAGGCGGCGGCCGACATTGCAGCCGAAGCTCATGTTGAAGCGATGAAGGCTGCGCGGCCGGGGATGAAGGAATACCAGATTGAGGCGCTGATCGAACAGGTGTTCCGGCGTCATGGTGCGGCAGCTCCGGCTTACACTTCGATCGTCGGTGCTGGTGCAAACGCGACGGTGCTGCACTACATAAATAACGACGGCGATTTGCGTGATGGTGATCTGTTGCTGGTGGATGCTGGTGCTGAGTACAAAGGCTATGCGTCTGACATCACGCGCACGTTTCCGATCAACGGGCGCTACTCGCCCGCGCAACGTGAGATTTACGATCTGGTTTTGAAGGCGCAGATGTCATGCGTGGAGATGGTGCGGCCTGGTGTGACGCATGAGCAGTTGAAGCAACACTCGATCGAGGTGTTGACGGAAGGGATGGTCGAGCTTGGATTGCTGAAGGGCAAGCCTGAAGAGTTGATCAAGGAGAAGAAGTACGAAAAGTTTTACATGCACGGGCTGGGGCACATGCTCGGGATCGACGTGCATGATGTTGGGCGTTATTACTACGGACAGGAATCACGTGCGCTTGAGCCGGGTGTCGTGATGACCGTCGAGCCGGGAATTTACGTCGCGCCTGATACGAAGGACGTGCCTGAGAAGTACTTGGGGATCGGCGTCAGGATTGAGGACGACGTGCTCTGCACGAACAATGGGGCACGAGTCTTGACAACCAAAGTCCCCAAACATCCCGAAGAGATTGAGAGTCTTATGAGACAGGATTAGCAAGATTTTCAGGATTAACAAGATTCTTAATCACCGTGAATCTTGTAGATCCTGTAATCTTTGTCTAACCCATCTTTTGAATAATGGCGTCCGCGAATTCAGCGGTCTTCGCTGTCCCTCCGATGTCGCGTGTGCGTACCTGACCCTCAATGAAGACAGCGAACAACGCCTTCTCAATCCTGTCCGCCGCCTCGCGTTCGCCGATGTAGCGCAACATCAAAACCCCTGATTGCAGCAGCGCCGTCGGATTCGCAATACCCTGCCCGGCAATGTCAGGCGCGGAGCCGTGCACCGCTTCAAACACCGCACCCTTCTCGCCGATGTTCGCGCCCGGCACCAGTCCCAAACCTCCAACCAGTCCCGCACAAAGATCCGAAACGATGTCGCCATACAAGTTCTCGAGCAGCATGATGTCAAACTGCTCGGGCCGCATCACGAGCTGCATGCACGCGTTGTCGATAATCTTGTCGTCTGCCTCAATCTCCGGATAGTTCTCGGCAACTCTTCGAAAACAATCAAGAAACAGCCCATCAGACAGCTTCATGATGTTCGCTTTATGCACGGCCGTCACTTTCTTCCGCGACTCCTGTCTCGCATGCTCAAAAGCAAACCGCGCAATGCGCGTCGACGCTTTCTCCGTGATGATCTTCAAACTCTCAACCACACCCGGAACGACGACGTGCTCCAAACCCGCATACAAGCTCTCCGTGTTCTCGCGCACCACGATGAGATCCAATTCCGGATAACGACACGGCACGCCCGGCAACGCACGCACCGGCCGCAGGTTCGCGTAAAGATCGAGCGTCTTGCGCAACCCGACGTTGACCGACGTAAACCCTTTACCGATTGGAGTTGTGACAGGTCCCTTGAGCGCGACTTTGTTGCGCAGTATCGAGTCGAGCAAGTCTTTCGGCAGCGTTTCGCCGAATTTTTCGAGCGCCTGCGCGCCTGCGTAATGAGTTTCCCATTGAATCTCGACACCCGACGCTTCGATGATTCGCACTACGTTTGAAGCCACTTCGGGGCCGATGCCGTCGCCTGGAATCAGTGTGATAGGATGCATTTCGGGCAAGCATAAGACTTTGGACCGCAACTGACAAATGAGAAGCTCCGCAGAAGTTGTAATCGTCGGAGGCGGCGTGATCGGTCTCACCATCGCGCGCGCACTCGCACTGCGAGGTGTGCGTGACGTGTGTTTGATCGAGCGAGCGGAGCTCGGCCGTGAGGCATCGTTTGCGGCGGCAGGAATGCTCGCGCCACAGGTTGAAGCCGACGGCCACGACGGTTTCTTCGCGCTTGCGTGTCGGAGTCGCGATCTTTACCCGGCGTTCGCCGCTGCGCTGCATGATGAAACCGGAATCGACGTCGAGCTCGACACGACCGGAACTCTCTATCTCGCACTCAACGAACACGATCAGGCAGAGATCGAAAAACGTTTTTACTGGCAGACTCAGGCAGGGCTTTCAGTCGAACTACTCAACGCCAGCGCTGCACGCCAACTCGAGCCGCACATCTCAAATCAAACACACGGCGCGCTATTCTTCCCAAAAGACATTCAGGTTGAAAATCGTCGACTTCTCAGCGCGCTTGCTAGCAGCTGCCGCAAGCTCAACGTCGCCATCATCACAAACACTAATGTCGAGTCGTTGATAACAGAACACGGCCGTGTGAGAGGTGTGCAGACGGATAGCGGCCCGATCGGTTGCGCAACTGTGGTGCTCGCAGCGGGAACGTGGTCGAGTTTTATTCAACAAGCACCGCGCGCTCTGATTGAACCTGTGCGTGGCCAGATGGTTTGTCTTGCAGCGAACCCGCAGCTCGCGCGCCACGTGATCTTCAGCCCTCGCGGTTACATTGTCCCGCGTCATGACGGCCGTTTACTGGCGGGATCGACCAGCGAACACGTGGGCTTCGCAAACTCCGTGACGGCAGGTGGAATCAACTCGATCCTGGCGAAAGCGCTCGAAATCTCGCCGGACATTGCTGACTTGCCGATCGTCGACACGTGGTCGGGTTTGCGCCCGTGCTCCGCTGACGGTTTGCCTGTGCTGGGTCCTTGTGATGAAATTGACGGGCTGTTTTATGCAACCGGGCATTACCGAAACGGAATCCTACTCGCGCCCGTGACCGGCGAGTTGATCTCCGCGGCAATTATCGAGGGTCGGACTTCGCCGCTGTTAACTCCTTTTCGCGCCGATCGCTTTCTTCTGAGACCTGTAGGCTAAATGACTTCTGTATTTTCTTCACTTGTGCTTGTGTTTGTTCTGGCGACTTCGTCGTTCGCCCAGGGACTCGTCGCGAACGGCAACGGCGACTCGAAATCCGATAAACGCACGGCGCACGAATTATTCGAAGATGCAAACGGATATCTCGGACGCCGCTTCCAGGAGTTCAACAAACAGAAACTCCCGTACGATCCGAAGCTCGAAGCACAGACGAAAAAAGAGCAGAAGGAACTCGCAGTCAAAAATGCAGCGACATTGCAATCGCGTTCACCTCTAAAAGGTGACGATGTGTACTACCTCGGCATGCTTCATCATCTCGCCGGCGACGCGGACGCGGCGCTCACGACGATGCGCGTGCTGTTGAAAAACGATCCCGACGGCCAGAAAGCACAGGCCGCGCGAAACATCGTCGTGCTTTACGCAGTCAAAAAGGATTTGATCCCGGAAGCGAAAGCAGCGGTCGAGGCTTACGCGCGTCATCAGCCGCAAAATCCCGACGATCGTTATCGCATGGAGCTTCTGATCACAGATGCTTACTGGCGGGCGAAGGACTACGCGTCGATGGTCACGCACGCGAAGCAGATGCTCGCAGCGGCGAAGACTTTCGCAGACACGAGAAAAGGTGAAGTTTTCAGACGCGACGAGATCCTGTTGAAGTCGGGAGCGCTGCTCGCCGAGGCTTACCTGAAAACGAACCAAAAGGATTTAGCAATTGCCACGTGGACCGACTTGCGTCGCATGTCGATCGGTTTGCCTTCGGCGAATCTTTACAAGGACACGACGTCGCGTTTGATGCGACTCGATCCGTCGTTTGACGCGGATCAGCTTTTCGACAGCAGCGTGGCGCCCGCGAATGTTGCGTTGCCGGAGATTATCGCGGAAGAATGGATCGAGCAGGCGCCGGTGAAGCTTTCGGATCTTCGCGGGAAAGTTGTGTTGCTCGATTTCTGGGCGCCGTGGTGTGGCCCATGCCGTTACACGCTGCCGAACCTGTCGAAGTGGCACGCGGAATTGAAGAGCAAGGGACTCGTGATCCTGGGCGTGACGAAGTACTATGGGCACGGCGATCAGCGGCAATTGACCCAGCCCGAAGAGATCGTCTACCTGCGGGAGTTCCGGAAACGCAACCGCCTGCCGTACGGGTTTGCAGTCGAGGATGGAAATCAGAATGAGTTTAACTACGGCGTGTTTTCGATCCCGACGTCGTTTCTAATCGATCGCAAGGGCGTCGTGCGCTACATCTCGCTCGGAGCAAGCGAAGACGAGATTGCGCTGTTGGGTGAGTTGATAAAAGAATTGATTGATGAGAAGTAGTTCAGAGTTTAAGGGACTTGCACGAAAAATCATGTCAATCCTGATAATCATGTTAATCCTGTGAAGCATGCCTTTCGAGTTGGGCGTTTTTACAGGATTTTCAGGATTTGACATGATTTACATAATGATTTTCTTCTTCGAATAGCAGCTATAGGCTGAACTCTGAAATTATTTTGTTTTAAGAAGTATGGACGATCAAGGCATTACATTATTTCGCATCGCGATCTCGTTTGCGGCGGGAATACTCTCGTTTTTGTCGCCGTGCGTGTTGCCGCTCGTGCCGGGATACATCTCGCTGATCTCCGGTGTCAGCATCGATCAACTTAAAGACGAAGCGACGAGCAGCCGCCGCGCAGTGATTCTCAACTCGCTCGCCTTCAACGCGGGCCTGTCAGTGATCTTTCTGATCCTC
>DASTQB010000297.1:0-6191 GCA_035761985.1 Pyrinomonadaceae bacterium
TATCTGAAAGAGTGTCGGCTGCGCAAGGCCGAGGTCATGCTGCGCACGACGTTTCTTTCGGTCAAGCAGGTGCTGAAGCAGGTCGGACTGGGTTCGAACAGTCACTTCGTACGCGACTTCCGCAAAGCTCACGGCATGACGCCGACGGCTTATCGCAGGGCAGTTTGGCGTGCGGCGAAGGCGAAGAAGTCGGGGAAGAACAAGCCGTAGCCACTTTCGGCAAAATTTAGCCGTTTTTGATTAGAAACAGTTGTTGACTGCTGCATGCGATCGGATTAGATTGCCGTTCGCCCCACGCAACGAATACTCACAACGGAGATCAATTGAAAAATGTCTGTCCAATCCTCACGTGGAATAGTTGTCGAAGCACTTGCAGTGTGTGTTCTGCTTTTCGGAACTACTGCACGCGCGCAATCGCCGGAAACAGTTCTGGCCTCAGTTAACGGGAGCGACATCACGCTCAAGCAGGTCGATGATTCAGTGCCTGCGCGTATCTATCCACTACAACAGCAACTCTACGCGATCAGAAAAGCAGCACTTGAGAACCTCGTGACTTCCCGCGTGCTGCAGAGTGAAGCATCGGCGAGAGGTGTGTCGATCGACGAGCTTCGCCGGCAGCTTACACGCGGAGAAATCAATGTGACGCGTGCGCAGGTTGAAGAAGCTTACGCGCAGAACGCGTCGTTCTTTGCGGCCATGAGTCCTGACGAGGCGCGAGAACGATTGCGCCTGGATCTTGAGAACCAGGCGCGCATGAAGCACTACCGGACGGCTCTTGAAGCTTTGCGAACGAAGTGGGTCGCAAAGATGAGCTTTGCGGCGCCGCCGTTTGTGCTCGAGCTTGACGACGGATCATCGCCGGCGAAAGGTGCAGCGAAACCGGTGGTGACGATCGTGGAGTTTTCCGACTTCGAGTGTCCGTTCTGCGCCGAAGTGCAGTCAACGCTGAAACAAGTGCTGCAGAGATATGGCAATGATGTGCGGCTGGTTTTTAAGCACCTGCCGTCTGAGGGGCATCGCAATTCGTTGCCTGCGGCACGAGCGGCGTACTGCGCGGGCGAGCAGGATCGGTTCTGGCAGTTTCACGATGCGCTCTTTGCTGCCGGGAAGCTCACGCCGGCTGCGTTTGAAGAGATTGCCGCGGGCCTGGGGCTCGGTATGCCGAAGTTTCAGGCGTGTTTGAGGTCGGAGCAATCGCGCACGGCGGTCATCAAAGACGTGGAGACCGCGCGGCTCTTTCGCATCGAGAGCACTCCGAGCTTCATCGTTAATGGGAAGTTGGTCAAAGGCGCGATCAGCTTTGCCGAGTTTCAGAAGATCATCGAGCGCGAACTAAGTGAACGCGCTACGCAAACGCAATCGACAGTCAATTAGATCAGTTTAGGAGATCCTCACATGAAAACAGCTTGCTTCACCTTTACGCTGCTCCTGCTCTTTGTTACGGCCGGTATCGCGCAGGAACGATCGATTACAACGAATGAGAGAGTGGTTCGCGACACCTACCGGAAACTCGAGATCTACAACGCCGCCGCTCAGAACTTTCAGAACGAACACTCTCGCAGTCCATTTCGCGACGATGCGAATCTTCATTTCACGCTCAGTGATTTTCGGTTTGGTGGTGTAGAGGAGATTCTCAGCAAACGGTATGCTGAGCTCGTGACGCTGCCGTCCGGCGACGTTGTATCGCTCACTCGCGGTGGCCACTCGACCGATGGTGGTCCACAGGAAGCGACGTTCGCCGCCGCCTGGGAACCGGGTTCTTATGCGGCCGTGTTTGATCCTGCCTGGACCATCGCAGATGTTTTTCAATTCGAGCCTGCAAGGTATTACGACGTTCGTACGTATGTCTCGTATCGGGTGACGGTTAAGCTCGAAGGCAAATCGCGCACGTACCGCGCCGTTGCGCTCTTCCATGAAAACTCAGATACGCCCGAGTTTTGGGATGCGATCGTGAATGGGCTGGGAAGGGTTTGGGAAGAAAAGCGGCCGGCTTACAAGCAAACTTCGGCGGGTGTGAAACTCGAGGACGGTTCTATCTCGAGTCTGTCCGGAGACACCTCGCTCGATTCGAGTACGGCAACGTTTACGCCGCTGGGAACATGGTTCAGTCCTGACTTCACCGAACATGCTTCAGGAGAGCATGTCGGCACTGCCAACTTCACCGGATCGTGTACCCTGCTGCCGGGCAGCCTGCAACGTTGCGCGGTTACCGTTACCAACTTTGCCGCGTTCGACACTGGCACACTCGAGGGCTTTACCCCGTTCTTCTCTCACATCGGTTCGAAGGATCTGAAAACAGAAAACCGCACGGGTATTACTGGCACGACCGTGTCCTGCGCCGCCGCCGCTGGAGTGGCGTTCAACTCGTGTTTTATCGGCACGAGCTGCGGGACCAATGCCAGTGTCTCCTTAAGCGTTCTGATCGCTTCTGCTTCGGCAACTATCAATGGCGGCAACCTATGGCGCGACGTTAATGCTGAGCACTTCACGTGTAGCCTTGGAACTGGCTCGAGTTGCAGCCTGGCGTTTCTGAGCCGCTGCCTGAGGTTTGGAGATGATTTCGACCCTCTGACGTGTACGTGCTCCGGATGTTCCACCTGTGGCGGATCGCCGATCGTCATCGACATAGCCGGAAATGGAATTGCACTGACAGATCCGGAAGCCGGTGTCGATTTTGATCTCAAGGGTAAGGGGACTAAAGATCGTTTGAGCTGGACTCAGCCTGACTCTGACGATGCATGGCTCGCGCTCGATCGCAACGGCAATGGCTCGATTGATGGCGGGCAGGAACTATTCGGCGACTTCACGCCTCAGCCTGCCGTAAGTGATAAGAACGGGTTTCTCGCTCTCGCAGAGTTTGATAAGCCTGAGAACGGCGGTAACGCTGATGGTGTCATTGACGTTAAGGATTCCATCTTCAACCGCCTGCAGCTTTGGCAGGACAAGAACCACAATGGCTTGTCGGAGGCTGACGAGCTTTATGCGTTACCGGCGTTGAATGTCGAGGCGCTGGAGTTGAGCTTTAAAGAGTCGAATCGTGTGGATGAGTTTGGAAACGAGTTCAAATACCGCGCCAAGGTGAAAGACGCGAAGAATGCAAACGTCGCTCGCTGGGCGTGGGACGTCTTCCTCGTCGCAGATCAATAAGGTACTTAGCCGCGGATGAACGCTGAGTAGCGCAAAATCTGCGTTTATCCGCGGCTGATTGCTTATTTTTTGAAAGGCGGCAGAGTCCTGCGCGCGGGCTTCTCTTTCTTGAGACCGAGGGCCCAATCCGCCTGCATCAGCGTATGAATGTCGCGGGTGCCTTCGTAGATAATGGCGGCCTTGCAGTTGCGCAGGTAACGCTCGACCGGATAGTCGTTTGAATAACCATTCGCGCCGTGTACCTCGATGGCCATCGACGCGGCCTTTTCACTTCGCGTGGTGGCCTGCCATTTCGCAAGGCTGGTGGCTTTCGCGTTGGGCTTGCCTTCGTTCTTTAAATACCCGGCATGTAGCCACAGCAAGTGGCTCATCTGGTAATCGGCTTCCATCTCGGCAATCTTCTGCTTCACGAGCTGATGGTTCGCGATCTTCGTACCAAATGTCTCGCGTGTGTTTGCATAAGCGATCGAAGCATCACGCGAAGCGCGAATCACGCCCGTGGCACCTGACGCTACAGTGTAGCGGCCCTGCTCGAGTGCGAACATCGCGATCTTGAAACCTTCACCCTCTTCACCAACCATGTTCTCCTGCGGCACGCGAACGTCCTGCAACGAAAAATACCCGGTGTTGCCCGCGCGAATGCCGAGCTTGCCGTGAATCGTTCCTGAAGAGAAACCCTTCATGCTCCGCTCGACGATGAAACACGACATGCCCGTGTGATCGCGACGGCGTCGCTTCTCTTCGTCTGTCCAGCAGAAGAACAGAAAGTTGTCGGCGACGTCGGCCAAACTGATCCACATCTTCTCGCCGTTCAGCACCCACTCGTTCCCTTCCCTGCGTGCAGTCGAGCGCGCGCCGACGACGTCGGATCCTGCGCCCGGCTCAGTTAAGCCGTACGTCGCGATCTTTTCTCCGCGTGCCTGCGGAACCAGGTATTTTTGTTTCTGTTCTTCAGTGCCCCACGTGTAAAGCGTCAACGAATTCAAGCCAGTGTGCACTGACATGATCACGCGCATGAACGTGTCGACAGCTTCGAGCTCTTCGCACACGAGGCCGAGCGATATGTAGTCGAATCCGGCGCCCCCATACTCCTCCGGAATGCAAACACCCAGCAGGTTCAGAGCCGCCATGTTCTTCAATACTGAAGGCTGAAATTGCTGCTTCTCATCCCATTCCTTGATATGAGGCGCAACTTCCTTCTGCGTAAACTCCCGCACCGTCTGCACCAGCGCCTTGTGGTCGTCAGTCAATTCAAAATCGATCATTTGCTTACTCTTTCCAATAAGGTGGTAAAAATGACCGGACATCCTACTACATGATTGCAGGATTTGCAGGTATACTCGCGGCATGCCGAAGAAAAACCGTGGGGGCGACGTAACCACCGTCGGATTGGTGCAGATGAGTTGCGTCGAGAAGCCGGAAACCAATCTCAAGAAGGCGATCGCGGGCATCAATGATGCAGCCGCGCGTGGTGCGCAGATCGTCTGCCTGCAGGAACTCTTTCGCTCGCAATACTTCTGCCAAACGGAAGATATTCAACTTTTCAAACTGGCGGAAACGATTCCTGGGCCATCAACAGAAGCTCTCAGCAAAGTCGCGCGACAGCGAAAAGTGGTGATTGTTGCCTCGTTGTTTGAGAAACGCGCGGCGGGCGTCTATCACAACACGGCCGTGATGATAAATGCTACCGGGGAAATCGCTGGCAAGTATCGGAAGATGCACATCCCCGACGATCCGCTCTACTACGAAAAGTTTTATTTCACTCCCGGCGATCTCGGCTTCAAGACTCACGACACAACTTACGGCAAAGTCGGCACACTCGTGTGCTGGGACCAGTGGTTTCCTGAAGCAGCACGACTGACGGCGCTGGGCGGCGCAAATTTTCTTTTTTATCCAACAGCAATCGGCTGGCTTCCGGATGAAGACCAGGAAATGAACGAGGCACAGCATGCGGCGTGGGAAACTATCCAGCGTGCTCATGCGATCGCAAACGGGGTTTTCGTGGTGGTAGTCAATCGCGTAGGCCCTGAAGGAAAACTGACCTTCTGGGGCCAGTCGTTCGTCGCAGATCCTTTTGGACGCATCATTGCCAAAGCGTCTGCCGACCGGGAAGAAGTGCTTGTAGTGGAATGCGACCTCTCGAAGATCGAAGAGACACGGCAGAACTGGCCTTTCCTGCGTGACCGCCGCATCGATGCCTATGAAGGGCTGCGCTTTAGATTCGGTGGTGAGTAACTATGAATTACGGGCCTTTGGATCTGCTCGGAAACATCGGCGTCGTCATACTGGTGACTACATACCTGATGCTGCAACTAAACAAACTCAGCAGCAACGGCCTCGCTTATTCCGTGCTCAACGCTGTCGGCGCTGGTCTAATCGTCATCTCCTTACTTGTCGACTTCAATCTTTCCGCTTTAGTCATCGAAGTGTTCTGGGTCCTGATTAGTCTTCTCGGCATCTACAGGTACTTCCGTCTCAAATCTCTTCGCTCCCAAACGCTCGATGGCTGAACACGAGAACAAAACTCCGGCGGAACTCAGCTTTCGCATGCCTGCGGAGTGGTATCCGCATCGTTCTACCTGGCTGACGTGGCCCAAGGATCCGGAAACCTGGCCTGACAGGGTTTCGCACGTCGAAGAGATCTACCTGCAAATGCTCGCCGCGCTGACGCCTCATGAGACTGTGGATCTGCTCGTCGACAATGAAGAGATGGAACAGGCAGTTCGACGGCGTTGCGAGTTCCCCAGCGTCGCAAACATCCGGTTTCATCACATCGAAACCGTCGACTCGTGGATTCGCGACTATGGTCCAAACTTCCTGATTGGACCAAACGGCGAGGGCGCATTTAACGACTGGATCTTCAATGCATGGGGAGACAAGTATGAAGAGTTGAAGAAGGACGACAGCGTGCCGCGCCGCCTGGAGCCTGTTATCGGCTTGCCGAGGTTTTCACCGGGAATCGTGATGGAAGGCGGATCGATCGAGGTCAATGGAGCCGGTTGTGTGCTTACCACCGAGCAGTGCTTATTGAACAAAAACCGCAA
>DASTQB010000298.1:0-10037 GCA_035761985.1 Pyrinomonadaceae bacterium
CTTATAGGACCTATTCGAAACAAGCTAAAGCTTGAACTCTGAACGTTGAAGTCGGAACGGCAATCCCTTGAAATACCCGTATCATTAAACGTTTAGCACTAAGGTAAACTCCCTCGTGCGGAAGAGGTAGGCCTTTTCAGCCCAGAGTTTAATGGTGAAAAAATCCCCCATTGCCCTGAATCCTCAGGAGAATCGTGCCGCTGCTCCACCTTCCTGGCCTGAAATCCAGGACTCGCTGGCGGAGACGTCGGGGCTTGCCGTGTTGCTGGTCGAGGGACCGCAGCCACCGGCCATCGCCGTTTCAAACAACAATTCCGTTTGCCGCACCTTTCAAACTTCTCCCGAATACGCACCTCTTTGCGAGCCTTACTGCGGCGAAGCACATGCGCGCGCTAATAAAGCCGGCGGTGTCGTGGAGTACAAGTGCCACGCCGGGCTGACCTGCTTCGCGAAACCGATCGACTTCGGCGGTAAACGAAAGCTCGCGGTGATTGGCGGGCGCGCGTTCGTCAAGAGTTCGGATTATCAGCAACTCATTGAGCGGTTCCGCACAGGCGATCTGCAAAGCATCGCGTCGGAAGAAGTGTTTTCAAATGTTCTGTTCAGCGAGCCGCAACGGCTGCTCGAACTGTCCGAACGGCTCGACCGCGCTGCGCAACGGCTGCATGCAACGTCCTCGAACGTCTCGAGCGGTTTGCATCTCGTGAAACCTCAGGCACCTGTCAAAGACGCTCCCGCGCCATTAAAAGAAGTGCCCCGCGTGAATGCCGACCTCGAGGTTGAGCTCGAACGTCTCAGAAGCCAGCTTGAGTTTCGTTCGCGTTTTGCCGGTTCGCTGCAACACTTCCTCGAACGGATAAGTTGTCCCGATCCAGTTAAGACTTACGATTCGATCGTCAACAGTTCGAAGGAACTGCTTCGATCCGAACGTGCGTCGCTGATGGTGTTGGACGAAGACACGAATGAGCTGATCCTGAAAGCTGCAAGCGGGTTCAGCACCGATCCTGAGTCGATTGGACCAGTGCGCATCGGCGAAGGTGTTTCCGGCGAGGTGATCGAAACGGGCCAGGCCGTGATGGTGACGGACCTGCGTGTGGCAGGACGCAAGCCTGCTCCTGCCGATCGGATGTACAAAACGCATTCATTTATCAGTTTCCCGATCACGATCAACGAGCGGAAGGTCGGCGTTCTCAACATCACGGACAAGTCCGGCGGAGGAACTTACGACGAAGTCGATCTGAGCCTGCTCGAGATCATTGGACCACAGGTCGCGGTCGCAATGGAGAAAGCCGGATGGCAGGAGCGCGCGAGCCAGTTTCAACAGGAGTCGGTCACCGATCAATTAACCGGCTTGCACAATCACCGGTATCTGGAAGAACGACTGCCGCAGGAGTTGAGCCGCTCCAGGCGTTACGAGCAGCCCGTGAGCTTCCTGATGATTGATATCGACGATTTCAAAAAATATAACGACCGGAACGGGCACGAGGCGGGTAATGAGGCTTTACAGATGGTGGCGCATTGTTTGAAGGATGGGCTTCGTTCCGCTGACGTGGCGATGCGTTATGGCGGCGAGGAGTTTTGCATTCTGTTGCCGCAAACGGCGCTGGCGGAGGCAAGGGCGATTGCAGATCGTATCAGGCAGCACGTTGAATCGACGCCGTTTCCGCACGGCGAGACGCAACCGCTCGGACGTGTGACGATTAGCGTGGGAGTGTCTACATTCTCGAAGAACGTCGACACTTATAAAAAGATTATTGCCGCCGCGGATAACGCTCTTTATGAGTCGAAGAGCTTCGGAAAGAATCGCGTGGAGTATTACAAAGACACCGAAGCATAACGCCCCTCGAACAGTCGTTAAATGAGCAGCCGGAGTTCAAGTGAAAATTTTCGCCGCGTGCTTGGTCGCGTTACGCAGCACGACTTTGTCGGTCGTGCAGGCGAACTCGAACGCATCCTGGCCCACGCCGAACCTGCAAACGCGGGTCGCGGCCTGCTGCTCTTGATGGCGCCCGCGGCAGGCGTGTCCGAACTCCTTCGCCAGGCTTACGATCAACTCTTCAACCGGCGCTCAGAAGTCATTCCGATCTACTTCGGCATCACACGCAACGAAACAACTGCCGTCAGCGCCGCGATCGAGTTTCTCAACACCTTTCTCCAGCAGTACATCGCCTTTCGTAAAGACGATCCGGCGATCACGCACGCACCGCTGACGCTTCAGGATCTGCTCGAACTCGCGCCGCCGGCAGATCACGAATGGATCGAACAACTCGTCGAATCGTACAACCGCCTGCGTTTCAGCAATGACGACAAAGCACTCGTTCGGTTCTGCCTCGGCGCGCCACAGCGCATTCCCGCAGGCCGCGGCCGTCCATTCGTAATGCTCGACGGCGCACAACTCGCCGAGTATCTGAACGGCGTGGTCATCCTCGGCACTGAAATCCTGCGCGTGTTCGGCAACGGCGCTTGTTCGTTCGTACTAGCCGGAATGCGTCGTCAGATTCTCGAAGCAGCGCACGATGCGGAGTGCAACTTCGAACTCCTTGATCTGCTGCGTCTCGAACAACTCGACGCAAACGAAGCAGCATTGCTCGTCGAGCACGTAGCGAATCGACAGCAGGTGCAGACCAGTGAAGCCGCGCGCGATCTGCTGGTCCAACAGTTTGCCGGCAGCCCGTTTTTCATCAGCCTCTTCCTGCAGGCCGCTCGTGAAAAACATACGCCACTGCTGACTTACCTCGATTGCGAACGTCTTTACGTCGACGAGCTTTTCGGCGGTCACATCCATCGCCACTTCGCCAACCTGCTGGAAGAAATCGCACCACGACTCGACACGCGTCATCTGCTGATCCGCCTGCTGTGGGAAGCAGCCGCAGGTGAAGATCAAACGTCGTCATTCGAAGTCTGGCGCAAGCGTCTGCGTATGGCGCCGGGTGAACTGGAAGACGTTCTGCATCGACTTCACGTGCAGGAGTTTGTTAACTGGAACGAGGCAACGATCGAAGCGGGCGGTGGTCCACAAGCGTGGAAAGACTACCTGAAGATCCGCTATCGCCTCGACGTGCTCAACGAACCACGTGCGCTCGTCGTCGCCGCTGCGCTTGCCGACGCTCTCAAACGCGCACCGCACACGATGGCGCGGCACTACAAACAGATCGCAAACGCAGGCCCCGGCGAGTTGATCTCACGATTCAACTGCCAGCGCGTGCCGGCTGTGCTTTTTGACTACAAGACATTTGCGGCGAAGTACAAAGGCGCGGAAAACGAGACGATTGTTTCAGGCCTCGAGGAAGAAACGGAGCTGGTGAAACTTCCTCAAACAGTTCACCTTGCGAGCTGCGTCTCCTTCAACAGCGACATGCGGCAGATCTGTGAAGAGGACCACTGCCTCGTCGCACACACGTTTGAAGAGGGAACTTACTCCGATGCGCACCAGGTCATCTGGCTTGCCGCTGATATCGAGTCGAAGCTCGAAGTGGACGTCGACGTCGCGCGTCTCTGGTGCGATCGCTTCGAAAGCATGGCGCACAAGCTCGGCTTCACACGGTTTCAGATCTGGTTAATCTCAAACAAAGGATTTACTGACGAAGCAAGCAGCCTGCTGGCCAGGCGAAAGGCTTTTGGCTCGAGCCGCCAGCAACTGGGCCTGCTGGCCTCGCGAGTCAGCGAGACGGTTGCTGATCCGGTTGTTCCTACCGAACATCCGGACGAGTTTCTCATGGTAGTGCCGATGGGCGAGGACAACGAGCTCATTGCGGCCAACGCGGCCGAACAGATTGCGAGGCGCCTGACATTCCGTCCGGAGGCCATAAACCAGATAAAGACGGCCATCGTTGAGGCCTGTATCAACGCCTCCGAGCACAGTTTTAGCCCTGATCGAAAAATTTATCAGCGTTTTCGCGTCGAAAGTGATAGATTAGTAATCACCATTTCGAGTCGCGGCATCGTGCCCGCTAATCTGAACGGCACGAACAGGGGACCAGAAGCAAAAGAAGCGTCGGAAGAAAGACGCGGTTGGGGACTTAAGCTCATCCGGACACTCATGGATGAGGTGGAGTTTGAACGGGTCGATGACGGCACCAGTTTGCGGATGACCAAGTATCTGCGACCTGGCTCTTAATGGTGGTCAAGCCTGCACAGAACAGACAAAGCAAATACGCATTAATACTCATAGCTTTCCTGCATAATTGCGCTTTGGCTCGTTTCTGATTCAGGAGGGACAATCAAGTGGATAGGCAAAGTGGTGTAGTACGCTCGCACTGTGTTGGCACCACCGCTGTTGTTTACGCTAGCGATTATCTCAACAGGCTGACTGGTGAAAAAATCGAGCGCGAATGTCGCCGGCAACTCGACGACGGTTGCCGCGCGCTGGTGATTGATTTCAGCGATACCGAACTCGTCAATAGTATTGGCGTCTCAATTCTACTTGGAATTATCGACGTTGCCGAAAAGAACGGCGCGCGAATTGTTTTTTCAGACGTTAACAACCAGACGATCGAACTTTTCGAAATGCTTGGCCTGACCCGCCATGTGGTTCTTGCGAAGGACGAAAATGAGGCATTGATGAATCTCTCCCGATACGAGACTATCCCCACAGTCCACTGATCGGAATGGAACCTTCGAAACAGAAACTCATTCACACATTTGGGGCACTGGCTGATCTGGGCCAGGAGATTGCCGGTACCGGAGATTTCAGCGAGATGGTGCGGACTTCAATGCACCTTCTGCTGGGAACGCTCGCGCTGCGACGTGGTGCTGTGGTCGAGTGTACTGGTCCTGGACCGTTGAGCTGCGTTGCACTCTGGGGACTTGGCGATCAGGCAATCGCTGGAATCGAGATCGAGGAAGCTCAGAAGGTGGCGTTTCTTGCCGCAGACGCCTCCGAGGCGCTTGTAAAAAACACGTCCAATGCCAGCGACTTCATGAACCAGCATCGCGAACGGTTCATGCAGGAAGGGATCGAGCTGGTGTTGCCGATGATCGTTCGTGGGGAAGTCACCGGACTGATCCTGCTTGGCGGAAAGGCGAGTGGTGAAGAGTTTTCAACTGACGATTTCGATACGATTCGCGCGATGGTCCGGCATATCGGCGTCGGCATACACACGCATCGTTTGCTCGAACAGTTAGAGCATCGAGCGGAAGAGAACAGGCGGCTGTATGAAGACCTGCGCGCGATCTATCGCGACACCGTGAGGGCGTTCGCAGCTGCGATCGACATCAAAGACAAGTACACGCAGGGCCACTCGGAACGTGTGGGCCGTTACAGTGAGATCATCGCGCGTGAGATGGGCTGGAGTGAAGACGAAGTCGAGGGGATCCAGATCGCAGGTTACCTGCATGATGTCGGGAAGCTTGTGGTGGACCGCGACATCATCAACGCGCCGTACAACATCGACGCGAAGAACTCGAGTGATCTGAACAAACATCCTGCTGCCGGATATGAAATTCTTGCGCCGATCCGTCATCCGTACGCTGATATACCGCTGATGGCGAAGTATCATCACGAGCGAATTGATGGGCGTGGTTATCCGGATGGACTTACTGGCGAGCAGATCCCTCTCGGCGCGAAGATCGTTTCGCTTGCTGATTCCTTCGATGCGATGACGACCGATCGTCCGTATCGGCGGCGTCGCTCGTTTGAAGATGTGGTGCGCGATTTGAGGCAGAACAGTGGGAAGCAGTTTGACGCGAAAGTCGTCGCGGCATTCGCGCGAGCGATGCTGAAGGAAGTGAACGGAGAAACCAAAGAGCGCCGCATCACGAAGATGCTCGGCAAAGGCTACCTCGACGGCGAGCACGTCACCACACTCCTATCCGACCTCATCTCTGACTTAGAAGCCGCAGATGACACGGATTCTAAATCCGGATTTATCGGGGTTGGATCCGGAGGGTGAAGTTGCAGATTGCGATCTTTTGATCGGGTGCGACTTCGGTTGGTTCTTCGCGTGGTAATTCTTTGCCGTTGACGAGGGTTGGGTTACGGCCCCTCGCCACGAGCCAGTAACGTCCTTCGTTGTCTCGCGAGAGTACGGCGTGAACGCGGCTGACTTCCGGATCGCCTTTGATCGGCAGATCAACCGAAATACTCCTCGAGCCACGCCCGATCGTGATCTCATGTTTCATAACCGGTACCACGCCTTCACGCACGCCATCACGCCATACCTCAACTGAGTACAGCGGCGCCGCCTTTGGCCGCACGACCGTTTGCTCGTTCTCGCTAACATCCGAGGCACGCTCGAGAACAGTATCGTTTGGATTGAACGCAGGCGCCGAGCGTGAAGGATCGACACGCGGCGTCACCATCGTGTGCCCGCTCTCAGTCTCATCCCAAACCGCCTGCACGCGAAACTCGCCCTTGTTCAACGTGCCATCCACACGCAGTTCAACTGCAAACGACTTCACTGCCAGTTGCGTGGTCCCACTCAGCTCACGCGCGCGTTCCGATAACACGTGGAACAGTCCCTGCTCGAGTCCACGACGTTTGTCGCCCTGCCACTCCTTGTCGTCATCAGCGCTGAGGTAAACGATGTATTCGCGGGGAATGTAAGTTGGACCACCAGGCGGCGTGAACATCTCGCGCTGCATGGCCGCTTCAACCTCGCGCGCGATCCGCACCAGAAACTCTTCCCAAACGCGCCGTGGTTTTGCGTGTTCGTCGGCGGCCTCCAGCAGATCTTCGCCAGTCTCGCCGTCTATCCATTTTCTGATCGATTCAAGCAGGCCCAAGTGAGGCTTTCCTCCAAGCTAATCAAATTTTACATATCTCCGATTTACCCAGCCACGGTCGGACGAATAAGGATCGGTCTTGGGCCGGCCGTGTTCAACCACCTGCACTTCAACCCAGTTGTTCTCAGCAGCTAAGACTTTCACTTTTGAACCCGATTCCGCAAGTCCAATCGGAGTGTTTGCCACACTCGCAACCGGGCGCAGGTTCACGTCAGTAGTTGTAACACCTTCACGCCCGATCAGGGGAGGCTCAGGCGCCGGTCGTTGAATCGCCGCGAGGGGGTTCCAGCGTGTCGTGACGTATTTATGCGTTGCGAGGAGCATTCCCGAAAACGCGAGTATCAAACCAACGGCGACGAGCGCGCGGCGTTTCCTGGTTGCAGGCAAGACAGAACTCGGCGGTATCGAATTCTTCAACGCGCGACGCTCCCGCTCCGCATTCAACGCTTCTTCACGCGCGCGCATCTCCCTCTGACGCTCGACTTCCTCATTGATCGGAACGACGATCCGCGGGCGCTTGCCGGTATCCAGATCCGCAATTATCGACTCTCGCGGAACCTCGAACTTCGCACGCGGCGGCGCAGCTTCGGTGAAAACCTCATCAGGCTCGACTGAAAGATCCGCGCTCGGCTTGCGTCGGATCTCCTGCACGGTCGCAGGAACCATCTGCAAAGGCCGGGTCACCGGCAAACTCGCGTCCGCAAGATCGTCCCAGAACTCTTCAACCGTTTGATAACGTGCTTCGGGACGACTTTGAGTCGCTCTCTCGAGCACTCGCAGCACGGCGCGACCCCAGGCAGCATCGCGCAAGTGCAACGGCAACTCCGTTATCGCATGTTGCGCGAAGCGCCGCGGCGATTCGCCTGCGAGCAGCGTGTAAGTCGTCTTTGCGAGGGAGTAGATATCGGCGGCCGGCGTTAAGTGGCCGTGTTTCACTCCCAATCGGGTCGTGTCGAGCTGGCCTGTCTGCACGAGCGGATTGTGTTCAGGCGCGGAATAGATATTTGTTCCCACTCGCGTGATCGCACCGTCAACTCCGTCGAGCCGCGCCACACCAAAGTCAGCAATCTTGACGACCTCTTTGTCGCCGGTCAGCAGCAGGTTCTGCGGTTTAATGTCGCGATGGATCACGCCGCATTTGTGCGCATGTGCGAGCCCTGAGCAAACCTGTTCGAGGTAGTAAATTGCACGCTGGATCGGCAACGGCCGTCCTTTCGTGAGTGCAAACATGTCGCCGCCGGGAAGATACTCGAGCACGATGTAATGAAACGTCGTTCCGGCTAGATCAATGGCCGTGCCGTGTCCCAAACGATTGATCACGTTCGGGTGACGAACCCGATCGAGTGCGATCGCTTCGTTTTGAAAATTTGTTACGAGTGTTCTTTCGAGCTCTGCGTCAGGAGCGTCCTGAAGATACAGATTCAGCGCTTTGATGACGATGCGTTGCGGTGCGCCTGCGGGTGCGGCGTTGTCGTGGGCGACGTAGATCTCGGCGTAGCTGCCACGACCGAGGCATTCAATGATGTCGTAGCGGCCATCGAGTCTGCTCTGTTGAAGTTTGAGTTCCGCCATTGGTTCGCCCCTGATTGGCAACTTAGATGCAGCGCAAACAGGTCAGGGTTCTGGTCACGGGGCGTTTGTGTTGGTGGGCGGTTGCGTCACCTGTTCGTAATGATTCAGCACTTTCCAGCGGTCTCTTTGCGTCCTGACGCTGATCGCCGCCAGGCCGAGAATCGAATCGCGCTTGATCGTGGGGCTTGCGGGCGTAGGATTTGAATCAGACTTACTGATCGCGGCGTCAAAAGCCTTTCCGGCTTCTTCGGTATTTCCGGTCAGAAGATTTGCGCGACCATAAAGATACAAAAACTCAGCATTCGGAGAATCGAGCGCACTCTGCACTCCCGAGTTCAACAATTCCTTGTTGATGTCTGACGCGAGCCACGCGCGCGGATCTCGATCGACTTGCCGCCGCGCTCTTTCAAACTGAACAAACGGTTCTTCCGGCACAGGCGTACTCGCCGGAGCAGCAGCCGGCGCGACGGGTTCTGCCTTTGACGCAAGAAACGGAATGCGTTCCTTGTAACGCGCGCCTGCGTAGAAAGCCGCGCCGAGCAACAGCAGCACAAACAGAACACCAAGAGCGCGCGCGGCGCCGCTGCCTCGCTTCGGCTCGGGTTCGGCAACGTTTAGCGGTTCGCGCGCCATTACAGGTTCGCTGCTTGCAGGACCAGGAAACGCAATCCGCGAAGCCGGTACAAAGGAAGATTCAGGTTCCGAACCGGAACCGTTGCCTGACTGCACCGCGTAAACAGGCTGCGTATCGGGCGAGATCGTGTGTTCCAGATCTGATTGTCGTTCACCCGCCTTCAGATGGTCGCCGACACGCACGACGATCACGGTCAAATTATCTTCTGCGCCTCGCTCATAACATCGCCGCTTCAACTCGTTGCAAAGCTCTTCGAGGTTATTGCTGACCACCATGAGTTGCCGGAGCTCGTTGTCCGACACGTGTCGTGTAATGCCGTCGGTGCAGAGTAGAAACTCGGTGCCGTCTTCGACTTCCATCACCTTCATGTCGACTTCGACGGCTTCTTCGGCGCCGAGCGCACGGCTGATCACGTTTTTGCTCGGATGATTGGCGGCCTGCTCGGGAGTCATTCTTCCCGCGCGCACTTCTTCTTCGACGATCGAGTGATCTTCAGTTTCGCGGCGTAGCTGCCCGTCAGGTGTGAGCCGATAAAGTCGAGAATCCCCGACGTGACCAAACGTGGCGATGTTTCCCTTGAGATGAAGTGCGACGATCGTCGTCGCCATCATCGAAAACTTCGCGTGCTCCTGGGCCATCTGGTGAATCGAAGCATTTGCGCGCTGGATGGCGAGTTCCATCAGATCTTCGACGTCAGTGCCGTCGACCTGGTGTCGAAATGCTTCGTCGAGAACTTCTATCGCAGTCTGCGACGCAACTTCGCCGGCTTCCGCGCCGCCGACGCCGTCCGCAACTGCGAAGATCGAACGTCCAGGGTCGTGCAACAGCGCATCCTCATTCAACGGACGCCGCTCGTTAAGGCCGCGGTCCGTAAGTGCTGAGGATTGGATCTGGAACGTTTTGGTCTGTTCGCTCATTGCACTGCCTCCAGCTTAAGGGGAGAAGAACTTTTAGCCACCGGCCTATCCAGTACGACCTTGTCGCGAGCATTTCGATGTGAAAAGGCCATCAGCATTCCCAACATCGCAAAGCTCGTGATCAAACTGAAGCCACCGTGGCTGACAAAGGGCAAAGTAATTCCAGTCATCGGCAGTGCTCGCAGGATGCC
>DASTQB010000299.1:0-5948 GCA_035761985.1 Pyrinomonadaceae bacterium
CGTGACCAATCACGATTCCGCCAATCGCCGGCGACGCTACCAACTGAATCCCATCGTCGCGATACTTCTCTGCAATGGCGCGTCCGAAGCTCTCCGCCTTTTCCGGAAACTGAAGCACGAGCGCGCACTGCAAATAGACCGTGCTGTGCAAACCGCTCGTCAGTTGAAAATGACCTTCGAGCAACGCCCCGGCCTTTCTGAATTCGTCAATCACTTGTTCAGAGTTCAACGTCTTACCTCGTTAAGCATCGTTAAAGCGTGCTACAATCGCGCCCGAATGCCGCCTTATCCGAATTTAGTTTCTGATTCCACTCTCGTACAGGACACAATCGACCTTTTATCGGAATCCGGCGGACGTGCCGCGGCGTCAGAGATCGTCGACGCCGTTTTCAAACTCTCTCACATCGACGACGAACTCGCTGGTCTACTCGTAGCCGATCTCATCAGAAACGATCGGCGCTTCAAAATCTGCGATAACAATACTGTCGAACTGCTCGAAGACGATAGTCATTCACGCCTTCTGAAAGAACTCGACTACGTCGTCGTCGACGTTGAAGCCACTGGCGCGAAGACGCCGCCTAATCGACTCATCGAACTCGGCGCTTATCGCATTCGCGGTGGACGCATAGTCGACAAGTTTGTGCGGCTCGTCAATCCTGAGATACCGATCCCGCGCTTCGTTGCTGCACTCACCGGCATCTCAAACGACATGGTCCGCAGCGCTCCCGTGTTTGCTGAAGTCGCGCCGCAGTGGCTCGACTTCGTGAGCGACTCAGTTTTGGTGGCCCACAACGCGCCGTTTGATACGAGCTTTTTGAACCACGAAATCTCGCGAGTTTATCCTGGCCATCGCATGGTGAACCCGCATCTTTGCACTGTAAGACTATCGCGACGCGCGTTTCCCGAGCTTCTCAATCACCGGCTCGATACGATCGCGAGTCGCTTCTCGATTCCGATCATCAGCCGTCATCGTGCCGGTAGCGACGCACTCGCCACCGCGGAAATCTTCATCCGCATACTCACCGAGCTCGAAGAAACTCACGGCATCAAAGATCTTGCGGGTGCGAGGAGCTTTCAGTTTGCACCGGATTTGCCCGCGTGAATAGCGACCGCTGCTTCAAAAGAACGTAGAGCAGAATCCCGGCAGCCAGTCCCAACCCGATCCACGGATAATACTTCGCCAGGATCTCCTTCGCTTCCGCTCCGTAACGCACCGCGAAGTAGCCCTCGAGCAGAAAACGAAAACCACGTCCGACTATGATCGCGAGCATAAACCGCACGAGACTGAACCGGAACACGCCCGCTGAAACCACAAACAGCTTGAACGGAAACGGAGGCGGCAGCAGCGTTGCAACCAGCACGGCCATCATGTCGAAACGCTCGATGAGGTTTTTAACTCGCGCCTGCTTCCTTTCTGAAAACCGGTTCAACGCACGCGCCCCCGCGCGCCGCGAAATCAGATAAAGAATCAAACATCCGAGCGCCGAGCCGCTGGTCGCCATGAACGCGTACAGCAGCATCCAGTTCGGATACGTCGTCGACAGCAGCAGCATCAACGCGTCGACGCTGCTGGGCAGAGGCACGAACGTGGAATCGAGCAGTGCTACGATGAACAGGCCAAACGCGCCAAACGTGATCAGGTATTCAGAAAGACGTGTGAGCCATTTCGTGATCGGCGCGAGAAAGGATTTCAATCGGTGGTCCTTTCAGCGAGGGCATCTTCCTCTTCGAGCTCCTCGATTTCCGGCAGCGCACCACGGCGTCTTCTCACAATCAGGTAAACGATTGCGCCGATTAACACCAGCGATCCCACAACGCTCACAATGACCAGTCCATTGTCTTTGAGGAACAGCAGCACTCGCTGGCCGTAGAATACCGCGAGAATCCCTTCGACGTAGTACCGGAACGAGCGCGCGATCATTACAGTCGTCAAAAACTTCCAGCGCGGATACTCGAGCGCGCCCGCAGTCGCAACGAAGATCTTGAACGGCAACGGCGGCGGGAGTATCGCCGGGATTCCGATCGCGAGAAAACCAAACCGCTCGTAAGCACGTTCGACTCGCTTGATACTCTGCAGCTTGAAACGTTTGCGCAACACCGCCTGCCCACCGCGGCGGACAATCGTGTAGAGAATATTGCAACCGATCACACTACCCGCCGCCGCAAAGAGCGGAAAGTAAAACACCGCACTCGGATACTTGTAACATCGCCCGACGACGAGGTAGTCGTTGATTTCAGGTAACGATAAGAGCGACGAATCGAGAGCGCCGATGATCACCATCGCAGGCGCTGCGTAGTACAAAGGCAGACTGATGACGTTCTCTTCCAACCACCTTGCAATCGCAACTAACCAATCGTACATGCCGTGAACTTATTTGACGGGTGCGAAAACGGAAGGGGTGTCGTAAGTGACTCCGATTGTAAACCCGGAGTCTGGACTGAAGCGGGTGAGGCCTTTGATGCCGGCGAAGTCGAAGCGCAGCCCCGCCGCCCTGATCTGCATGCCGAGTCGTGCTTCTGCCTGCGACTCGGTGCCGAGCGGACCATCGCCGGGGCGCGTGTTCGCGCGTCCGTTCACTTCACCTGCGATGCTGAACTGCCTGTTGACACGAAAGATTCCGGCGACGCCGTACGTGAAGACGTCGTTTTGCGTAAACGGTTCAGTCGGCGCAGTGAGAATCGCGAGGCCGAGGTTTGCGAAAGTATTAAGCCGGCCGTCAGTGCCGAATTTCTTGCCAATCAGGATTGAGCCGAAAGCGTTTGTCTGGTTGAGTCCGATACCGCGACCCTCGTTCGAATTCGGAAGCTGAACTCCGAACCGAAATCCCAGCGACGGGCCGCGACGCGTTTCGTTTCGCAGTTTGAATTTCGCGGCGAGAGTGAAGTCGCCGGTATCGTTGGCTGAGTTCACTCCAGGTGCGAGTTCGAGTGGGATCGCCGACACGCCTCGCGAATTGATACTCAGATAGTTCTGCGCGACGCCTTCGATTTGAAACTCGACATTCGGACTCATGCCGAAGTTCACGCCGATCACGCCCACACGCGTGAGATCGCCGGTGAGTCCCGACACGGTGTATCGCGCGCCCTGCATGAAGTCGATTCCGGCCTCGATCCTGATTGATCCCGGCGGAATGATGTCGACGTCTTCGGTGATTAGCGGCCGCTGCTGCGCGGAAGTCGCGACAGCGAGAGACAGGAGCAGAGCGAGAATGAACGCGATGCGACTCATTGGCCCTCGGATTCTAAGACAGGATTACAGGATTAACAAGAATCCTGTATCCTTTGCCGCACGAAAGGAAACAACCCCTATGCGACGCCTTGCTGTTGTAACTCTGGTCTTCATTTGCCTACTCGCCCCGATCCGGCCCCCATCCGCCAAATCCGCGGCTCAGAATTCGGTCGCCATCAAGGGCCTCAAGGATCAAGTGACGATCCGCCGCGATGAACGCGGCATCCCTTATGTCGAAGCAAAGAACGACGAGGATCTGTACTTCGGTCACGGCTATGCCACCGCGCAGGATCGTCTATGGCAAATGGATCTGATGCGTCGCACTGCACGCGGTGAGCTCGCAGAAATTTTCGGGAATGCCGCCCTCGAGCAGGACAAGCTACATCGCACCTACGGCTTCGCACACGTCGCTGAAGCTGAGTATGCGCAGGGTTCGCAACGAGCGCGCACGATGCTGGAAGCGTATGCACGTGGCGTGAACGCATACGCCGCGTCACTCGATCCAAAATCGATGCCGCCGGAGTTTCAGCTTCTGCAATACCAGTTTCGTCCATGGACGCCTGTTGATTCCTACACCATCGCCAAGCTCTTCGCCGAGGCACTCTCAGACACGTGGCGGCTCGACATCATGCGCCAGGCGCTTTCCGTCTTGCCCGCTGAAAAACGCGCCGGAATGTTGCCGGAGATCTCGCCAATCGACGTGCTCGTCGTAGGCAAAGACTCGATCTCACAGGCCGCGACGGCCCGCGTCAAACGAGAACCTGTCTCGAGCGAAGCACTTGCAAAGCTCACACACAACCAGACAGTCGCTGCCGCAGCACTCGATCGCGTCGGCCTCTATGCCGAATCGCTTGCTGCCAGTAACAACTGGGTCGTTAGCGGCAAACGCACAGTCACAGGCAAACCACTGCTGGCAAACGATCCACACTTGCGCGCGACCCTGCCGTCGATCTGGCACATGGTCCACCTGAGCGCGCCGGGCGTTCGTGTTGCGGGTGTCGGTACAGCGGGCCTGCCCGGCGTCATTCTCGGGCACAACGATCGCATCGCATGGGGTTTCACGAATGTTGGACCAGACGTACAGGACTTGTACGTCGAGAAGTTTGATCCCGCGAATCCCAAACGTTACCAGACGCCCTCCGGCTGGCAGGAGGCGACTGTCCGTCGCGAGGAGATCAAAGTCAGAAAAGGATTCGCGAGCTCTGAACACGACGTCGTGACGCACGAGGTAACAGTCACGCGTCACGGTCCAATCGTTTTCGAAGGCGACGGCAAGCGTTATGCACTTCGCTGGACGGCACTCGATCCGACTAAAAACAACGCCGAACTTCAGTACCAGATGAATCGCGCGCGCAACTGGAAAGAGTTCAATGCCGCGCTCGAAGTGTTTACCGCGCCGACGCAGAACATCGTCTACGCCGACGTGGACGGTAACATCGGTTATCACGCGGCGGGTGTGGTCCCGATCAGGAAATCGGGAGACGGGAGCGTTCCGTACGACGGCTCGACTGACGCCGGTGAGTGGACCAGTTACATACCGATTTCGAAGTTGCCCACTCTTTATAATCCGCCGTCAGGGATCATCGTTACTGCCAACCAGCGCATCGTCGGCACTGACTATCCGTATTTCCTGACACATCACTGGGCGCAACCCTATCGCGCGCGGCGTATTAACGACATGCTGCACGCAACGCCAAAACTCTCGATCGAAGACTTCCGCCGCGTGCTCGGCGACGTTTACTCGATCAGCGGTGCGTCGTTTGCTCGAGAGGCAGTCAAACTGCTGCGGCCGAAGTTGACGCCTGCTGATGAAAAGCTGCGCGCCACGCTCGACGCGATGGAAAAGTGGGACGGCAGAGTCAACGCTGAATCAAGTGTCGCGCCGATTGTCCAGCAGATGCGAGCGGCTTTTAGATCGAAGATCATTGGCGGCGCACTGGGTCCGGATCTGGCCCGGACTTACCAGTGGGCCAACTTCGATACAACGTTGGACCGTATTCTCAAGGACCAGCCGGCGAACTGGTTACCGAAAGAGTTTTCGAGTTACGGCGATCTGATGCGCGCAGCATACGACGAGGCGATCCGCATTCTGACAAATAGTCTTGGTGCCGATCAGGCGAAGTGGACGTGGGGCGACCTGGTGAAGGCGCGCTTTCCACATCCGCTTGGCGCCGCGCCGCTGATCGGTGCGATGTACACGATTCCACCTGTGCCACAAAACGGGACCGGCGGTTTGCTCGCAACCGTGAATGTCGGCAATTCGGTGTCGATGCGCCTGATCGCGGATCTCAGCAACTGGGACAGGAGCCAGCAACAGATCACGCCGGGCCAATCGGGTTTGCCGAAGAGTCCGCACTGGAGCGATCAGCTTGCAGACTGGCAGGCGGTTACGCCACGTGAGTTTCCGTTTACTCCCGCGGCCATCATGAAAGCCGCGAAGGCAACGCTTGTGCTCGAACCGGGTAAATGAGCCGCGGATGGACGCGAATAAACGCGAATAAGAACAGTGAAACAAGTATGGCGCGTCTTCTGCGCCGTTGAACTGCCGGACGATGTGCGTGAGCAACTGCGAGATCATATTGAGCGGTTGCGTGCGGCAGTGCCTGATGTGGCGGCGAGTTGGAGTCGTGTTGAGAACGTGCATTTGACGTTGAAGTTTTTTGGGAACGTCGAAGTGGATCGGATCGCGCTGATTTCCGCTGCTGCTTCGCGGACGGTT
>DASTQB010000300.1:0-15309 GCA_035761985.1 Pyrinomonadaceae bacterium
CATTCATGACGCCGGAGTATGCGAGTCCGGAACAAGTCAACGGCGTATCCGTGACAACCGCAACGGACATCTATTCACTCGGCGTGGTGCTTTATGAACTGTTGAGCGGACGTTTGCCGTATCGATTGAAGAGCCGGGTGCCTCACGAACTCGCCAGAGCCATCTGCGATCAGGAACCTGAAAGACCAAGCACAGCGATCGAGCGTAACAGTCTTGAAAAGACCACGACGCCGCGACCACGCCTGCACGCAGATCTCGACAACATCGTGTTGATGGCAATGCGCAAAGAACCGCAACGCCGGTACGCGAGCGCGGAGCAGTTTGCCGAAGACATTAACCGACATCTTGACGGCCGGCCTGTACGTGCGCGTCACGACACGTTTACGTATCGCGCGGGCAAGTTCATACGACGGCAGAAGATCGCTGTCGCGGCTGCGGCGCTGGTTGTCGTCACGCTGCTGATCGGAATCATCGCGACAACGTGGCAGGCAAGAGTGGCGCGTGCAGAAAGAGCACGTGCTGAACGGCGCTTCAACGAAGTTCGACAACTTGCGAATTCATTCGTGTTTGAAATGCATGACGCAATTTTGAATTTGCCGGGCTCAACTACGGCGCGTTCCTTGATCGTGCAGCGAGGGTTGAATTATCTCGACAGTCTTGCACGCGACGCCGGTGATGATCGCGGGCTGCAACGCGAGTTGGCAGGCGCGTATGAAAAACTCGGCGCGGTGCAGTACACGCCGTCAGTCGCGCACCTCGGCGATTTCGAAGGTGCGTTGCAGAGTCATCGCAAAGCAGCCGCGCTTCGCGAAGCTCTCGTCGCCGCGGAACCATCGAACCGCGACTATCGTCGTGAGTTGTTGGACAGCTACTGGTTTATGGCGACACTGATCGGCGCACAGGGCGACATTGCACAGGAGCTCGAGATCTTGCGCGAGCAACTGCCTGTGCGTCGTGAGCTGGCCGCATCGGAAACAACGGAGTTTCTCGATCGATACAATCTCGCAGGCACCTATGGTTACATCGGCAGCGTCTTGTTGGAGATGGGCGACGTCAAAGGCGCGCTCGAGAACCAGCGCGAATGTTTGCGCATACGCGAAGAGATCGCGGCCATTGATCCAAACACGACGCGTTCGCGACGCGCGTTGTCGATCTCTTATGAGTACCTCGGGATCGCTACTGATCGTGCGGGAGACACAAAAGCCGCGCTTGAACTTCAGGAACGCGGATTAGCAGTTCGCGAGGCGCTCGTCGCCGCGGATCCGCTGAACACAGATTTGCGTCTGATGTTGATCGAAAGTCATCGTTATGTTGGTGACATGCTGTTGAAGCTCGGCAATGTCGAACGAGCCGCTGATCATTACCGCCAGCAATTGCAAATCAACCACGAGATGGTTGCGGCTGATCCTTTAAACGCGCAGTTTCAGACGAACAAGGCAGTGGCACTCATCAAGGCAGGCGACATCGATCTGCGTTTGAATCGAGCACACGCTGCTTTGTCGAATTACAGCGAGGCACTAAAAATTCGCGAGCAACTGAGTTCAGTGTCGGGGCAGGACAGATTCGTGCAACGTGCGTTGGCGGAGGCCCGCACCAAGATCGCCGACGCTCAAGCCGCGATTAAAAAATCCGGGCTTTGATCCGTGTGATCCGCGGCTAACTTTCTCGTTCGAGGACCACGTCAAACACTCCCGTTTGAAACGCCTTCCCGTTGATCGTTCGGTCCTCCACCGCGATCGCATTCACCGCACGATACATCGGATCGTTTTTCTTCGGATCGTCCTGAAAGTGAATCTCCGTGACCAGCGGCCGGTATCCCGGACAAACTGCAAGCAGGTGAAAATGTGCGCAGCGCCAGAAGTCAGGCGAGCCCGTCGGATCAGGTCGATAGGGAATCGGGCGAATACCTTCCACTTCGTATAAGCCCGTCTCAGAAGAAACCACTCGACCACGGTTTCGCATGTCAGTCGTGCCGTTTGAATACTTCTCCTGCAGATCGACGTGCCAGAAATCCAGCACGGCTCCGGGCAACGGGCGCTTCGTGTCGTAGGCCCACACGCGACCGCTAAGAACAAACGTCGTTCCGGGTTCACCAGGCAAACTCAACTTACCTCGAAACGGTGCGCCGGGCCGGTAGAATGGTCCATACGGCTGCGGCGTAACTTTCTTCAGTTCACCCTTGTGCGTGATCGGTTCCGACTGCGCTGGTCCCATCTGGATCAGTATGCGGTTCGGATCACGGCTGATTTCCTGCGTCGGCCGGGCATCCGAACGCAGGACCAGTCCGGAGACGCCCAGGGCTGCGAGGCCGGTAACGGTGTGTTGGAGAAACGTTCGTCGAGTCGAGTTCGGCATGTTTTCACCTCTTGATTAAAAACACCGTTCGGCGGTGTTTTGTGATAAAGGATGTGATGAATGGGCCTCAATCGGTGATAAGAAGGCGCGTGTAATCAACATGAGAATCTTCAATGTTCTTCTGACCGCGATCATTATTTTGGGTGTGGCCGGATCCGTATCCGCACAAACTTCGGCAGTAAACGTAAGTATCGTCACAGACGAAGCCGAAGCCGTGCTTGCGATCTTTGAGAAAACGAAGGCGAGCCAGCCGGTTACAGATGCCGACTGGCAGCGCGTTTTTCAAAGTGAAGGATACACCCGGCTGAAGAAACGCGAGACCTCGATGCAGCGTTCGTTCGAGGACAGCGACTTCAAAACCTTCGTCCTTTCCGAGCAACTCGCCGCACGTGCACAGGCTCTGAAAGACACACTCGAGCAATGGAAACGTGCAGACATCACGCGCGCCGTGCGGTTTGCACTGGCTTACCTGCCAAAAGACGCATACATCAGGGCGAAGATTTATCCGGTCATCAAGCCGCGCGAGAATAGCTTCGTTTTCGAAGTAAAGACCGATCCGGCGATCTTTCTGTATCTTGATCCATCGAAGAGTGCGAGCAAGATTGAAAACACGCTCGCTCACGAACTTCATCACATCGGCTACGGCACGAGTTGTCCGCGCCATGAAGTTTCAGCCGAGATCGCCAAACTATCACCTAACGCGCAGACCGCACTTAGGTGGACTGGCGCGTTCGGTGAGGGATTCGCGATGCTCGCTGCTGCCGGTGGTCCAGATGTTCATCCGCACGCGGTGAGTGACGCCGGCGAGCGCGCACAATGGGACAAAGACGTTGCAAACTTCAACGCCGATCTAAAGAAAGTGGAGAAGTTTTTGATTGACGTGCTGGAGAAGAAGTTAACGGACGAGCAGGTTCAGTCCACGGGATTTTCATTCTTCGGCACTCAAGGACCGTGGTACACGGTGGGATGGCAGATGTCTGTGTTGATAGAGAAGACATTCGGGCGCGCAAAGTTGATGGAAGTTTTTTGCGATCAGCGCCAGTTGTTTTCAACCTACAACGAAGCAGCGGCAAAACATAATCGCACCGCCGAGGAGCCCCTGGCACTTTGGTCCCCGTCGTTGCTCGACGCCCTCCGCCAGAGCCAATAAGCAACCGCGATCATGTAAACATGTTCAATCATGTAATCCTGCGACCACAATCTTTTTTCGGGGAATTGACCATCGTTCCGCAAGAAAATCTCGTCACAAGTCTGTTGACAGACAATTCGAAAACTACCATACTCCGCAGCACGTCCTCCCTAAACACTTTCCGTCTCGGTTCTGATTAAGCCCAGAAAAAAACGTTTGAACTCATTCGTTCCGGGGGAATGATCTATGGTTGCGGTTTTGAAACAGGTCGCTATCGAAAACAGAATTCTCGCATCTCTTCCTCATCGCGATTTCGAACGGTTACTGTCGCATCTGACGCCTGTAAACCTCGAAAGAGGTGAAGTGGTTTACATTACCGGCGACACAATTCGAGATTGTTACTTTCTGAACAGCGGCTTACTCTCGCTGCTCTCTTCAACTGAAACCGGATCGACAGTCGAGGTTGCGATGGTGGGCAACGAAGGAATGGTGGGCCTGCCCATAATTTTGAAGAACCGGATTTTTCCGTACGAAGTCACCGTGCAGATTGAGGCTGAAGCGTTGCGCATCAGGGCGGAAGACCTGCAGGCAGAGTTTGACAGAGGCGGCGCGCTTCAGGATTTGATGCTGCGTTATCTGAATGTACTAATTACCGAGATCTCGCAATCATCTCTCTGCCACCGGTTTCACACGCTCGAAGAAGCACTTAGCCGCTGGCTGTTGATGGCCCAGGATCGACTGAACACCAACAACCTGAATCTCACGCAGGAGATCATCTCGCATGCGCTCGGTGTGCCGCGCACGGGAGTGACGATGGCAGCGGGCTCACTCCAGCGGGCAGGCTTGATTCGATACAGTCGCGGCAAGATCGTCATCCTCGATCGCGCGCAACTCGAAGCGAGGGCGTGTGAATGTTTTCGTATCATCCACGACGAGTTGAACCACTTCTTAAGAGACTAGGCGTCGCGGTGCTGGCTACAAAAGGCCATTGTCATCGGCCACGGTGATCGCTACTATCATGCGGCACCTCGCATGCTGAATTAAACACTGTTCTGGAGGATCAGAATCAATGGCAGACGATGCAGAAGACACTACCATCTACAAGGTTGTCGTAAACCACGAAGAACAATATTCAATCTGGCCCGCCGATCGCGAGAATGCACTTGGCTGGAACGACGCAGGCAAAACCGGCACTAAGGCCGAATGCCTGGCCTATATAAAAGAGGTCTGGACGGACATGCGCCCGCTGAGTCTCAGAAAGAAGATGGCCGGATCGAACGAGTAACATCAATGCCCACTCAGCCGCAGGTAAAGTCGTGCGTCATTTACCCGAAGCCTAATCCTCACTCACGCGCTCGTCTGTTCTGCTTTCCTTATGCGGGAGGTACAGCGGCGATCTTTCGCACCTGGCCCAACTACCTGCCGGCTGAAATTGAAGTCTGCGCGATCCAGTATCCGGGCAGAGGAAGCCGGCTTGCCGAACGTTTGAACGAACACGTTGAGGAGATGGTGGACAGTTCTTACGACGATCTCAAACCGCTTCTGAACAAACCGTTCGCTTTCTTCGGTCACAGCATGGGCGCGCTTGTGAGTTACGAGTTTGCGCGCCGTCTTCAACGAGAACAACGTCCCGGGCCGGTCGGTCTATTTGTTTCCGGTTGCACTGCTCCTCACATGAGGGCGATCGACAAAGTGACGTACGACTTACCGGAGCCGGAGTTTATCGCCGAGCTGCGAGAGTTACAGGGCACGCCGCCCGAAGTGCTCGACAACAAGGAGTTGATGCAACTCATGCTTCCGATCATTCGCGCCGACTTCAAGACCTCACAAACCTACGAGTACGTTCCTGGGCCGCCACTCGAATGTCCGATTCGTGCGTTTGGTGGTTTAAAGGACGACATGGTTACGCGCGAGAAAGTGGAAGGTTGGGGCGAGCACACCAGCGCCGGCTTTCGCGCGCAGATGCTGCCGGGCGATCATTTTTTCCTTAACAGTTCCCAGCCTTTACTCACACGCATCGTTTCGCAGGAACTGATCGTGCAGATGAACCGCAACATCGCCCGGCCCAACTAATCACTTATCGCTCGTTTCTGTGCTGGATCAGGATCTCGCGGTGTCCGAACAGGCGGGCGTCGACCGAGTAGCCGCCTGGTCCGAGTAGTGCGATCGCAGCGGCGAGAATGATGATCGCCAGTACGATGTAATTGAGTGCGAAGAACATCCCAAACGCAACGGCGCCCACGCCGATAACAACCGCAACGATCGGAGTCAGAAAGCCGACGAACAGACACGTGCCGACGATCACTAACGAGGCAGCAAACGTCGCGTTCGGCAGGTTGAGTTCTGCCGAACGGAGATGGCCCACGCTTTGTGCGATCAATGTGAGAGCAACGAGTGCCCGCAGCAGAAGAAGGCCAAGGCCCGGTGAGCCGCTGGGAAACGCCGAGAAGAACTTTTGCAGAGCTTTTGTACCTTCAACATGGAAATACCGACGACTGCGAGTCTAGCTGCTCTGAACGCCGTCCGAATCCAGCGATGCAGGTAACTTTGCATACCTCTTTCGTGTTAGGGCCTCGACAGCCGTTAAAGCTGGATGATGCCGCGACGGATGCCGATCGCGACGGCCTGCGTTCGATCCGAAGCCCCAAGCTTTTCCATGATGTGCTTGACGTGTACCTTCACCGTCTCTTCAGAGATGAAGAGCTTCTCGGCGATGATCTTATTGCGATTTCCGTTGGCCACTTCTTTGAGCACTTCAATCTCACGTTCCGTGAGGTTCTCATCAGTCATGTGCTCCGCGAGCTGCGAGGCTACAGCCGCCGGAATCCGTTTCTTGCCTGCATGGACCTGGCGAATGACGTCGAGCAACTCCGATGGCGGCATGTTCTTGAGCATGTAACCACGTGCTCCCGCCTGTAACGCGCGCTGGATCTCGACGTCGCCTTCGAACGTCGTAAGCATGATGACGCGCGCTTCTGGAAATTCTGCGCGGATGGCGATCAACGTGTCGATACCGCTGATGTCAGGCAGTCTCAGATCCATCAACGTCACGTCAGGCTGGTGCTTTCGGAAAAGTTGAATAGCTTCACCGCCGGTCGCTGCTTCGCCGACGAGGACCATGTCGGGCTGGTTATTGACGAGTGCGCTGATACCTTCACGCAGCAACGGATGATCGTCCACACTAAAAACTCTGATCGGCGACTCGCTGCTCATTCTGTTGTTTTCCTTTCTTGCGAAGCACGTTCTTTTCCGTTCCGCCGAAACCTGCTGAACCACTTCCCACGCGAATCATTCGCAGAAACGAATGCTATGTGCCCGGGAATCGACAACTCTACTTCGGTTCCCGTTTGAGTGCGACTCCATACTTTGAACCGCGCGCCGATACTCTCCGCACGTTCACGCATTCCCCGCAATCCCCAGTGCCCGTCTCGACCTTGTTGCAGCACGTTTGAATCGATGCCTAAGCCGTCGTCACGCACGATGATTCGCAAATGTTTCGTCGCGTATTCAAGTTCAACTTCGATCTTGTTCGCCTTCGCATGCCGGAAAGCATTCGTAAGCGCCTCACGCACGATGCGATAAGCTTCGTCGCGGATGAGTGGATGCAACTGCCGCGGCGTGCCTTCCACGACGATGCGATAGTCTTTCAAATGTTCATTTGCGAACTCCTGGCCGATGTGCGAGAACGCAGTTTCGAGATCATCTGTGTTACCGCTCGTTGCACGAAGACCGCGAACAGCATCACGACCTTCCTCGATCACCTGTCCCATCATCTGCATCACTCGACCCACGATCGGTTTCGCAGGTGAATCGTCCGTGAGCCGATCGTTTGCGACGTGCAACTGCATCGACGCACTAACAAGACCCTGCAATAACGTGTCGTGTAGATCTTGTGCGATGCGTGTGCGTTCGGCGAGTCGTGCTTCGAAACGGACGTTGAGCTGCTTGCTGACCTGATGCACTCGCCAGCGATAGAACGCGAACAACGCCGCGATGAGTGCCAGGGCCACTGCGATCAGGAACCACCACGTCCGCCAGAATGGCGGTGTTCCTTCCACGACTGTCACAGCAACGACACCGTTGCCAACTTCAGGCAAGTCGAAAGGCGAGGACGGCGGCACAAACCCTGGTTCGACGAGGAGTGCGGCGTATTCAGTGCCGAGGTGCGTTTGGCTGGTCCACGTTGAATCGGGATTGATCGTTGTAAACGGCTGATCGGCCCACGGCTGCACGTACCATATTCCGCTGCGTGCATAAAGAACGATTCGATGGTCGCTGCGGGCGTTTGCGACGCTGCCGCTGATCGTATCGAGGTCGATTACACCGCCTTTCGCAGCAGGTGGCACGTCCAGGATCTTGATGGAGGGAACAGTGGAAACGGGTTCGCAACTGCTGAGCAGCAACACGAGTAGTAAACCAGTGAATGGCCCAGCAGGGTTGCGCATGTGTGGATTATTCACCCGATCGCAAACTCAGGCAATAGGTCATTCCGGTGGGATAAGACCTATAATGGGCGTCATGAGCGAGCAAACTTGTAAACACATCGATGAAGTTGACGAGATTAAACGCCCGAAGGTTCGCCAGTGTGACGAGTGCGTGAAGATCGGAGCTGTGTGGGTTCACTTGCGCACCTGCCAGACGTGTGGCACCACGAGGTGCTGCGATAGCTCCCCAAACCGCCACGCGACGAAGCATGCCAACGCCAGCGGACATCCTGTCATCGCCTCGGCCGAAACCAGCGAGCGCTGGCTTTACTGTTATCCCGACGATGCGTTTGCAGCCTATTGAGTGGAAACCAGCGGCGACTTCACATCGTACTAAGGTCAAGTCTCAACACTTAACAGGGCAGGAACAAATCGTATGAGCACAGATTTCATGTCAGGCGAAACCACGGTTAGCGACCATGATGTGACCCTGGCGATTCCCGGCGACATTGCGAGTGTGCGCAGCCGCCTGGTCGAGGCCCTGCAGCAGGTGGGTTACAAAGTGATCGGAGACCAGCCGATTTATGCGAAACGCGGCAGGGAAGCCGCGGCGCGTTTCGATTGCTCGCTCAACGTACTGGATTATCCGACTACCCTCAGGATCGGTTTGAAGCAAACGAACGATGTTTCAGTTCTCGCGACGTTCAACTACGAAGTAAAGAGTTACATGCGCATGACGAAGGGCGATCACCAGACGCTTGCGCGCGAAGCAGAAGCCGTCGCCGCGCTCGCCACAGAACGTCTGGCGATTTCGTCGTGCCGCTCCTGTGGCACTCAGGTGACGGACGAGTCGCACTTTTGCCGCCGCTGCGGTGCTCCGCTGGTGTTTGATGTTCCCGAGCTCGAAGTGCTGCGTTTGACAAGAGGAGCGCGCGGAAGCTTTCACAACATCGTCGGCGGACTGATGGCGATGTTCGTTACAGTGCTCACGGCGGGTTTGGCGTACGCGTTTACGTCGCAGAAGGTTTTCGGAGCGCTCTTGTGGGTTGCACTCGCCTTTGGTAGCTATGCGCTTTTCCTATTACTTCAAGGCGTGTGGCAACTCCACCGCACGCTCAATTCGAAGGCCGTGACGACTGTAGCCACCAGCACTCCCGCGCGCGTCAGCGCGTCTGTCACGACCGCTTTACCATCCGCACCTGCTCGAGTGTCGATCACCGAAGGCACCACCGAACTGCTGGTCACGAAGACTGAACCTCGCGTCGCTGAACCGGTGCGCCGGAAGGATCTCGACACCGGTGAGATTGAGAGTGACCGTTTAATGTGATACAGGATCGACACGATAATCACAGGTAAACCAGAGGTGTCGCATGTTTATTACTCTTCTTCTACTCCTGACTTTCGCTTTTCCGGCGGTTCAAGCCGCGAGAGATCCCGATGCCGTTGTGCCCGCGTCTGACGGAGTTCCGATTTACTACTCGGTGCAGGGAACCGGGGATACGGCGCTCGTGTTTGTTCATTGCTGGAGCTGCGATCGTAGTCTCTGGAAAAACCAGGTTCCGGAGTTCTCGAAAAAGTATCGCGTTGTAACCATCGATCTTCCGGGTCACGGTAAATCTGGGCAGGACCGGAAAAGCTGGTCCATCGAGAGTTATGCAGAAGATGTTAAGACAGTCGTCACGAAGCTGGACCTGAAGCGAGTGGTGCTGGTGGGCAGTTCGATGGGTGGTCCGATAACGCTTGAAGCTGCTCGTCGAATGCCGGATCGCGTGGTTGGGTTGGCGCCGGTTGACACGTTGCACGATGTTGAAGCGAAAGTGCCTCCCGAGCAGCTTGATGCGGTGGTGAAACAGCTTCAGGCTGATTACAAGCCCGCGGTAACGGGTTTTCTGAACCAGTTTTTCTTTGGGCCAAAGACGCCGGAGGCGGTTAAGGCCCGCATCATCGCTGAGACCACGGCGCGTCCGCCGGAACCGGCGATCACGATCCTGAAGGCGATCTTCAGTTACGATGCTGCGCCTGCGCTTCGCGAGGTGAAGGTGCCGATTCGGGCGATTAATGCGAACCTGAGGCCGACCAATTTAACGGTGAATCGGAAATATGCGCCGCAGTTTAATGTGGTGGTGATGGAAGGGCTTGGGCACTATCCGATGCTTGAAGATCCGGTTGCGTTTAACCGGCACCTGGCGGAATTTCTGCAGAGCCTGCCGAGGAAATAGGACGTATAGGACCTATAGGACCTATAGGACGTATAGGACCTATAGGACGTATAGGACCTATTCTTTATAGGACGTATAGGTCTTATCGGTCCTATAGGCCCTATTTCAGTCGGTTGTATTTCCGCATCACCTGCTTCAAACGATCGTGCGGGATCGCATGAACCGTGTTCCCATCGACGCCCGTCATAGTCTCCGCAGCAATCATCGCATTGATAATCGCCTCTTCAGTCGCTTGCACCGTCGCCAGAAACACCGGATTGATCTGATCGTTTGGCAGCATCTTCACCGGCGTTACATTCGTTTCCTTCCCCGCACCTGCATTCGCAGTCGAGAACGCGATAAAGATGTCGCCGGATGAATTCCCTCCAATGCCTCCGTTCTTCGCGATGCCGAGTGCCGCACGTTTCACCACGCGCTTCAATTGATGCGGGAGCAGCGGCGTATCCGTCGCAACCACGACGATGATCGAACCCGTATCAGCCGTGCCTTGGGCCGGCATCAGATCAGTAATCTCGCGGCCCACGGGCACACCGGCAATCGTCAAATCGCTACGGCCGCCATAGTTCGCCTGCACCAGCACCCCAACTGTATAACTCGCGCTGCCGATCTGTATCTTGCGGGACGAAGTGCCTATGCCTCCTTTGAACTGGTGCACGACCATTCCTGTCCCGCCGCCGACATTGCCTTCTGCAACGGGGCCGGCACTCGCCTGGTCCAACGCCTGCGAAACATGTTCTGGCTTGACGTGAAAACCGTTGATGTCGTTCAGAAAGCCGTCCCACGTTTCCGCCACGATCGGCAGCGACCACGGTTGAAACGTCTTACCCTGCTTTCTCATCTGCCACGCTATCACCGCATCACGCACAGTGCCGACACTGTGAGTGTTGGTGATCATGATCGGCCCCTCGATGAAGCCCGATTCCTCTACCCACGTAGTGCCCGTCATCTCGCCGTTGCCGTTTAAGGTAAACCAGGCGCCGAACACCTGATCCGTAGAGTCCCTGCCGCGTGTCAGCACGGCCGTTACACCTGTTCGCACAGGACCTTTGCCGGGTACGAGCTTTCCTTCGCCCGAAATCAGCGTGACCTGCCCGACCTCGACTCCGGCGACATCGGTAATCGCATTCAACGTCGCCGGCGTGCCCTGGAAAGGAATCCCGAGATCGCGCGCTCGTGGTTTCCCCGGCTTGGTTTGAGCAACGACGGTTTGGACAGAGATAACTAGCGTAACGACCAGCAGAAGTTTGAAGCGCACGTGGAGTATCTCCTTTGCTGTGCAAAATAGCGTATTGTGGTGGAAATTAAAATGAAATGAGACAGGATTACCACGTTCATCCCGTGAAGTCATATAATCCGCAAGACCATGAAAGGGGTAAATACATGAGACACAGAACTAATTTAACTCTCCTATTTTCGATCCTGCTCTTGCTGAGCGTTTCATTTGGCGCGATTGCGCAGGATAAAGAAGACAACAAGGACAAGAAGGCAAAGAAGGTGATGCCCGCGGGCACTGCGGTCCTTTGGACGGAACCAACCGACATCACGTCGCGCAACCTTCTGATCGGGCCCGGCGGCGAAGCGATGAAGCCCGACGTTAGTAAAGTCACCTTTATTAAAGAAGAGAAGGGCGGCTATTCGAAAAAGTATCGCGTGAAGGATGCACAGGGTCGCGTCTGGGTAGCGAAGCTCGGCAAAGAGGCACAGAGCGAAACTGCGGCCGTGCGTCTGGTCTGGGCCGCTGGTTACGTCACCGAGATCAACTACCTCGTGCCGAGTCTCACGATCGAAGGCAAAGGAACGTTTGAAAACGTTCGCCTCGAAGCACGGCCGGAGAGTGTCGAGCGCTTTGACGAATGGATGTGGACCAGCAATCCATTCACCGGCAAACGCGAGTTGCAGGGACTGAAAGTGCTGATGGCCCTGATGGAAAACTGGGATCTTAAAGACGAGAACAACAAAATCATCGCCGTTAAGAACGGTGATCGTACCGAGTTGCACTACATCGTCAGCGATCTGGGAACGACGTTTGGAAAGACGGGCGGTCAAAACGGTCCGGTTGCACGGTTCAAGAAAGTCAAAGGCAGCCGTAACGAACCTGAAGACTACGTAAACGACAAGTTCATCAGGGCAGTTGAAGGCAACATCGTCCGTTTGGACTACGACGGCAAAAACGGCGAGATGATGCGCGACATCACGATTGAAGACGCGCGCTGGATTGGCGGGTTGCTCTCGCGCCTCAGCGATGCTCAAATTCAGGACGCGTTTCGCGCCGCGAACTATACGCCAGACCAGGTTCGTATGCTGTCGGACGCCGTTCGCAAACGCATCAACGAGCTCGTGAACTTGAAACCGGGAAGGGAAGTCAGCACGAGTCGCCAGTAAAAATAGGTCGAATAGGACCTATAGGGCCTATAGGACCTATAAAAATGAACGCTGCTTTCACCAGGAAAACAATGCACCAGATTTCGCCGCGCAAGTGGATCACCTCTGCAACAATTTTCCTCGCGTCGCTTCTTTTAGCTCCGGCGGTTCACGCACAACAGAACTGCTACACCGCCGAAGAGCGACAACGTGCGGAGCAGACAGCCAAAGTCTGGCAAGCACCGGATCCCGGTTACGATCCGGTGCTTGGCTACAATCCAGCTAATGGACCACGACGCGGCGCTCCCGAAGTTGATTCGGAAGGCCGCGGTAAGCCGATCAACTGCGTCGCTAACAAAGACGAGACGCCCGGCGCGGGCACCACGCCGAAGTTTCATTGTTCAGTTCCCGGAGTCACTGACGAACACGGCGAGCTGATCCGTTACAAGGTGAAACCACACTTCAAGGGCCAGGCGCTCAACATGAGAAACGGCGAGATCTACGGCGAGTTTCTTTCGTCGCGTTTCGCCAAAGCGCTCGGCTTTTTCGCCGATGATGAATGGGTAGCGGATGTGATTTGTCCCGACTGCGAGAAGAGCCTGACGCGGAGCTTTCAGGGCGCGCGTTTCTCGCCGTCGCAACCTGCGGCGGGCATCGAGCTTCCCTTAGCTAAAGGCATCGACGTGAAGTGCAACCACAAAGACGCCGCGCCGCTTGCAGAGACGCTTCATAAGCTGCTCGAGAACGGCGCGCCACGCGCGGAGATCGATGCCTTCAAGCTCTGGCTCGCATTCATAGACCACGGCGACACAAAGACTGACAATCACAAACTCGCCTGCCTCAAGTCGAATAAGAATGCCAACGGCCGCACATGCGAACCGGGCCAGGCGGTTTTCTACGTCAGCGATATGGGATCGACTTTCGGACATTCAAGTTCGAGCGAGAAGAAAGCACGACTCGATGTCTGGCGTCGCAAAGATCCGATCGAAGTGAGTGGTGGAACGTGCAGGACCACAGCCAAGAGCGTCGGCGACACTGAGATCAGCGAGGCCGGCCGCAAGCTGCTTGCGGACGGACTTGAACGACTACTCGAAGCAGAAAAACGAGACCAGACGATAACGAGAGTGTTTCGTGCTTCGCGGAACTGGGAGCGCGATCGTCCACCGGCGGAGTGGACTGCGGAATTCGAGCGTAAGGCGCGCATGATTATCGATGCACGCTGCTCAAACTAAATTCACGATCACAGGGTAACCAACTTAATGCAACCTGATTCACCGGCCCGGCCCGACTCGAAGCCGAAACGTTTTTTTGCGTGGTCTGTCCTCAACCGCGATCTATGCCAGTTGGAATTCTTCAGGCGAGTGCTCGAAGAAGCGACTGACAAGACGACGCCGGTCCTCGAGAAGGTGAAGTTCCTCTCGGTGTTTTCGTCCAACCTCGACGAGTTTTTCATGGTGCGCGTTTCCGGTATCAAGGAGATGCTCGACATTGAAGATATTGGACCGATGCCGGGCGAGCTGACTCCTCCCGAACAACTCACCGTTATTCGCAACCGCGTGATCCCGCTCCTCGAGGAGCAATCACGTTGCCTGCACACTGAAGTGATTCCCGAGCTCGAATCGCACGGGATCATCATCGCCCCTTACAGCTCGCTTTCGGACGATGAGAAGCGCAGCCTTGCCGAGTATTTCACGAAGAACATCTTTCTCGTGTTGACTCCGCAGGCTGTCGATCCGGCCCGGCCTTTTCCTTACATCTCAAACCTGAGCCTGAATATCGGTCTCATGATGGAAGGTAATCCCGAAGACACACTCGCGGGATTGCCGGTTGGAAACGACATCAGGTTTGTACGAATAAAAGTGCCGCCAGTCGTGCCGCGATTGATTCCGGTGACTCCGGGGCAGTTGAAGTTTGCGCTTGCCGAGGAGGTGATCGAAGCAAACATCCACGCCGTGTTCCCGCGAATGAACCTGAGTAAGGGACACCTGTTTCGCGTAACGCGCGATGCCGACGTCGAGATCCGCGACGACAAGGCCGCCGATCTGCTCGCGGTTATAAAAGAGTCGTTGCGCGAACGGCGTTTTGGTTTGCCGGTACGTTTGGAAGTGTCGGAGTCGATGCCTGCGGAGATGGTCCAGTATCTGACTAAATCGCTGGGTCTTCAGGCGGACGATGTTTACAAGATCGGCGGGCTGCTCGACGTGCAGGACCTGATGGAGCTTTATGGTCTGCCGAAGCCGGAGTTGAAGGACAAACCGCTCAAGGCGTTTGTGCCTGTGGCCCTGCGAAACAGGGAAACGATCTTCGACGCTCTGAAGAAGCAGGATGTGCTGCTGCATCACCCGTACACGTCGTTCGCAACAATTGTGGATTTTATTCATGGAGCAGCGCAGGATCCGAAGGTAGTGGCAATCAAGATGTGTCTCTACCGGACGGGGCAGAAGTCTCCGATTCCCGCGGCGCTGATCGAAGCGAGCGAGCTTGGCAAACAGGTGACGGCGGTTGTCGAGATCAAAGCGCGATTCGATGAAGAGCACAATATTGAGTGGGCCAAGGTGCTTGCTGAATCCGGTGTTCACGTGGTCTATGGATTGGTGGGGCTGAAGACGCACAGTAAAGTGACGCTCGTTGTCAGGCGCGAGGACGACGGTCTTCGAACTTATACACACATCGCGACAGGCAATTACAACCCTACTACGTCGCGGTTGTACACAGACATCGGGTTGTTAACCAGCGATTCGGTTATCGGCGATGATGCGACCGACTTGTTCAACTTTCTGACAGGCTTTTCGATCCAGAAGGAGTTCAGCAGGTTGATGGT
>DASTQB010000301.1:0-15174 GCA_035761985.1 Pyrinomonadaceae bacterium
CCGGAGCCCGCGATAGCGGGCGAAAGCCCGTCACGCTTTCCCCCCGTTTCACGGGCTCCGGAGTGTCTTTTGTGATCTGATCCTGGGGCTTACGCCCCAGGCTTTACGCTTCCGCCTGCTTCGCAGGCTACATTCGCCTCAAGAGAATGTAGGTGTGCAATACTCCGCCACTAACAGCAAAGATCGTGATTAACATCAGCGTTACTACAACCTGTTCACGGCTCCACTGCTGAGCAATCAACAACATGATGATCGAACTGATCGTGATCACGGCGCCGCCCAGGAACAGATCGTTTCCTGAAATGCGATTCACTTCATACCAGATCTTCGGGTCGCTCAGCGTTTTGCGCGTGCGAAAGCCGTAGAATCGATTCGGCGGTACGCGGCCCTGCATGAGCGGAATGCTCAGACCGATAAAAAGAAGGCCAATCAGTCCGAAGCTCAGGCTAGTCACGGTTACGGACGTCATGATTTGACTCCTCTGTTCACAGCAGCTTCGCGGTCAAATGAATCTCCGTTCCGGCAAGCGCCTTCGACACGGGACAATTCTGTTTCGCGTCGTTCGCGTATCGTTGAAAAGTGGCGTCGTCGATGCCTGGAATCTCGGCTTCAGTTTCAAGATCGATCCGCGTGATCGTAAACGCTTCTCCAACCTTTTCGAGTTTCACTTTTGCATCCGTGTGAATCCGCGTCGGCGTTATTCGTTCGCGAGAAAGCTGCGCCGCCAACGCCATCGTGAAACAACCCGCATGCGCAGCTCCTATCAACTCTTCCGGATTCGTTGCCGATTGGCCTTCTTCGAATCGCGACTTGAACGAATACGGACCTTCAAACGCGCCACTTTCAAGTTTCAGACTTCCACCACCCTCAGCCAAATTCCCTTTCCACTCTGCTTCTGCTCTTCTCGTTGGCATAAACTCCCCTTTCACTCGGTTCGTAAAAATACAATCACACGATCGCGTTGCGTGCGATGACCTCGCGGTAGAAATCAGCACTCAGCTTCGGCGTGCGTTTTTGCGTTGCGTAGTCGACGTAGTGAATGCCGAAACGATTGGTAAAACCGTCGGCCCACTCGAAGTTGTCCATCAAACTCCACAGAAAATACCCGCGCACAGGTACGTTGTCAGCAGTCGCACGACGTAACTGCGTGAGGTAACTGCGCAAGTACGTCACGCGATCCGTATCGTAAACGCGCCCGTCGTCTGCCGGTTCGTCCGCGGCCGAGCATCCGTTCTCGGTGATGTAAAGCTCTTTCACGCCCCAGAGCTTCGCGACGTGTCGCGGTCCCCAGTAAAGCGAATCAGGCATGACGAAGAGCCAGAACGACGACGCGTGCGGAAACGATTTTGGAAGCGACAAGTGCTTGTAACCGGTCGGTGAAGATTCGTCGGCTTTGACAAACTGTCCCGTGTAGATGTTCACACCGACGAAATCCAGCGGGCTCGAAATAGCCTTCAAGTCGTCGGGCGTGAACTTCGGAGCATCGGCACCTGCGGATTTCAAGTACCAGTCAGTGTACTTCCCTTCCATGATGACGGTGAGATACTGCGCATTCATCTCGCGCATCGCGCGTTCCGAGGCAGCGATGTGCGCAGGCGTTTCAACCACAGGAACCGGAATAGTGATGTTTTCCGCAAGACCGATCTTCGTGCCGGGCTTCGCACTCGCGCGAATGGCCTGGACGGCAAGTCCATGGCCCAACACGGCGTGATGGCGCGTTTGATTCAAACGCAAGCCGGAGAGTTTCAGGCCGGGCGCGTGTATGCCCCAGCGGTAACCGACCTCGATGAAAGCGCCGAACTCGTTAATGGTGAAGATGTGCTTCACGCGATCCGTAAGTCGTGCCGCAACGTAACCAGCGTAGTCGGCGAAAGCCTTCGAAGTCTCGCGACCTTCCCAGCCGCCGAAACGATCCTGCAACGACTGCGGCAGGTCCCAGTGATAAAGTGTCGCGTAAGGCTGTATGTCGTTGGCGAGCAGTTCATCGACGAGGCGGTTATAGAAGTCGAGACCTTTCGGGTTCGGTGGTCCATCGCCGTTTGGAAACACGCGCGGCCATGCGATTGAGAAGCGGTAGGCTTTCGCGCCGAGGGCTTTCATCAACTGGACGTCGGTTTTATAAAGATGATAGTGGTCGTTTGCGACGTCGGCGTTCGCGTTGTTTATGACCTTGCCTGGTGTGTGCGAAAAAGTGTCCCAGATCGAAGGTCCGCGACCGTCTTCTTTGACAGCGCCTTCGACTTGATAAGAGGCGGTTGCCGTGCCCCAGATAAAACCTTTCGGGAAGTCGCGTCCGCTGTTGTTCGCGATCACCGCGCGGTTTTGCGGAGCAGTGTTGGAGCCCATCGAGGGCAACTCAGTAGCAGAGGCGAGCGCAGCCACGCCCGCAACTTTCGCAAATGTCCGTCTTGAAACTTTTTTGCTCAATTGTCTGGGCCTCCATTGAACTGGTTAGACAGGATTGACAGAATTTACAAGATCTACGTGTCGAAACGTTAGTGTACCTGGAGAAATAGCATGTTAACTCAGGATCAAAAAGGCGCGGCCTTCGCCGAACTTCACCAGCGGCCCGGCACGTTCATCATTCCCAATCCGTGGGACGCCGGCACCGCGCGACTACTGGCCCATCTCGGCTTTGAAGCACTGGCTACGAGCAGCGCCGGTTACGCTTTTTCACTCGGGAAATCAGATAACGAGGTCGGTCGCGATGCGACACTCGCACACGCCGCGGCACTGGACGCCGCAACCGACCTGCCGGTCAGCATCGATCTCGAGAACGGCTTTGGAGACGATCCGGAAACAGTGGCAGAAACGATCAGGTTAGCAGCTGCAACGGGAGCGGTCGGTGGTTCGATCGAAGATGCAACCGGCCGCGCCGGCGATCCGATCTATGAACTCAAACTTGCCGTCGAGCGGATTCGCGCAGCGGCTGAAGTGGTCCAGGGTCTTCCGTTTCCGTTCATGTTAACGGCGCGTGCGGAAAACTATCTCGTCGGAAACCCTGATTTGAAAAACACGATCGAGCGGTTGCAGATGTACCAGGAAGCGGGCGCCGACGTTCTTTACGCGCCGGGCCTCGCGAGCAAAGACGACATCGCGGCCGTCGTATCGTCTGTGGACCGCCCGGTGAATGTTTTGATGGGTTTGAAAGGCGTAGAGATAAGTCTTGCGGACCTTGCGGCAATTGGAGTGAAGCGCATCAGCGTTGGGAGTGGACTCGCACGCTGCGCCTTCGGAAGTTTCCTCCGCGCTGCCCGCGAAATGCGCGAGCACGGCACCTTCACTTTTGCGGAAGATGCCGTGCCCTATCGCGAGTTGAATTCACTTTTTGGCCGCGGATAACGCGGATGACGCAGATTTTTTTTAATTCGCCTGAGATGTGTCGAAGACGGTCTGATCGTACCACCAGAGTTTTTCGAAGAAGGCCGGGGCGACGGGAGCGGCGGTGTCTCCGACGTGCTCCACGATCTGCGAAATGCTGCGACGGCCGTCGATCGCCTCATAGATCCGCTTCTCCAGAGCGTTGACTGGAAGATAGATGTCGGGGAACAAGTTAGTTTGATTCAACAGCACGCCCGCCGCGCCGGGCGGAAGATCGTTCTGGACGCACATCGTCCAGGCACGACGAATCGGCACATACCTCAGGTAACGCTCGTCGTCGAAACGAACCTTCACACGATCTTTATCACCACCATTCGGATGGACCACGATATCGTGGTTGACGATCATACCTCGCCACAACTCCATCTGCGCGTACTGGTCACGCTCCGAAAGTGCAAGCAGTCGAGCAGCATGTGGCGTCTGCACGATCTGTCCGCAGCGAGGCGAGTAGGGTGCCTGCCAGTACCAGCGGGTCAACAGCAAATCGTTGCGTTCGATAAAGTCAAACAGTTCAGGCACTGAGTACACGCGGTCGCGCGGGTTCAGCACCGCATCAACAAGATTCTCTGCATTCAAAGCATCCCTCGAGCCGCGCATCATCAACACCAACGGATGATGTTGAGGCAACACTGACAACGTCGCCGTGAGATCCTTAATCTCCTGTTCCGACGTTCCGATACCGAGCCGGCGGCAGTACTCCTGAAGCATCAAAACGCCCGTGCGACCATAACGCCCGTACAACATCAGGTACATCGCACCATCCGGCTTCAACAGCGGGCGAAGCGACTGTAAACCCGCGTCCGGATCCACAAGATGATGCAGCACGCCGGTGCTGATGATCATGTCGAACTGTCGGTCCAGGCTCTGCGCATTCTCGATCGGCAACTGCCGGATCTCGAGATTGGTCATATCGTACTTTTGCTTCAGCTTCTCGGTGTGATCCAGGCTCGTACGGCTGATATCGATCGCAACCACACGCGCATCGGGATGACAGAGCGCATACTTCGCCGCTTGCCACGTTCCACATCCGGCGACAAGGACGTCGATGTCCGCGCGATATTCCTTATGCGGCCAAAATAGGTGGTGCTCTGCACGATGGACATTCACGTCCTGCCACATGTCACGAGCACGATCGAGATTTTCCAACGGCGGCGGGTAAGGATGACTTGTGTAAAAGTCACCTATCGGATCGGCGCTCACGTTTGCCATAGACGTCTCCACGCCTTTTACAGATTTTGAACTCATGGTGTTTTCGCGAAGAATCGGGGCGAGGAGTATACACCAGCCCCCGAGCCTGCGGCCAAACGGCGGGAGAATCAGAGAGGTAAACGGCCTCGTCGGGGGCGACGTAAGCCATTGAAGTCGTTATAAAGAAATTCCAGAAGACGAGACTTCAGCGGTACTCGCTCTTCTCTCTCGGCTTCTATGCGGTTGACGCTGAACCGCTCTTTGAATTTAAGGAACGGTTGCTCCAGCAATGTGTAAGACACAGATGCAAACAATATCGTCAACAGCAACGACATGAGCAGGCGAAGCTCAAAGTTTACCTGGATCCCGAGGAGCGGGATGAACATGACCTGTCCGACGAGCGCGATCGCAAGCAGGTGAAAAACATACAACCCGTAAGAGATGCGACCGAGGTACACCAGCCACGTGAACGGCGGAAAACGCAGCAATCGCGCATCTCTCTGCAGAACCGCAATCAACAACACAACGCTCGCGAGTGCGGTAACGCTATACGTCGCAATGCTGGTCGGACCGTCCTGCTCGAGGTACTTCGCTACGAGCAGGAAACTCGCCAGCGCGCCTCCGATCATCAGCACCCGAAAAGCGCCTTTGATCCGCGGCGCACGCCCGCCAAGAACGACGGCTAGAACCGCACCGAGCGCGATCGGATCGAGCCGCGCAAATGTGTTCGCCCACACTGCCGGATGTTCGGCGCCGTACGCGGCCAGCAAAATGCGAGTGCCAAGCGCTATCGCCAGCAATACGATTGCGAGCTGCTTGATACGGTTAACTCCGAACAGTAGCAGCAAAAGCGGCCACGCTATATAAAACTGTTCCTCGACCGAAATGCTCCACAACGGGCTTGCAACGGAGAACGGTAGCCCGTAGGCTGCACACACCCAGTTACCGAAGAAAAGCGCAAACGAGACGATGTACATCGGCCCGAATCGCTCGTCGCTGAAGATCGACGGGACAACGAAAACGGTCAGCGCCAGGAACGCGAAGTAGAGCGGCCAGATGCGCAACGCCCTTCGAACATAAAACGCCGACACGCTGAACGTGCCAAACTTCGCATGTTCGCGCAGCAGTAGCTCAGTGATCAGGTACGCGCTCAACGCGAAGAAGAGATCGACACCGTACGCGCCGGCGTCCTTTGCAGCAAGCACTAAATTGGTTCCAAAGGGCGAAAGACCGTTACGAAGGTAAAGGCTTGCATCGCGTGGCAGAGCGTGATGAATGAAGACGGCGAGGAAAGCGAAGAACCGGAGTACATCCAGCTCGGGATGATAGAAAACTTGATTAGAGTCACGATCAGATCGTGACGAGAAAAACGTTGTCGGGAACTGCATTGAAAGTAAAGCTTAACCGAGGATAGAGTATCAGCGTCGCCTCTTTCTGTCCCTACAGGATCATGCCATTTTGGAGTGGCAGGATCCATGTACCGCGCGCGCAACTTTGCGAACGTTCAGACACGGGTTTGGTATTATCAAACGACGAACAGGATCTCTTATCCATGAAAACTGATCGATCTTTTCGTAGCTGCAACATTTGCGAAGCGATCTGCGGCATCGAGATCACTGTCGACGGCGATCGACATCTCGACATCCGCGGTGACAAGGACGACCCGTTCAGCCGTGGATACATCTGCCCCAAAGCTGTCGCGTTGCAGGATGTTCACTACGATAAAGATCGGCTGAAGCATCCAGTCCGTCGCACTCCGCAAGGCTGGCAACGCATAAGCTGGACGGAAGCGTTTGACGAAGTTGCGCAGAATCTCAAACGCATTCAGGCGAAGTACGGACGAAGTTCAGTTGCAACGTATCTTGGTAATCCCAACGTTCACAACTACGGCGCGCTTCTGTTCGCACCTGGATTTATTCGCAGCCTGCACACGCGAAACCGGTTCTCGGCAACTTCGGTCGATCAGCTCGCGCATCACTTCTGCGCATACTTGATGTTTGGGCATCAGTTGCTGATACCGGTTCCCGATCTCGACCGTACAAAATACTTTCTGATCCTCGGTGCGAATCCCGCAGTTTCAAACGGCAGCTTGATGACTGCGCCCGGGATGAACCGGAGGTTGCAGGAGATTCGTCAGCGCGGCGGCAAAGTCGTGCTTATCGATCCGCGTTATAACGAAACGGCGCGATTGGCTGACGAGCATTTGTTTGTGCGACCTGGTACAGACGTTCTATTGCTGCTGGCACTGCTGCACGTGATTTTCGACGAACAGTTAACGCGTCTCGGTCACCTCGCTGCGTTCACTAATAACGTTGAGACAGTTTCGAATCTCGTCGCCGAGTTTGCACCGGAACGAGTTGCATCGATCACGGGGATTGATGCGGGCCGGATACGCAAGCTGGCGAGAGAATTTGCGGCGGCCGAGTCTGCAGTGTGTTACGGAAGAATCGGTGTGAGCACGCAGGAGTTTGGTGGCGTTTGCCAGTGGCTGATCACTGTTCTGAATATCGTGACTGGTAATCTTGATCGTGCCGGTGGTGCGATGTTCACGTTGCCGGCGTTTGATCCGCTGTCGGCGCCGGAATCAATTGCGCCGAGAGGAAGCTTTGGCCGATGGCACAGTCGTGTGCGCAACTTGCCGGAGTTTGGCGGAGAGCTCCCGGTTGCCGCACTGGCTGAAGAAATTACGACCGAAGGCAAAGGGCAGATCAAGAGTCTCGTAACTCTTGCGGGGAACCCTGTGCTTTCAACGCCAAACGGCCGTGCACTGGATCGAGCACTTGCAAGTCTCGAGTTCATGGTCGCGATCGACTTCTACATCAACGAAACTACGCGGCACGCGCACATCATCCTGCCGCCGACGTCGTCACTCGAGCGCGATCACTACGACATCGCGTTTCATATTCTTGCTGTTCGTAACACTGCAAAGTTTTCACCTGCGTTTTTCGATCCGGAGCCGGACACGAGAGCCGACTGGGAAATTCTGGTCGAGTTGCAAACACGCATGCAGGGTAACGGCGTGGTCGGGCGTGTAGTACGCAGTTTCACAAAACCGTTCTTCGGTCCCGAAAGGCTTTTGGATATCGCATTGCGGTTTGGACCGTACGGCTCGAAGTTGAATCCGTTTGGTAACGGCCTGACTTTACGAAAGCTCAAGAAGGCCGTTCACGGAATCGATCTTGGACCACTGACACCGTGTTTCCCCGGACGTTTGAAAACTGCCGACAAGCGTATCGAACTTGCGCCGGAAGTTCTCGTCAAAGACATCGCACGGGTGAAGACCAAATTCCTGAGTGGCGCGACGGCTGAGTCGAATGGTCATCTGCTGTTGATTGGACGACGACAACTGCGCAGCAACAACTCGTGGATGCACAACAGTGAACGGCTCGTGAAAGGCAATGAGAAGAAGCCGCGCTGCTCGATCATCATGAATCCGGCGGATGCTGCGCAACGAAATCTGGCAACGGGTCAAAAGGCGCTGGTGCGATCGCGTGTGGGAGAGATCGTGGTGCCGGTCGAGATATCCGAGGAGATCATGCCGGGCGTTGTGAGTATTCCGCACGGTTGGGGACACAGTCGTCCCGGGAATCGCATCGAGGTGGCCCAGCAACACGCCGGCGAGAGCATCAACGATCTGACGGACAATCGAATGATCGACGCCCTTTGCGGCACCGCCGCCTTCAACGGAACATCAGTAACAGTCGAATCCTGCAAATCCTGAAAATCGTGTTAATCCTGTCCAGGATTGGCAGAATCTACAACATAGGAAGGACACTATGCGCCGCTCGAGCTTGCTGATCATTGTTTTAGCAATCATCACTGTCACATCGTTTGTTCCATCACTACAACAGGCCGCAGCACCCGCGGCTTCGTTCACGATGGAACAGATCAAAAGCTATCCGTTCCCAAACGAGCTGACTGCTGCCGCAACAGGCTCGCGGATCGCGTGGGCATTCAACGAGCGAGGCGCGCGCAACATCTGGGTGGCCGAAGGACCAGACTTCAAACCACGTCAGCTTACAAGCTACGGCACAGACGACGGCCAGGAACTGACGAGCGTTTCAATCTCGGCCGACGGCAAGTATGTGGTCTACGTGCGTGGCGGCGATCACGGCTCAAACTTCGACAGCGCGCTTCCCGTCAACCCCACACTCGCGCCAACTCAGATGAAGGTGCAGATCTGGAGCATTCCGTTTGCGGGCGGCGAGCCCAAGGCTCTTGCCGAAGGCGACGAACCGGTGATCTCGCCGAAGAGCGACCGCGTCGTCTTCCCGAAAGATCGCGGCATCTGGTCGGTGCCGGTTAACGGCTCGACACCAGCCAAGCGCTTGTTCTACGCACGCGGCGATTGCGGTTCACCGGAATGGTCGCCCGACGGCTCGCGACTCGCTTTCGTTTCAAATCGTGGCGACCACTCGTTCATCGGCGTCTACACAAACGAAGCCACGCCGATCGTCTTTCTCGCGCCTTCGACTTCGCGCGACTCGAGCCCGCGATGGTCGCCTGACAGCAAACGCCTCGCGTTTGTGCGACGACCCGGCACCGGCGGCGCGCCGGAAGCGATCCTCGAACGACGCCCGCAGGCATGGTCCATCTGGACTGCCGACGCCGCAACGGGCGAAGGACGGCAACTCTGGAAGAGCCCGTTTACGTTGCTCGGCTCGCCGCCGACCACGCATGGCGGAACAAACCTGCACTGGGCCGCCGCCGGACGCATCGTGTTTCTCTCTTACCTCTCCGGCCAGGCGCATCTCTACTCAATCTCTGAAAACGGCGGCGAGCCACTGTTGCTCACGCCTGGCAGTTACATGGCGGAGTACATCTCGATCAGTAACGATCGACGTTACATGCTCTTCGCCGGCAACGCAGGAAATGATAGGGAGGACATCGATCGACGTCACATCGTGAAGGTTCCGGTCGACCGTGCGGAACCAGTCATCATGACGCAGGGAAAAGGACTCGAGTGGACACCGTTTGTCACGGGCGATGGCAAATACATCGTCTACATCAGCGCTACCGCGCAACGTCCACCACTGCCAACCGTGATGCCTGCAAGCGGCGGCGAAGGAATGACGCTCGCCCAGGAACGCATTCCGTCTGATTTTCCTGCGACGCGACTCGTCGTTCCGAAGCAGGTCGTCTACAAAGCACCCGATGGACTCAACATTCATGCGCAGTTGTTTGAAGCGAGTGGCAACGGTTCGAAGAAGCCGGCGATCATCTACGTTCACGGTGGACCACCGCGACAGATGCTGCTCGGCTGGCACTATTCTGACTACTACTCGAACGCCTACGCGTTGAACCAGTACCTGGCGAGTCGAGGTTACGTTGTGTTGTCGATCAACTTCCGTCTGGGAATCGGCTACGGGCACGACTTTCATCGCCCGCCGAACGCAGGCGTGCAGGGCGCGTCGGAGTATCAGGACGTCAAAGCCGGTGGAGAGTTTTTGCAGCGACTGCCGCAGGTGGATGCGAAGCGAATCGGGATCTACGGCGGTTCATACGGCGGGTTTCTTACAGCACTCGCACTCGCTCGCGATTCCCAGCTATTCGCTGCCGGAGTCGACATACACGGCGTACACAACTGGACCGCCGAACGTGCAGCGTCGCTGCTGGAGAATCGCTACGAGAAACCGCCTGACGTGCAACGCGCGCTCGATGTCGCATGGCGGTCGTCGCCAGTGTCAGCGATCTCGACGTGGAAATCGCCCGTGCTGTTGATCCACGGCGACGACGATCGCAACGTGCGTTTCAACCAGACAACGGATCTGGTGAGACGTTTGGAGAAGGCGGGAGTGACGTACGAGGAGCTAGTGATACCTGACGACACGCACCACTTTCAGCGCCACGCAAACATGCTGAAGGTCAACTCCGCAGTTGCGGCGTTCTTCGATCGCGTGTTCGGAATGAGCCGTGGAAGTGAAAGCCGCGAATGAACGCAGAGGATCGCGGATCTGTTTACTTCTTAAAAAGGTTTGCGAAGGCCTGGCGAGCGTTAGTCGGACCGCCGCCTGACCCGGTTTGGCGCTCGACAACGCTGCGTGCGACGAATAGCTCGCATGCGTTGCGCGCGTTTTTGTTAACTATGCGGGCAGGGATCGTTTTACGACATTCGAAACGAGCACTCGGATCGAAATGCGTGCACTGTCGACAGGTGTGAAGATCGGCTTTGCACTTTTCACAACACGTGTCGGCGCTGATCGCCGGCGCCTTTGCTCCACATGCAGCGCACTTCACCGTCTCACCAAATGCCATCATCTTCGGCGAGCGTGGTCCTTCACGATCGCGATCGCGAGGTTGTGACTGCGGCTGTGATCGCGGCTTTTGTCGCTGCGGCTCACTGCTGTTATCTATGTAGCCGCGCTGACGATATTTGCGGTCGCTCATTTTTTTGTACTCCTGAGGAAGGTGGAGGCTGAATCATACGAGTAAGTGATGGTGGAAGCAAATAAGATCCATACTTATCCATGTTCATCCTGCGGCGCCGATCTTCTTTTCGAACCTGCCGATGGTTCGCTGACGTGTCCATATTGCGGTCACAAGCAAGCGATTCCTGAAAGCAACAAACAAGTCGAGGAGCAATCATTCGAACTACACCTGCGCATGCCGCGCGCGCAGATGGCAACGCTCGCGACGAATGCACTCGAAGTGAAGTGCCAGAGCTGCGGCGCGAACACGATCTTCACACCACCTGAAGTCGCAGGTAGATGCGAATTCTGCGGCGTGCAGATCGTGGCCCAACCAGTTTCGGCAGATCCGATCCTGACTCCCGGCGGACTACTACCTTTCGCAGTCACGCAAAAACAAGCGAGTGCGGGTTTGAAGCAATGGCTTTCGTCGAGATGGTTTGCGCCTAACGACCTCAAGCACTTTGCTCAACCTGACGCGATACACGGCGTCTACATTCCCTTCTGGACGTACGACACAAACACGACGACTCATTACACAGGCCAGCGCGGCGAGCACTATTACGTGACTGAAACGTATTACGAAACAGACTCGCGCGGCGAGCAGGTGCAACGCACGAGACAGGTGAGACACACTCGCTGGTATCCGGCGTCGGGGACAGTCACGGGCTGGTTCAATGACGTGCTGGTTCCGGCGACACTCTCGCTTCAGCCGAATCGTCTTTCAGCTTTAGAGCCCTGGGATCTGGACAGCTTGAAACCGTATGAGCCTGCGTTCCTGGCCGGATTCAAAGCGCAGCGTTACCAGGTCGATCTCGAATCAGGTTTTGACGCAGCCAAACAGGTCATTGCGCCGTCGATCGAAAGAGACGTGCGCAACGACATCGGTGGTGACGAACAAAGAATCCACGAAATTTCGACTGACTACTCCGATGTTTCGTTCAAGCACTTGTTGCTTCCGGTTTATGCGGGCGCGTACCGGTATAACGGAAAGGTGTTTCAGATCGTTGTGAACGGGCGAACAGGCGAGATCCAGGGCGAGCGGCCGTACAGTTTCATAAAGATCGCGCTGCTCGTGGCGACGGTGCTGATCGCGATCTTTATTCTCATCGTCGTCTTCGGCGAACGCTAAGCTCCTCACGGCCCGTAAATATAGGTCCTATAGGACCTATATTTCTTTTCGCGCACCCCGATCTTTTCCGGAACTTCTCCCCGCCGAGCGCGTTCTTAATGACTAAAATCCGAATCTGGTCAGCAGTCAACACAGCAAAAATGGCAGCAATTGCACCCAAAGAGGTAGTAAAAGACGCGATCCTCGACGCCACCGACCGGCTTCTTGCCCGTTATGGCTACCGGAAAATGACCGTCGAGGACATCGCGACCGAAGCCGGCATCGGCAAGGGCACCATCTATCTTCACTTCAGCAGTAAAGAGGAAGTTGTGCTCTCTCACGTCGACCGCATCGTCGACCGTCTCAAGGATCAGCTGCGGGAGATTGCCCGCTCTCTTGCTCCCGCGGCCGAGCGCCTCCGCTCGATGTTACTGACGCGCGTGCTGTATCGCTTCGACAGCATTCAGCACTACACGCAAAGCCTGAACGATCTCCTCGCAGCACTGCGTCCAGGGCTGCTCGCAAGGCGCGCACAGTACTTCGAAGCGGAGGCGCGAATCTTTGCAGAAGTGCTCGCGAGTGGCCGCCAGTCAGGCGAGCTCGATTTCGACGACGCAAACGCGACGGCGCACGCGCTACTGCAAGCCACCAACGGACTGCTGCCTTACAGTCTTAGCACAACCGAATTAGGCGAACGTGAAGAAGTCGAGCAGCGCGCCTCCGACGTCGCAAACCTGGTGTTGCACGGCTTGCTCGCTCGCAAATAAGTTTCAGATCTACTACTAAAGGAGAATTATCAATGTCCAAAACTCGCAGCGCCGTTATTCGTCTGGCGATGCTCTTACTGCTCGCACTGTCAATCGCGAACGTCGCAGTTGCACAGCCGGAACAACCGGATCTCACGATCGACGCCGCAACGCGTACGCAGGTGATCGACACGATCCTCAAACGTCTCAACGACTCGTACGTCTTTCCGGAAGTTGCGAAGAAGATGGAACAGTCGATTCGCGACCGTGTAGCAAAGAAGGAATACGATCAGATCACCAGCGCCAAGCAGTTTGCGACGACGCTGACGAAAGATCTTCAGGCCGTCAGCAACGACAAACACCTGCGCGTGCGCTATTCACACAAAGCGATTCCGGAGCGCGGCCCGCGTCGTGAGCCAACTGCTGAAGAGCGCGAAGAACGCAAGCGCGAACTCAACTGGATGAATCACGGCTTCGCGAAGGTGGAACGGCTGCGCGGCAACATCGGTTACCTCGAATTTCTCAACTTCATGGACGAGGAACTCGGCGCGGAAACAGTCGCCGCAGCGATGAACTTCATCAACGGCACTGACGCGCTGATCATCGACTTGCGCCGCAACGGCGGCGGCAATCCAGCGATGGTTGCGTTGATCTGTTCTTATCTGTTCGGTCCCGAGCCGGTCCACCTGAACGATCTCTACTGGCGCGAAGGCAATCGCACGGATGAGTTTTGGACCAGAAAGGAAGTTGCAGGGAAGCGTTATCTCAACAAAGACGTGTATGTGCTTACGAGCAATCGCACGTTCTCAGGCGCTGAAGAATTCACTTACAACCTGAAGAACCTGAAGCGAGCAACGATCATCGGCGAGACAACCGGCGGCGGCGCGCATCCGGGCGGAAGCTACCGCGTCAGCGAGCACTTCGGAATGTTTGTACCGACAGGACGCGCGATCAGCCCGATCACAAAGACGAACTGGGAAGGCACGGGCGTGACGCCTGACATCGCGGTTCCGGCTGATCAGGCGTTCACAGTTGCGCGTCTCGCGGCGCTGAAGAAGTCGTTGACGACCTTGCAGAATCCGGACTTCAAAGAGACTGTTCAGGACGAGATCCAGAAGCTCGAGAAAGAGCTGAACTCGATGAAGTCGAAGAGCTAGACACAATGCGTGAGGGACCGGCTAGCCACCGTTGTTTGCGAGCTTGTTGTACGTTGAGTAAACAGCAAACAAACGATCGGTGGCTGCCGGATCGCTTCGCGCCAGCAACGTGATCAACTCGTCACGCTCCGCGAGAAGTGATTTGAGTCCATCGCGCTGCGAAGGAGTGAATAAGTGGCCGCCGGCGGTGTCGAGTTGCCGCCGCAGGTTTGTATAGAACTCGCTCGTGCGCTGCCGTGCAGGTTCAAACTGTCCGCGTTCGACGTCGATCATCGCGGCGGCGAGCGTATTTTGAAGTTGGGCCAGGCGTACGCCCCGCTGTGCCGCGTCACGTTGCTCGATCGCAACGCTCGTCTTCAGCCACATCGGAACAAATCCAAGTAGAAAGAAACCGCAGGACAACGTCGCGTAAAGGGCAACACGCCTCCAGGGTATCGCAAGTGCCGGTATTCTCGGGCTCAAAACGTTGCTCTTACTGGGCGCGTGCTGCCCCACCGCTCTCATCATTCCCTCCGTTCGCGTTCTGTCGCCCGCATTCGCGGGCTGAACCTTCATGCCTTTTCATCACCTGGGGCTTACGCCCCAGGCTTTATGCTCAAACCTGCTTCGCAGGCTAAGCAAGGCTAACCAGCAAGACAAGCATAGCCCTGAAGCACGAGCGCGCGAATCAGTATTAATACAGATTCTGGTGAGTGATTCCCCTTACGGACCATGCAGGTAGAAACACTTACGTGCTGTAAGTGTTGGTACTGATGCTTCCAACATCCGAGGTTCTTATCATTTGTGCAAAGTATTGAATGTGGAGGAGTCTGTGCAGTGAAAATCACATTAGTTTCTATAATCGTTCTTATGCTGGCGGGATCTGTCGTAAGTGCCCAAACCACGACAACGTCACAAACAGAAGTTGCGAAAGTTAGTACGGCAGGTTCAACGCCGAGCAATAAGGCTTCGAGTGGGCCGGTCTTCACCGACTATCGCGGTATACGGATCGGCATGACCGCTGATGAGGTCAAGACAACGCTGAAAAATCTTAAAAACGGCGGCAACAGCCAGGACTACTTCGTTTTCTCCGAACGAGAGTCGGCGCAGATCTATTATGACGAGAACAAAAAGGTGATGGCGATCTCCATCGACTACATCGGCGCGAACGATGGTGCGCCCGCGCCAAACTCCGTCCTCGGCAT
>DASTQB010000302.1:0-2807 GCA_035761985.1 Pyrinomonadaceae bacterium
CGCCTGTCGCTGTAGTCACTATTTGTCGCAGAGACCAATATTAGCAGTTCCGATTCGCGTCATCAGTGATAATCTTTGCGACAATATGAGATTCATAACTCTTCTCGCGCTGCTCTTACTCTTCGCGGGCTGCACAGACACCACTCAGCAACGCAAAGAACTAACCATCGCCGTCATCTCCGGCGTGGAAGGCGACGCACTCAAACAAGCCGCGCTCGACTACGGAAATCAAACGGGCACGCGCATCAACGTCGCCGAGTTTCCTTACGCAAATCTTTTCGATAAGGAAATGATAGACCTCAACGCGCGCACCGGCGCTTACGATCTGATCATGCTCGACGATCCGTGGTTTCCGCGGTTTGCCAGTCAACAGTTCCTGACCGATCTCACTCCGCTTTTGCAAAAGCGCGGACAACAAGAAGCAGCCGGCGACTTTGTCCGCACCTCGCTCGCGCTCTGCCGCCATCCTTACGAAACCGGACCACTCTACGCGCTCCCTTACGTCGGCAATTCGCAACTATTCTTCTATCGCAAAGATCTTTTCGAGAAACACTCTTTGAAAGAACCAGCGACGTGGAACGACGTGCTCGCCGCTGCGAAAACGATTCAAGAGAAAGAAACGACAGGCGCCAACGGCGGCCAGATTTACGGCTACGTCATGCGCGCGGCGCAGGGCAACGCTGCCGTCGCCGACTTTATGCCGATCTTCTGGGCGTTCGGCGGCGAGATGTTTGACGCTGCCGGAAAACCAACGGTGAATAGTCCGCAGGGAATCGAAGCGCTGCAGTTCATGCTCGAGCTGGGTAAACTTTCGCCGCCCGGCTACGCAAGTTTCAATGCTGATGAAGTCGGTGCACACCTGTTGCAAGGCACGGCGGCGATGTCGATCAACTGGCCGGCGTGGATCAGTCGTTTCAGCGATCCGTCGAAATCAAAAGTGATCGGCAACATGGAATTCACCACGCTGCCCGGCGTGAACAAACCCGGGCAGGCGGAGATTGGCAACTGGCTGATCGCGATCCCGCGCGATTCGAAAAACGCGGAGGCCGCAATGGACTTCCTGCTTTGGGCCACCAGCGCCGACCAGATGAAACGTTCCGCACTGCGAGGCAATCCGCCGACACGCAGGTCGCTGTTTCAGGATCCGGAACTGCTGAAACAAAATCCCGCGTATCCAGCACAGCTTCGCTCGCTGGAAACGTCGCGGCCACGCCCGCGCACGCCGCAGTGGAACGAAATCGAAAATGCGTTTGGCATCTTTATCTCGAAAGCCAACAGCGGCGAGCTGTCGGCGACAGAAGCGATGAACCAGGCGAATGCCGAAATCGAGAAGATTCTTCAGCGCGCACGCTAAGCGCGATCTACTGCTGCCCGCTCTCTTCATCGCGCCGGCAACGGCGGTGCTTCTCTCGCTTTCGATCTATCCGCTCATCTACTCCGTCACAATCAGTCTTCAACAGCAAACTTCAGCCGGCGTTAGCTGGACGTTTGGCAATTTCACACGGCTCGCTTCGGACAACTTTTTCTGGACGGCGATGGGCCACACGTTTGTCTACGCGGTCGTCGCGCTCGCGGTTGAATTTCTTCTCGGACTCGGCCTCGCGTTGCTGCTCAACACACGAATCCGCGGGCGTGGGCTGTTTCGTGCGAGCTTGCTCGTGCCGATGATGTTGCCAACCGTTGTAGTCGGCGTCGTCTGGCGACTGATGCTGAATCCAAACTTCGGCGCGATCAACGGAACACTCAAACAGATCGGCATCAACACTGATAATCTGACGTGGACAGCGTCGCCACGGCTCGCGCTGCTCTCGGTGATTGCAGTGGACGTGTGGCAATGGACGCCGTTTGTTTTTCTCGTGCTGCTCGCAGGGCTGCAGGCGATTCCACAGGAGCCGTACGAAGCGGCATTGATCGACGGCTCGAGCCGTTGGCAAACGTTTCGACACGTCACGCTACCGCTGCTGAAGCCGGCGATACTGATCGTCCTGCTGTTGCGCACAATGGACCTGCTGCGTGTGTTCGATCAGATATTCATCCTGACGGAAGGTGGGCCAGGGTTTGCGACTGAAACGATCAGTCTTTACATCTACCGCACGGCGTTTCGGTTTTTTGACTTCGGTTATGCGGCGGCAATGTCGTTTGTACTACTCGCGCTGACAAACGTGATCAGCGCGATCTACATCCGGTTCCTGGAAGCCCGGGAGACTGCGTAAGATGAAAACGGGACGTTACATCCTGCTCGTGCCGGCATTGCTCTTTGCCCTCGCGCCGGTCTACTGGATGCTCACGATCTCGTTCAAGATGGAAGTGGACCACTTCGCCGTTCCACCGCCGTGGTTCAGCTTCACGCCGACGCTCGAACACTACTACGACGCATTCGTCACACGCTCGTTCGGACAGTACCTGCTGACGAGCGCGATCGTCGCCATCGGCTCAACCATCTGCGCACTCGTCATCGGGACAACCGCCGCTTACGCACTCGCACGCTTCGAGCTTCCATGGCAACTCAACCGCCGTCTCTCGTTGTGGATACTCTCGACGCGAATGTTTCCCGCGATCGTCACGGCCGTGCCGCTCTTTCTGATGATGCGCGACCTGCGACTGCTCAACACACGAGCATCACTGATCATCGTCTACACCGCGTTCAACCTGCCATTCGTGATCTGGATGATGCGCGGTTTCTTCGCCGAACTGCCGCGCGATCTCGAAGAAGCCGCGCTCGTCGACGGCGACTCGCGCATCGGCGCACTCATCCGCGTGGTCTTGCCGCTCGTTTCACCCGGCCTCGCTGCAACAGCCGTTTTCTG
>DASTQB010000303.1:0-15557 GCA_035761985.1 Pyrinomonadaceae bacterium
GAAGATCAACTTTGGACCATGAACGATCGCCTGCGCGAGTTTGGCCAGTTGCTTCATTCCGAGCGAGTAGGTTTCGAGACGTCGATAGCGGGCCTCGCCGAGTCCGACGTAAAACAGTGCTTCGTGTGCTCTTTCGAGAGCGGCTTCAGCGGGCAGGCCCGACAGTTCACCCATAAGGCGAACGAAGTGAACGGCGCTCATCTTTGCGATGAACGAATCGCGCTCGGGCATGTAGCCGATCAGCGATTTGATCTTGTTCGCTTCACTCCTGATGTCGTGGCCGAAGATCTGTGCAGTGCCTGCGGAAGGCTCGTGGAAGCCGAGCAGCGTGTGAATGAGCGTCGTCTTGCCCGCGCCGTTTGGACCGAGCAGACCGATTGCTCTTCCGCGCAAATCGCCGCGAAGACTTTTTAGTATTTGCCGGCGGCCGAAAGAGACGCTTAGTCCGTGAAGATCGATTACCGGCGGCTCGACATAAGCCGATTGAGCTTTGATCGGTTCCTGGGGAACCGAAGCTGGGAGTGCCATACTGTTTTTATAACGCTGTGTCCTGATAATTCCAAATGAATCCGAGTCCGAAGACCGTACCCATTAGCAGAAAGGCGACAATGCATGCTAACGCATCCGACGGCGCTAAAGTTCTGCCTATCGCAAGAATTTCTATCAGGAACACTGGGACGTTGAGTATGACGGCTGAGGCGAGTGGAAACAGTGCTGCTGGTCTACAACCACCCATGCGTTGACGCAACCAGAAGAGTGCGGGAGCGTAAGCGAGTGAGAACAACAGTGCTGCGATAATGAGTGTGATGGCTGTCGTGCTCGCGACGTCGGTAAAGTTGGCCATGATGAGCATGAGGCCGGCGAGCCACGAGACCAGTGAGATAGAAATGATTCTCATGATTAAAAACCCTCAATAGGACCTATATGACCATAGGTCTTATAGGTCCTATCTGGGATCTGTCGATCCTGTCTAATCTACTTCTTACCGCTCATACCGCGTTGGATAATGCTCTGCATCTCGAGGGCGTTCGGCATGCCCAGGAGTGTTGCAGGTCCGATTCCGAATGGTCCACCTTCAGTGTTCGCCGCAAACGTGATGCTGTCACCTTGCGCATAAGCGTATGCAAGTGTCGGCGCCATGTCGGCTGCGATTGCGCTCACTGCCTCTCGTGGTCCACTCGGCAGGTTGCCGGCAGCACTCACAACACCAGTCGGAACCAATCCGGCGAGGTTGTGATAGAACATTGCCGAGAAGTTTGCGTTACCATCGGCCGGAAGGCCCGCTGTGAACTTAGCGGAACGAAGTAACGACAAACCACTTTCCTGCGATCTCAAAGCTCTCTCCACGAGCGCCTTGCTTGGACCAACAATCATGTAACCATTCGCGTAAGCGTAGTTCACTTCAAGCAACCCGAAACTCGTCGACTTGAGTGTGTAGTAAGTGCGGCCACCCGAATCGGTTTTGTCCCAGGCCAGCCCGCCCTGTCCGAACCTCGCAGCTTCTTTGTTAACCTCGGAAACTACGTGCTCGAGCGTTTGCTGGAGGTGCGCGGGATCGTTAACTTCAAAGACCAGCTTCCACGAAGGTGTCGGGAGTAGTGGGCCGTCGATTGCGAAGGCAAACTCACCGCCCAGCGGTGCAGCGATATCGTTGCGGATGTTAATTCCGCGTGCGGTTTGCTGCTGCTCGAGGTGCTTGACCAACTCGGGCGAAACTGTTGAGAGCACGCCCAGAAGATCGTCAACGAGTGTCGCTGGATTCTTTACTACAAAACCGGCGACGACGTTTGCATCCGGCGAGATGTACTCCAAGGAGCCCATCGGACCAGGCGCTGCCAGCCACGACGGAATGCCGCGCTGTGCATCGTTGAACGAGAGCGAAGCCTGCGTGTGCGTTTTACCGTTGGTGTCCTTCTGATCGAGAACGAAGTACTTCACGCTCAGGATGCCCAACTGGTTCAACGCGCTCTCAGTCTTCGCAGCATCTTTTTCCTTCGCGCGTTCGGCTGCTGTTTGCGCTACAACCTGTTCGAGATTGGCTGCAACTACCAAACCTGCGCCTTCCTGGTAAACCTGCGCGATGCGGGTGCGGAACGGAGTAGCAGTGAAACTGCTCACACCGCCGTTCGCTTTCACTGACGCGAGACTCTGGAGCTGCTGTAACTTCGGACTTGCGGCCATCAGGTTGTCCTGAATCCACACGTAAAGCCTGTCTCTCTTCTCATCAGACGGCGTAGTGGCAGTCGCCGGATCCGCGATGAACTCGATCTCGGGTCTGCCCTTCTTGTCGCCGGCGTACTTCGCGATTTCCTGCTCGACGAACGCTCTGAAACCTTGCGAGTTCTTCAACTCGGCCAGCACGAGTGGATCACTCGGCTCGCCTTTAGCCGGATCGATTGAGACGGAGACGGCAATCTCATCGCCGAGATAAGAACCAAACTGGCGGATCGTTTCCACAACCCGGTCCATGTTCTGCGATCTGCCCGACTGCTCTTTTTCCCACCACTGTCGCAGCGCCGGATTCTGGCTGATTCGCTCCTGGATCACGCGATGTGATTCGGCAATCGAGTTAGCGAGATTCGGCACGCCCGCGTAAACCACGGTGTTCTCGGGCATCATGTCGAGCAGGTGCGTGGAATAACGCACACCCGGCTGCTGAATTCCCTTCAGTTCGTTCTTGAGTGACGCGAGACCTGACAACACTGACGCGTAGTGATTTGCATTGCGGCTCCACGCGACTTCGTCTTTTACCGGAATAACCGAGATCGACGGGTTCGTGGTGACCTGTTCGCCTGCACGAAGCACGCGATCGCTGCCGGCGTGATTCAGGTTTACTTCACCTTCAACAACTGAAACTCTCGAACCCTTCGTTCCATTGTTGACTGAGAAAATAGTTCCTGTAACGGAGACGAGTGAATCACCACTTTCGACAAACAGTTTTCCGTCCTTCTGCTTGGCGGCTTCGACGACGATGCTGCCGCGGTTGAGGTGAATCGTTGTGCCGTTACCGTTGCGGGTGATGTACAGCTCCGAGCGATCCTTCATTTCGATTGACGAACCATCGCCGAGTTGGACCACGGCGCGTCCGTCTTTCGCGGTTCGCACAATCTGACCCTGCTGTAGCTTGGTGCCCGCATTGATCGAAGCTGTGCTCGAGGCGGCAATCTGGAACACCTGGCCTTCGGCGGCTTGCACAGTCGCTTCGAAGTTACCCGTCGGCCAGAACCTCTGCATAAACGGAATGGCCAGAAGTCCGAGGCCGAGAACGAGCGCGGCTGCAATGCCCCAGCGAAGCACGACCGGCTGTAGCGTGAAACGCGCCTTGCGTGCGGCCGGCTGCATGATGACCGAGCGTCTCGTGCGCGCTTCCTTCATCGCTCGGCGACAAGGAATGCACTCGTGCGTGTGGTCAACCAGCAAGAGCGCACGAGCTTCGGAAAGTTTGCCCCCGAGATATGCGGGAATCAGTGACTGAAAATCTTTACAGCCCTCAATCACCTCGATTGCGGGCAACTGAAACTCTGTTTCGCCTGCAGCAGCGGAGACGCGCGCCCAAACACGCTCTGCCGCTGCCGAGACGGCTGCCGGATCAACCTTTTCGTTCCGGATCTCAGCAGTGACTTTGTCGAGAATCTGCTCTTCTTTAGTGCTTTTCATGATGTTTCTCCAGATAGTGCCCAATCTCTTTTCTCAGTTTCGTACGCGCGCGGTGGAGAACGACGCCTACCACGAGCGGTGAAGTGTTAAAAAGCGCGGCAATCTCTTTATTGTCAAAACCTTCGTAGTAGCGGAGTACAAACATCTCACCGGCTTTTTTGCCGAGGCGGGCTACAGCCTGGCGAACCAGCGTCTGCAACTCCCGATCGGCGTGGACCGCTTCAGGGCTACGAAAACTGCCGACCATGGCGTCAACCTCCGCGTCATCCAGCGCTACGGATTTGGAACGCGTGCGGCTGCGCAGCAGGTCGAGCGAAGCGTTGATGGCTGCGCGCGAGAGATAAGCCTCGGGATTACGTGACCAGTCGTAATCGTCCTGGCCCTTGATGAGCCGGAGGAATACGTTCTGGAGCACGTCTTCGGCGTCGGCGGCGCTGCCGGTAATCCGCTGTGCGGTCCGAAAGACTCGGCCGTGATGTGCCTGGAAAAGAGTTTCCAGCTCGCTGGCGGGTTGTTCTGTCACTAATCGCAAGGTTTTTAGTGCTGCCTGCACGATGTTCTCCTTCGTCTACACCTGATAGACGAGGGCAGCGGGGCATTATTAACAGCCCGTGCGGCAGAATTTTTGAGAGTTTAATCGCGAAACGGCCAGGGGGCGAGCATAATTTGCGGGGAAGTCGCGCATTTTCAGCCCGCCAGACAGGATTTCACGATTCTCAGGATTTACAGAATCATGTTCATCTTGAAAATCCTGTAATCCTGTCCAACCGTTCTCGGGCCTCCACAGCTTCGGCGGATTTCGGGTAGCGCCGTAGGAGTTCGCGCCAGGCGGCGCCGTCATATTGAAGGCGTTTTGTTGAGCTATCAAAAATAAAGCCGACGCGGAGGCGGTTGTAGCGATCGAGGGCGGTGGAGTTCAGAAAATAGCTGAATTCGGGTGCGTCGCCGGTGTTTCCGTTCAAGCGGCGGGCGGCATCTTTTGATAGCTTGACGGAAATATCATCAGCGGCATCACCAAGCAGAAATAGAACCTTCGGCCGCAGAGACGAGCGTGTGAAGTGATCCAGAAAGATTCGCGCGCGTGAGATTCGGTCAAAGCCCTGGGAACGTTCGATTAACGCCACGAGCCGGCGATCATCACCCGCGCGCGACATCGAAACCACCGCTTCACGCTGAATCCAGCCATGCGTGCGGCTCGTCACGTTAACCAGGAAGAACGTTATGCCGTCGCTGCCAGTCTTCGCAGATCGAATCGCAACCATTCGCCCACGACCCAAACGCCGGACGAGTTTTCCGGTGAGCTGAGGTGTGGCACGCAGCGCGGCAAGCCGCTCGTCGACGACGATCGCCAGCCGCCCGCCTGACGGCGGCTTCCGGTTTTGCGCAAACGCTGTCGTTTGAAGCGCGAGGATCAGAAAGAGCAAACACGTGAGCTTGTGAGGAATCATGATCATTCTCCTGTGAGGTTGAGACTTAAATAGGTCCTATAGGACCTATACGACTTATACGACCTATCTTCTACACCACCGCAATCCTCTCCCGAAACTGCGCGTGATGGAAATGGCAAATCGCCACTGCCAGCGCATCAGCCGCATCATGCGGCGACGGCACCGTCTTCAACGCCAGCAACAACCGCACCATCTCCTGCACCTGGTGCTTCTCCGCATTTCCGTAACCCACCACCGTCTGCTTTATCAACCGCGGCGAATACTCATGAATCTCGAGCCCCGCTCGCTCGGCACCGAGCAACACCACACCGCGCACCTGCCCGAGTTTCATACTCACTTTCACATTCGTCGCGAGAAACGCATCTTCAAGCGCGCACGCATCAGGCCTGTGTTCTGCAATCACTTCTTCAAGCCCATTACTCATCTTCAAAAGCCGCGCTGAAAACGTCATGCTGGAACTGGCGCGAATCGAACCATAAGCCACGAGCGAATAGCGGCGCCCATCACCTTCCACAACGCCCCAACCCGTCGTTTGACTACCCGGATCGACTCCAATCACACGCATGGCGCAGCAGTATAGACCAACACGGATGACGCGGAAAATAAAATCGGATTTAAGATCCGTGTCATCTGTGGCTACTAACCCTTTAAGTAAAGTACCCGGAAAAATGTTATCCTGAATCTTCCCCCTGCAAGGTCAGGCATGAGTGATTTCTTCGAATCACTGGCGTCATTAGTCCGCAAGCCAACCGGCTACGCTGATGAGAAGCCGTTTCAGGCAGAATTTTTCAGCGTCGAACGGCTCGAGCAGTTCGCGCAGGTGCTGGCGGCGAAACACAAAACCATCACGCGCAAGGGCCGCGCTCTACTCCTCCCGCGTCTCGAAGACAACGGTCGCAAACTCGAGTCTTCATACAAAGCTCTCGTCGAAGCCCTGCGCCAGGGCCGCACCATCTCGCCCGCCGCGGAATGGCTTGTCGACAACTACCACATCGTCGAAGAACAACTGCGCGAGATTCGACAGGATCTGCCCAAGAGCTACTATCACGAACTCCCAAAGCTCGCGGACGGCGAACTCGAAGGCTATCCACGCATCTACGCCGTCGCTCTTGCACTCATCGCTCACACTGACTCGCGTCTGGATACAAACACGCTGAAACGTTTCATCGCTGCTTATCAGACAGTCGCGCCACTCTCGATTGGTGAACTCTGGGCCGTCGCGATCACTCTCCGTCTCGCGCTCGTCGAAAATCTCCGCCGCCTGGCCATCGCGATTGCCCGCGCACGCGCAGAGCGCGAAGAAGCAGACAAACTCGCCGACAAACTACTCGAACTCGCTTCACTCCAGCCGGCGAACGTCATGCCGGTTCTCAACGAACGCATCGGCAAACGTGAAAAAGTGCCGCAAACGTTTCTGGTCCAACTGGTCCAACGTCTTCGCGAGCAACACCCGGCCGTCAGCCCGGTGATGGACTGGATCGAAAAGTATTACGAGAAGCAAGGCACCAGCGTCGAACAGGTGGTTCATACGGAACACCAGCGCCAGGCGGGCGCACAGGTCACGGTCGGAAACATCATCACCAGCATGCGCCTCCTCTCCACGCTCGACTGGAACGACTTTTTCGAACAGGTCAGCCTGATCGAGCCCTTGCTCGGCACGGATCCCGCAGGCGTCTATTCGCGAATGGAATTCGCATCGCGCGATCGTTATCGACACGTGATCGAGCGCATCAGCAAACGCACGCGCGCGAACGAACTCGGAATCGCGCAAACCGCAGTCAACCTCGCCGCCGAAGCAAAACACGATGGTCCACAAAAGCACGTCGGCTACTACCTGATCGATGAGGGCGTAACGCTTCTCGAAAAACACTTCGGTTATCAGCCGCGCCCGATGGAACGGCTGCGCCGTTTTCTGCTGCGACACGCAACCGGAACGTATCTCGGCACGATCGCGATGCTCACGACCCTGCTGCTGAGCTTGTTGCTGTACACGATGAACAGCTACGGAGTCGATTGGCCGTTCCTCGTCATCACAGGACTACTCGCACTCATTCCGGCGAGCGATCTCGCGATCACGGTGCTGAACTGGGACCTCACCCATTTCTTTCCGCCACGTCTTTTGCCACGCATGGACACCGCCAGGGGAATTCCGGCAGACGCCGCGACCTTCGTCGTCGTACCCACGATCTTTCTCAGCGAAGCGCAAGTCAGCGAGCTCGTCGAAAGACTCGAAGTCCACTACCTCGCGAACCAGGATTCAAACGTCTACTTCGCCCTGCTCGGCGACTTTCCCGATGCGAGTACAGAAGAGACACCAAAGGATTCGCAGTTACTCGCGATCGCCCAGAGCGGCATCGACGCTTTGAATCAAAGGCACGGCGAAGGGCGCTTTCATCTCTTCCATCGTCGACGGCAGTGGAACCCGGGCGAAAACAAGTGGATGGGATGGGAACGAAAACGCGGAAAGCTGGAAGAGTTCAATCGACTGCTGCGCGGCGCAAGAGACACGAGCTTCGTCGTGCGCACTGCCGATGACGCTGTCCTAAACAGGATTCGTTACGTCATCACGCTCGATTCAGACACGCAACTGCCCCGCGACGTCGCGCGCAAGCTCGTCGGCGCCGCGATTCATCCGCTCAACAAACCCGGCATCGATCGAGCGACGAATCGCGTCACGTACGGTTACGGAATTCTGCAGCCACGCGTCAGCATTTCACTCGCCAGCGCTTCGCGTTCGAAGCTGGTCCAGATCTTCTCCGGTTACACCGGAATCGATCCGTACACAACCGCAGTCTCCGACGTCTACCAGGACTTTTTCGGCGAAGGAAGTTTCACTGGAAAAGGTTTGTACGAAGTTGACGCGTTTCAACAAACGCTCGAAAACCGCGTGCCTGCGAATTGCCTGTTGAGTCACGATCTATTCGAGTGCTTGTTTGCGCGCGCCGCACTCACGACGGACATCGAACTGCTCGACGACTATCCGGCAACTTACGAAGCCTACGCCAAACGCGCGCATCGCTGGACGCGCGGCGACTGGCAGATCATTCGCTGGCTCTTTCCGCGCGTGCCTCATGGCGACGGACGCAGAGTGCGCAACGTGTTGCCGCTGATCGCGCGCTGGAAGATCCTCGACAACTTGCGTCGCAGCCTGGTGGCGCCTTCGTTGTTCCTCTGGCTCGTGGCGGCGTGCGCATTCTTCCCGGGTTCGGCGCTTTTCTGGTCACTGTTGGTGCTTCTGGTGATCGCGTTCCCCGTTTACCTGCACGTCACGACGGGACTGCTCGTGCACCCGCGCGGGATTCCATGGACCAGCCACTTCTGGAGCGTCTGGGGCGACTTTCGCACCAACACCGCACAAATCGCGCTCTCGTTTATCTTCCTGCCGCACCAGGCGTGGCTGATGTGCGACGCAATCATCCGCGCGCTGTACCGGCAGTTCATCTCGCACAAAAAGTTGCTCGAGTGGGTCTCGGCGGCAGAGGCAGAACGATCCGCGCGCAACGATCTGAAGTCTGTTGTCTCGTTCATGCTGCCGTCGACGGCACTGACGTTGTCCGCGCTGGCTTTGACGTTGACGTTCAAGCCGGCGGCGCTGCCGGTGATGGGTCCACTTTTCGTGATCTGGATCCTCTCGCCGTTGATCGCTTACTGGATCAGCAAGCCGCGAGCGCCGGAACGAAAAGTTTTGATCCCGGAAGACGCAAAGTTCGCGCGGCTCATCGCACGCCGCACCTGGCGCTTCTTCGAGACTTTCGTGGGTGCTGACGACAACTGGCTGCCGCCCGACAATTTTCAGGAAGATCCGGCGCCGATCGTTGCGCATCGCACTTCCCCGACGAACATCGGCCTGCTTTTGCTCTCGACGTGTTCGGCACGCGACCTCGGTTACGTCGGCGGACTGGAACTTGTCGAGCGACAGGAGTTGACGTTTGCGACGATGGCGAAGTTGAACCGCCTTCACGGTCACTTCTTCAACTGGTACGACACAAAAACGCTTGAACCGCTGTTGCCGCAATACATCTCAACCGTCGACAGCGGCAATCTCGCGGGACATCTGATCGCTGTGAAGCAAGCGTGCATCGACCTTCCGGATTATCGGTTGTTCGATCGCCAGGCCACCCGGGGATTGAAGGACACGATCGACATCGTTGCAACGGAAGTCACGCACCTGGGTAGCATCCGGCAGCGCACCGAGGTCGTTACGGTTAGGCAATTGCAGGACGAGATCGCGGCTTGTCGCGCATTACAAACCACCGATCCCGACGATAGTTTGCCGTCGTGGATCGACCTGCTCGATTCTCTGTGGCGTCGCGCGTCTGAGATCGAAGACATCGTGAACGCGCTGGCCCACGAACACGGCGAAGTCAGTTTTAAAGAGTTACGCTGGTGGGTCGGTGCGCTGAAACACCAGGTAAGTGCGCGCCGGAGAGATGCCGACATTCTTGCCGGCTGGGCCAGGTTGCTCCAAACAGTCCCGGCAGAAACCGACTCAGAGTGGGCACGGGTCGTTCAGCAGCTACAACGTGTTCCCACGTTTGCGGAGATACCGCAGCTTTGCGATAAAGCGCTGGTCCAACTCGCCGCGATGGAGAACCAGACCGGAGCAGTTTCAACTCTGACGAGGGCGCTCGAACAATCAGCCGCTGCTTCAGCAGATCTGTTGTCACGGCTGAGTCGTCTCGCGCGCCGTTGCGACGAGATCGTCGAAGAGATGGACTTTTCGTTCCTGTTCGACGTCGAGCGAAAGCTGTTCACGATCGGGTACAACGTTACGACTTCGCGTGCCGACGAGTCGTACTACGATCTGCTTGCCACCGAAGCACGTCTCGCAAGCTTCGTCGGCATCGCCAAAGGCGACGTGCCGCAACAACACTGGTTCCGCCTGGGCCGCACACTTACGAAAGTCGACGGCGGCCGCGCGCTGATCTCCTGGACCGGCACGATGTTCGAATACCTCATGCCGTTGCTGGTCATGCGCAACTATCCTGCAACCCTGCTCGCCGAAACGTATCGAACAGTTGTCGAACGCCAGATCGAGTATGGCGACGAGAACGGCGTGCCGTGGGGCATTTCCGAAGCTGCGTACAACGTCCGCGATCTGAGTTTCAACTACCAGTATGGACCATTCGGCGTTCCGGGCCTCGGTTTGAAGCGTGGGTTGATCGAGGATCTCGTCGTGGCGCCATACGCAACGATGCTGGCCGCGGAGATCGCTCCGGCTGCGGCCATGAACAATCTGCGCCGGCTGAAGAACGAAGGCGCGCTTGGACCATACGGCTTCTATGAATCGATCGATTACACCGCCGAGCGTCTGCCTGAAGGTCAGAAGTCGGTCCTGATTCGCGCGTACATGGCCCATCACCAGGGCATGAGCCTCGTCTCGCTGGCCAACGTGCTACAGGACGACCTCGTGGAGGAACGTTTTCACGCGGATCCGGCCGTGCAGGCGACCGAACTGCTCCTGCAGGAACGAATCCCGGTTGGCGTACCCGCGACACATCCGCGCGCCGAAGAAGTGCTGACCGGACGCGTGGTCCAGGCTTTACCAGGCATGATCACACGCGTTTACGAGAACCCCGATCTCGAAACACCGCGCACGCAGTTGCTTTCCAACGGAACTTACAACGTGATGATCACGACTGCAGGTTCCGGTTACTCGCGTTGCGAGGGCGAGGCAGTGACGCGCTGGCGTGAAGACGTGACGCGCGACAACTGGGGCGCGTTTATTTACCTGCGCGACGTTCGCAGCGGCGCGGTCTGGTCCGCAGGTCATCAACCGGTGCGCCGCCGCCCGCAGTCGTATCACGTGGCGTTCTCAGAAGACAAAGCAGACTTTCGCCGTGTCGATGCTGGCATATCGACGCGCATGGAGGTCGTCGTTTCTGCTGAAGACAACGCGGAGGTGCGACGCATCTCGCTCACGAATAACTCGTCGCGGACGCGGGAGATTGAATTAACCAGCTACGCGGAAGTCGTGCTCGCCTCACAGGCCGCCGACGCTGCACACCAGGCTTTCAGCAATCTCTTCATCGAAACTGAATTCGTCGCGGGTGAGAATGCGATCCTGGCCCATCGCCGCCAGCGCTCGCCTGAAGAGAAACCAATCTGGGGCGTTCACGTCGTCGTGGCGGAAGGTGAACTGGTCGGCGCAGTGCAGTATGAAACTGATCGCGGCCGCTTTCTCGGGCGCGGAAGAACTCCGAGCAACCCGATCGCGGTGATGGAAGATCGTCCGCTCTCAAACACAACGGGCGCCGTGCTCGATCCGGTGTTCAGCTTACGACGTCGCGTGCGGATTCAGCCAAACCAGACCGTGAGCTGCTCGTTCAGCACTGCCGTGGCGCGCACGCGCGAAGAAGCCCTGGCGCTTGCTGACAAGTATCACGATCCAAACATCTTCGAACGCGAACTCCGGCTCGCCTGGACCAAGGCACAGGTCGAGATGAGCCACTTGAAGATCGACGCTGAAGAAGCACACCTGTTTCAACGACTCGCCGCGCGCGTGGTCTATTCCGATCCTTCACTCCGTCCGCGTCCGCACGTGCTCGCGCTCAACACGAAAGCGCAATCGAGCCTGTGGGCTTACGGCATCAGCGGCGATCTCCCGATCGTCGTCGTCAGGATCAGCAATCCAGACGATCTGCGTACCGTTCGGAAACTCGTGCGTGGACATGAGTACCTGCACTTCAAAGGTCTCAAGATCGATCTGGTGATTCTCAACGACACGCCGACAAGTTACCTACAGTTGTTGCACCAGGAACTCGAAACGATTGTTCGCACCAGCGGCTTGCAGGCGTTGCAGGACAAGCCGGGCGGAGTTTACCTGCGCCAGGCCGATCAGATCCCCGAACACGATCGCATCCTGCTGCACGCGGTCGCACGCGCGGTGATCGTCGCGGATCGTGGCTCGTTTGAAGATCAGATCGAACGCCACCAGGTTGAAGAACTTCTGCCGCCGCCTTTCGTTCCGCGGCTGCCATCACAAACTTATCCTGAAACATCCGTACCACCGCCGGAATTGTCGTTCTTCAACGGGCTTGGAGGATTTCACCAGGGCGGGCGCGAGTACGTCACGTTGCTGGGCGCAGAGCAATGGACGCCGGCGCCGTGGTCCAACGTGGTCGGCAACAACGTCGACTTCGGATTTCTGATCACTGAAACAGGCGGAGGCTGCACGTGGTCGGTCAACAGCCGTGAAAATCGTTTGACGCCGTGGTCCAACGATGCAGTGAGCGATCCACCGGGTGAAGTGATCTATCTTCGCGATGAGGATTCGGGCACGATCTGGTCCGCGACGCCTCTACCGATCCGCGAGCGCGAGTCATACATCGTCAGGCATGGTCAGGGCTACAGCGTTTTCGAACATACAAGCCACGGCATCTCGCACGAGTTGCTCGTCTTTGCACCACTCGATTCCCCTGTGAAGATCTCCCTGCTGCGTTTGCGCAATCGCACGAGCCGCAAACGACGATTGTCAGTGACCAACTACAACGAGCTCGTGCTCGGCGTTTCGCGCGCATCGTCCGCGCCTTACATCATCACCGAGATCGATCAGCCAGCATCGACGATCTTTGCGAAGAACCCGTTCAATAACGAGTTTGCCGACCGCATCGCATTTGTCGCGACGAGCGAACGCATATCGAGTGCGACCTGCGATCGCAAGGAGTTCCTCGGTCGAAACAATTCGCTCGATACGCCGGCTGCACTCAAACGCCTCGGTCTCGCAGGGAGATCCGGCGCCGGGCTCGATCCATGCGCCGCGATCCAGACAGTGATCGAACTCGCGCCAAACGAACTTCGCGAAGTCGTCTTTTTACTTGGCGAGGCTGAGTCGAAGACTGCCGCTGAATCCGTCGTCGCAGACTTCCGCCAGATCGGCAACGTCAACGCCGCGTTTGAACGTGTCCTGCATCACTGGGACGACCTGCTCGGCACCGTCGAAGTCAGAACTCCCGACCATGCGCTCGACACGATGCTCAATCGCTGGCTCCTTTATCAAACGCTCTCGTGTCGCATCTGGGCGCGCACCGCGTTCTATCAATCGGGTGGAGCTTTCGGCTTTCGCGATCAGTTGCAGGACGTGATGGCCCTCGTCTACAGCGCGCCCGAGATCGCGCGGCAACAGATCGTGCTCGCCGCTGCGCATCAGTTTAAGGAAGGCGACGTGCAACACTGGTGGCATCCGCCAAGCGGGCGTGGCGTACGTACCAAGATCTCTGATGACCTGCTGTGGCTACCGTTTGTCGCTGCGTTCTACATCAACGTGACGGGCGATGTGTCGGTGTTGGAGGAAGTAGTCCCCTTTCTCGAGCAGCCGGCGCTTGGACCAGAAGAGCTCGAGAGCTACAGGCAACCGGACATATCGCAGGAGTCAGCAACGATCTACGAACACTGCGCGCGCGCGATCGATCGCAGTATGCCCACCGGCAAACACGGGCTGCCGCTCATGGGCGCCGGCGACTGGAACGACGGTATGAACCGCGTGGGCCATCTCGGAAAAGGGGAAAGCGTGTGGCTCGGCTGGTTTCTTTACACGACCATCGCCACGTTCATGCCGCACGTCGATTCACGAAAGCAAAAAGCGCGCGGGAATCGGTATCGAAAGCATCTCGACCATCTTCGCAAAGCGCTCGAAGAAAAAGCGTGGGACGGCGACTGGTATCGCCGCGGCTACTTCGACGACGGCACGCCCCTCGGTTCCGCGCGTAACGAGGAATGCCGCATCGACTCGATCGCGCAGTCGTGGTCGGTGATTTCCGGCGCGTCCGATTCGTATCGCATGGGACGCGCGATGGCCGCAGTCGAGGAATACCTGATCCGTCGCGGTGATGGTCTCGTGATCCTGTTCACACCGCCGTTCGACAAAGGCAGTCTGAATCCCGGTTATATAAAAGGATACGTGCCGGGCGTGCGCGAGAACGGCGGGCAATACACGCACGCCGCGATCTGGACCATGGTTGCGTTCTCGATGCTCGGCGACGGTGAGCGCGCGGGCGAACTCTTCGCGCTTCTCAATCCGATCAACCACTCTTCGACGCGAGCGGGTCTGCACAAATACAAAGTGGAGCCTTACGCTGCGGCGGGCGATGTTTACGCGGTCCCACCACACAACGGACGCGGCGGTTGGACGTGGTACACGGGATCGGCGGGCTGGATGTATCGTGCGGGACTCGAGTCGATACTCGGTTTTAAACTACAGAAGGATCGACTGGAGATCGATCCGTGCGTGCCGCGCTGGTGGCGCGATTTTGAGATCACGTATCGACGTGGCCGCGCAGTTTACCGGATCAAAGTGGAGAATCCGCTTGGGGTAAGCCGCGGAGTTGTGAGTGTTGAAGTAGACGGTGAAATTAAGGATTCGATCGAGCTGGTCGACGACGAAAAAACTTACCAGGTCCGCATCACGATGGGCGAGCCACCGATTCCCACGGATGACACCGACAGGCAGGAATCTGTTTCTTCCGTCTAAATCCGCGGCCGGTTTTACGCAGCCGCCATATCCGCTTCGCTGATATCGAAGTTCGCCGACACCTTCTGCACGTCGTCGTGATCTTCCAGCGCTTCCATTAGTTTCAGCATCTGCCGCGCGTCTGCGCCTTCGAGGCGGATGTAGTTTTGCGGCACCATCTCGATTTCCGCGACCTGCGGTTCGATGCCGGCGGCCTTGATCGCCGTCAGCACTTTGTCGAAGGCTTCTGGTGAAGTGATGATCTCGAAGTTGTCTTCGTCATCGCGCAGATCATCCGCGCCTGCGTCGATCGCGAGTTCAAAAAGTTCTTCTTCCGACTTCGCCGACTTCTCGACGACGATGTAGCCCTTCTTCTCAAACATCCAGCCCACCGAACCACTCTCACCCAGGTTCCCACCGTTCTTCGAGAAGAGATGGCGAATTTCGGCGACCGTGCGGTTGCGATTGTCGGTCATCGACTGGATCAGCAGGGCCACGCCACCGGGGCCATAACCTTCATACGTAATCTCTTCGTAGTTGACGCCTTCCTCTTCGCCCGTGCCCCGGCGAATCGCACGTTCAATCGTGTCGTTTGGCATGTTGCCGCCCTTGGCGTCGAGAATAGCTTTGCGGAGCCGCGCGTTGGCGTCCGGATCGCCGCCGCCACTGCGCGCAGCGACGGTGATTTCTTTGATAAACTTCGTGAACAGTTTGCCGCGCTTGGCATCGAGCGCGCCTTTCTTGTGCTTGATACTATGCCATTTCGAATGTCCGGACATTGGAGTTCAGATCCTTCTGGGAATGTGGGCTGTCAGGGATGGCAATATATCACAACCGACGCAGGTCTTAGAATTCCTGTCAATCTTGAAAAATCCTGTAATCCTGTCTAATGCGTGATACCCCCACCTTCAGCGACGCTATTATCTTTCGTCTCAAAGCCACCGTCCTACAATTAAAGCGGGCGTCCCATAACACCCGAACAACTCGATTTCCGATAAACGATA
>DASTQB010000304.1:0-21771 GCA_035761985.1 Pyrinomonadaceae bacterium
GAGGTAGCTCATGAAGAAGGCTATCAACCTGAGCGTGAATGGTGTCTCTCATAGCGATGAGGTCGAGCCACGCATGCTGCTCGTTCACTACCTGCGCGACGTTCTGGGTCTGACGGGAACACACGTCGGATGTGAAACGTCGCTTTGCGGCGCGTGTACCGTGATGGTCGATGGGCAGGCGGTTAAATCGTGTACGTTGTTCGCCGTGCAAGCGGACGGCGCTGCGATCACGACGATCGAGGGATTCGCGCAGAACGGCCAGTTGCATCCGGTCCAGGAAGGTTTCTGGGAGAAACACGGATTGCAGTGCGGATATTGCACGCCGGGAATGATCGTGACGGCGGCGCAGTTGCTCGATCGAAACGCGAACCCGTCACGTGAGGAGATCTGTCACGGGCTCGACGGCAATCTATGTCGTTGCACGGGATACCAGCACATCATCGAAGCCGTCGAATACGCGGCCAAGAAGGCTGCGGGATAATCCTGATAAATCGTGTAAATCCTGTCAAAGCAGTTTGGAGGATCTCATGCCAGATAATTACGTTGGCCAACGAGTAAAGCGCACCGAAGACCCTCGACTGATTCGAGGCCTCGCACACTACGTCGACGACATCGCGCTCCCCGGCACGTTGCACGTCGCGTTTGTTCGTTCGATCTACGCGCACGCGAAGATCAGCAACATCGACACCAGCGCCGCACAAACTGTCCCGGGCGTCGTCGCGATTTACACCGGCAAAGACATCGCCGAGAAAATCGGACCAGTTCCCTGCGCGAGCGCACTACCCGAGTTGAAAGTTCCCGATCATCGTGTGCTCGCCACGAACAAGGTCTACTTCGTCGGGCATCCAATCGCAGCAGTCGTCGCAACCGATCGCTACGCCGCACGTGATGCAGTCGATCTCGTGATGGTCGACTACGAAGATCTTCCAGTCGTCACCGACGTCGAAGAAGCAGCAGCCGGTGGGCCGGTTATTCACGAAAACTTCAGCGATAACATCGCCTACAAACTCACTGCCGGCGAAGGCGATATCGACGCCGCTTTCTCCGCAGCCGAGCGCACGGTCAAACAGCGCATTCTTCACAGACGTCTCGCGCCGATCGCGATGGAGCCGCGCGGCGTGCTCGCTCGTTACTTTCCGGGCGAAGAGGAACTGACGCTCTGGTCGTCAACTCAGATTCCGCACCTGATGCGGACCCAGGTCGCGCTCATGATCGGAATTCCGGAAAACAAGTTGCGCGTGATCACGCCTGAAGTCGGCGGCGGTTTCGGATCGAAGTTGAACGTTTACGCCGAAGAAGCACTGCTCGGATGGATCTCGATGCAGCTTGGTAAGCCCGTAAAGTGGATCGAAACGCGGCGTGAAAACATCCAGGCGACGATTCACGGTCGTGGTCAGGTCGGCGACATCGAAGTGGCGTTCAAGAACGATGGAACGATCACGGGTTTGCGCTACAACGTGTTTGCAGATCTTGGCGCCTATCATCAACTGTTGACGCCGGCCATTCCGACGCTCACGGGCTTAATGCTTTCGGGCGCGTACAAAATTCCCGCGATTCAGATCAACATCACCGGTTGCTTTACAAACAAGATGGCCACTGACGCTTATCGCGGCGCGGGCCGTCCGGAAGCGACGTACGTGGTCGAACGTGCGTTGGATCTCGTCGCTGCTGAGCTCGGCGTTGATCCGATCGAGGTGCGGCGCAAGAACTTCCCGAAGCCGGAGGAATTTCCGTTTCACACCGCAACTGGTCTCGACTACGACAGCGGTGATTACGAAGCCGCGCTTGATAAAGCACAGCAGATCGCGGGCTACGCTCAGCTTCGTGAAGAACAGAAGAAGGCGCGTGCAGAAGGACGGCTGATCGGCATCGGCGTTTCGACTTACGTCGAGATCTGTGCGCTTGGTCCATCACAGGCGATGCCCGCCGGCGGTTGGGAGAGCGCAACCGTGCGTATCGAACCGACCGGCAAAGTCACGATCCTGACCGGCACGTCGCCGCACGGGCAGGGACAGGAAACGTCGTTCGCGCAGATCGCCGCCGATCAGCTCGGCGTCAATCTCAACGATGTAACTGTCATTCATGGCGACACGGGCGTGGTCCAGTACGGCATCGGCACGTTCGGCAGTCGCGCGACGGCGGTTGGCGGCACGGCAGTCTATGTCGCTATCCAGAAGTTGAAAGAGAAAGCGAACAAGATCGCGTGTCACATGCTTAAGACTGACGCGTCGAAGGTCTCGTTTGAAGGCGGCAAGTATTCGGTCCAGAAAGCAGCAGCGGCGGCTGCCGGAACGTCTGATCCGGTCGTGCCGGTCGGTGAAGCACCGGCGGGCGCGTTGCCGGAACCGCAGACCGAAGGCAGGTCCAGTTTGACGATTCAGGAGATCGCGCTCGCGGCGCATATCGCCAAAGAGTTGCCGCCCGACACCGAGCCCGGTCTCTCCGCAACTTACTTCTTCGAACCCAAAAACTTCACGTTTCCGTTCGGAACGCACATCGCCGTTGTCGAAGTCGATCGCGAGACTGGCGACATCAAGTTCCTGCGCTACGTTGCGGTCGACGATTGCGGCAAAGTGATCAATCCGATGCTGGTTGACGGGCAAGTACACGGCGGCATCGTTCAATCGATCGGACAGGCGTTGTTTGAAGAAGTGGTCTATGACGAGCAGGGACAGCTAATCACCGGCACGTTAATGGACTACGCGTTGCCGCGTGCAGCACACATTCCGGAGTTCGAACTCGATCGCACCGAGACGCCTTCGCCTGTGAACCCGCTCGGCGTGAAAGGTGTCGGTGAGGCAGGCACGATTGGCGCAACACCGGCCATCGTGAACGCGGTAGTCGATGCGTTGTCGCCGTTTGGCGTGCGACACCTCGACATGCCGATCAAGCCCGAGAACGTTTGGAGGATAATTAACAATGATTCCCGCACCGTTTGATTATCAAGCGCCCGCTACGCTCGAAGAGGCAGTGACTTTACTCGCCAGCGATCCTGACGGCGCGAAAGTTCTCGCCGGTGGTCATAGTCTCATTCCGGCGATGAAGCTGCGTCTTGCACAGCCGCAGTTGCTCGTGGACATCGCACGCATCAAGTCGCTCTCGTACATCCGCGAAGAGGGCGATCAGATTTTGATCGGCGCCACCACGACGCACTATCAAATGGAGTCGTCCGAGCTTTTGCAGCGCATCTGCCCGCTGTTGTCTGACTGCGCGAGAAGCATCGGCGACGTGCAAGTGCGCAACAAGGGAACGATCGGCGGCAGCATCGCACATTCCGATCCGGCCGGTGACTGGCCCGCGGCAGTGCTTGCGCTGGACGCGGAACTCGTCCTGCTTGGACCAAACGGCGAACGAACCGAAAACGCGGGAGACTTCTTTGTCGATCTGCTTACGACGAGCCTCATGCCCGGCGAGATCCTGCGCGAGATCCGCATTCGAAAACCGTCAGGACGTTTCGGTCAGGCGTACCAGAAAGTGCCTCATCCGGCGTCGGGATTTGCCGTCGTCGGGATTGCTGTCCATCTCGCGTTGAATGACGATGGTTCGTGTAGGTCAGCGGCCATTGGCGTGACCGGAGTTGGCACGAAAGCCTATCGCGCACAAGCTGTCGAAGCCGCACTCGCGGGCACAAACCTCGATGACAACACGATCGCATCGGCAGTCGCACACATCTGCGATGGTATCGATCCAAACGCCGATCTCTACGCAACCGGCGAGTACCGTTGCCACCTCGCGCAGGTGCACGCGCGCAGGGCGATCCAGGCGGCGAAAACGAAGGCGCAGTGAAACTCGAAGGCAGCCATCAGCTCGAAGCGTCTCGAGAACGCGTCTATCAATCTCTCGTCAACCCGGAGGTTTTGCAGCGCTGTATTCCGGGTTGCGAACGGCTTGAACGAACCGGCGACAACACGTTTGCAGCGACGATCCGCGCGGGCGTTGGATCGATCAAAGGTGTGTTTGACGGGAAGGTCCGACTCGAAGATCTGCGCGAGCCCGAGCATTTCCGGATGGTCGTCGAAGGCAAAGGCGCGGCGGGGTTTCTGAAGGGTTCGGGCAACCTTGATCTAGAACAGGACGGCGACTTCACGAGGGTCAACTATTCGGGCGACGTGCAGGTCGGCGGGACGATCGCAAGCGTGGGCCAACGGATGATCCAGGGCACTGCGAAGATGATGGCCACGCAATTCTTTACGTGTTTGGGTGCCGAAGCAAAGACGGAGGTGGGTGAGCCACCTCCGCAACACGGCTTTTTTCGAACAGCCCTGAGGTGGTTCTCAGGGTGGCTCAAACGATTCTTCAGAACAGGACGCGGATAAACGCGGAAGAAATCCGCGGATTTTCCGCGTTTATCCGCGGCCCTATTCGCTCGGCCTTCGCGCCTTCGCGATGAAATCCTCAACGTCCGCGATCTTCCGCGGGAGCGCTTCGGTCAACCACCGCACACCATCAGCCGTGACCAGCAGGTCGTCCTCGATCCGCACACCCATGCCTTTGTACTTCTCAAACGCCGGCGCGATTGCAGTCTTGAACTTTTCCCAATCTTCCACCTTCCAGCCACCCGGCATGTGGTCCAACGCGTCGAGCCGCACGTAAATCCCAGGCTCGTTAGTGAAAACAGCTCCCGGCATAAGCCGCGCTCCGGCACCAACGTCGTGAACGTTCATCCCGAGCCAGTGCGACGTGTTGTGCATGAACCAGATGCGGTACTGGCTCGAATTTCGATCCGTGATCAGCCCGAGTTTCAAAAGCCCGTCTTTGATCACTTCCGTTGCCGCACGATTCACGTCTGACAGCGTCGCGCCGGGCTTCGCCACTCGCGCGCCGGCTTCCTGTGCGTCGTAAACGATTTGATAGAGAGCCGCCTGCGCGGGAGTAAACTTGCCATTGACTGGAAACGTGCGCGTGATGTCCGCCGTGTAGTGATCGTACTCGGCCCCGACGTCCATCAGCAGCAACTCACCCTGTTTCACCGGCCCTTGCGATTCAATGTAGTGAAGCGTCGTCGCGTTTGGACCACATCCAACAATATCCGGATAACCCCAGTTGTCTGCGTTTCTGAGCTTGAACGTGTATGCAACTTCCGCATCCACTTCGTACTCCCACTTCGCATCGCCGGCGGCAGCCCACGCACGCTGGTGCGCTTCGATGCTGATATCGATCGCGTGCTGCATGATGCGCAGCTCCATCGGCGACTTTACGAGGCGCATCTTTGTGAAGATGGGCCATGCATTCTTGATGCTGTAACCCGACGCAGTCTTGACCCAGTCGGTAGCAAAGCGTTGCTCGTATTTGTATTCGCGACTTTCAGCATCGCCCGGAACGAGCATGAAGATCCCGGCATCGCCCTTCGCTGCTGCGTCGAACAGCGTCGCGTATCCGTGATCGTTGTTCAACGGTGTGTTCGGAGGAAGATCTGACATCAAGACGTTCTGAGGCGCAGGCCGGTAAGGCTGTCGATTGCGAAGCGCATCCATGAACGGCTTAAACTCGCTGACGTGCCAGATCTCCCTGACGCCCGACAATGCGTGCGCCTCTTCGACGCTGTACATGCGTCCGTCCCACACCTCGCTCAAAGGAATCCGACGCGGCATGAACAGGATCTCGCGAACCTTAGTGTTGCCGGGGAGCAGGACGAGCGTCGCATTCTTCTGCTTTAGATTGGTGAGGTAGTAGAGATTGTTTTCCTGGCGATAGGGATAATTGACCGAGTTGGAATAGATGCGCGGTTCGGTGCTGAAGAGAATCAGCATCGACTGCGGGCCGATGCTCTGGGCCACCTGCTCGCGTCGCTGCATCAACTCGGCTACGCGTTCCTTTTGATCGAAGACAGGCGCGGGTGGCGTGATGCGGATGTTGGGCGCGGCCGGCCTCTCGCTCTTCGCACCTACGGAGACTCCCGCAAAAAGAGCAAGCAGCACAAATGCTAAACGCGCGGATTTAGAATTCAACATCATGCACCTCGAGCTTAATAGGTCCTATAGGACCTATAACGGATCGTTTTGAATCTACGGCTCCGGTGATGGCACCGGCGGTGGCCTGCGGCGACCAGGCCTCGGTGGAGATAAAATCTTTTTCTGCCCATCCTTCGTGACCAGCACTCGCATTCCATCGCGCGTCGTGATCAACTGCGTCCCGTCAGGCAACGTTCGAATCACCGTGCCTCCGGGGAGCCTTTGTACCTGTATTCGCGGCTGCTGAAACTCGGGCGGCACCGGCGCTTCCGGCTCGACTCGCACGTTCGGATCGTTTGAATCCACCTCGACCTCAACGGTGGCTTCAGCCTTCGGCGCCGGCTCTTTTCGCGGTTCTTCGGTGCGCTGAGGCCTTGGCTGCTGCGTTGGAGACGGCGTTGCGACGTCTTTCTCTTTCTCCGGTGACGGACTGGCTTGCGGAACCGTCGGCGCATGGACCACCGGATTTTCCGGAGAAGGCGCGGTCGTGTTTACTTGCGCAACCGGCTCGTCGCTGCGACTTTGCAACATGTAGAAGCCGAGTGCGCCGCACGCGACGATGAACAGCACCAGCGCCGAGATCGCCACCGGCACAACTCTTCCGCGCGAAGTCGGCCGGACAACCGTCGTCTCACCTGCAGGAATCGTTTGCTGCCGCACTGCTGTTTGCGTCGGAATACCGACCGTCTGGGCCGGCTGTGGAAACAGCATCGTTTGCGCTTCACCACGATTCACAACCGTCGAAGCATGCTCGCTATCCTTGAGTGCCTTGCGCATGTCGAGCGCGGTCGCGTAACGCTGTTCGCGGTTCTGGGCCATCGCTTTCGCGAGTACCTGGTCCACCTCGCGCGTAACCGCCGGGTTCGCGGCAGTCGCAGGTACGAGCGGATCGGCTTGCCCGTTGACGAGTGCCGCCGCGCGAGTAAGCGCATCGGGCGGCTTGACGCCTGTCATCAGGTGGTAGAGCGTGGCGCCGAGAGAATAAAGATCGCTACGCGAATCTGTACCCAAACCCTGGATCTGTTCGAGCGGCGCGTAGTTTGGCGTGTAACCGAAGATGCTTGCCGACGTTGTGATGCGCGAAACATCACCCGCCTGCCCTTTTGCGAGACCGAAATCGAGCAGGATGATCTGTCCACGTGACGTGAGCTTGAGATTCTGCGGCTTGATGTCGCGATGGATGATCTGCGGATCTTGTGTGTGAAGATAATCGAGCGCGTCGAGCAACTGATCCGCCCAGGTTAAAACCTGATCAGTCGGAAACGGACCTCGCTTCCGGTCCATCATCTCGGAGAGATCGTCGCCGGGGATAAACTGCATCACGAGAAACTGCCCATCGGCTTCAGAAAAATGGTCGCTGACGCGCGGAAGGGCCGGGTGATGCAGGCGTGCGAGCAGTCGCGCCTCACGTTCGAACTGCTTGCGCAGGCGTTCGTCGGCAAAGAGCGTCTCTTTCAGCGCGACTGTTGTATCGAGGCGCTGATCGATCGCTTCGTAGACCGCACCCATGCCGCCTTGCCCCAACTGGCGAACGATGCGATAGCGGCCCTGTAAGATTGTGTCTGGCGTAAGCATCAGTGCGCGATTATACACGCCTGAAGAGGGTATCAACCATAAGGACCTATAAAGGGTCCCGGAGGGACCACAGGTTTATAGGTTTGGGTAGCAAAATTCGACCGGGCTCCGTCAGGAGCCCCATGTTACCGGCACATCGCGCTCCGCTGGAGCGCCTAATCATGTTTGGTTTTATAGCTATAAACATGTGGCCGCGCTGCGGCCAGATCTACTCTTTGTGGTTACTTGTGCCTACTGTATGCTTACGCGCGTGAGCAGTAAAACGCGAATCCCCGATGTGGAAGTGATCGATGTAGGACCACGCAAGCGGCGTCTGAAGTGGTGGATACTGCTCGCCGCGCTGATTCTCCTGTTCTCGTTCTCGCGCATCATCTCGATCTACATCTCCGCGCTCTGGTTCGAATCGCTCGGCTATTCATCCGTCTACTGGTACGTCTTCAAAGTCAAACTAGCTTTATTCGCAGGCTCGGCAATACTCACTGCCATTCTCCTCGCCGCAACGTTCTGGCTCTTTCAAAAGTTATTCGGCGCTCACACTTTCGAAAGCCGCACCATCGTTCTCAACAACCAGCCGTTCCAGTTTTCACCGGCAAAGATCATTCGACCACTCGGCTGGATCATCGCCGCACTCTTCGGACTCATTTACGGATTCAAACTCAAAGAGCACTGGCGACAATTCGCGCTCTACTGGCACCAGCCATCCACAGCCACGCCCGATCCGATATTCGGCAAACCCTTGGGCTTCTATCTCTTCTCCCTTCCGTTGTACGACGTGATTAGTTCGTGGCTGCTTGGCGTGTCGTTCATCATACTTTGCGCCGCCCTGGCGTATTCCCTGCTCGGTTTGCCGCAAACAGTGCTCAAAACGAGCGTTCGCTGGTCGTCGGGCGCAGCGTTTCGCGGCGTCTGTTGTGCGCTCGCACTCTTTCTCCTGGTGCTGAGCTGGCGCACGTATCTCTCGCGTTTCCCGTTCCTCTGGGAAGACCATCCGATCTTTTCCGGAGTGACTTACACCGAAGCAAACTACACGCTTCCGGCATTGCTGTTTGTCTCTATCGCGCTGATCATCGCCGCGATCGTTCTGCTGGTTAACGCTTTCGCCGTGCGACGATTCAGTTTGCTGCTCATCGCGCTCGCGCTTCCGATGGCGACTTACATCATCGGCGTCGTCCTGGTTCCGTCGTACATCCAGAGTTTCATCGTCAAGCCAAACGAGCTCGATCGTGAATCGGCTTACATCCAGCACAATATCGAATGGACGCGAAGAGGTTTTGGACTCGAACAGATCGAGCTGCGTGAGTTTGAAGCTGAAACATCCACCGCCGCTCTCGATATCGCGAACAACCGCGCAAGCATCGAAAACATTCGCCTCTGGGACTGGCGCGCGCTCCAGGACACGCTGCGCCAGATTCAGGCCATTCGCATTTACTACGATTTTCCCGACGTGGACGTCGATCGCTACACGACCGGGGGTCAAACACGCCAGATGATGATCGCGCCGCGCGAGATCAACGACTCAAAACTCCCCGCCTCATCACGCAACTGGATCAACGAGCGACTGATCTACACGCACGGCTACGGCGTAACGATGAACAGCGCCAACGGGTTCACTCCCGAAGGACTGCCGCAGTTCGTTCTGTCGAACATGCCCGTGCAGTCGGCTGCGCCCGAGATCAAAGTGACGCGTCCGGAGATCTACTTCGGCGAACTCACGGATCGTTACGTCTACGTTAAAACTCAGCAGCAGGAATTCGACTACCCGCAGGGCGACACAAACACTTACACGACGTACCAGGGAACGGGCGGCATACCAATCGGCAATCGCTTCCGCCGCATGTTGCTTGCGTGGGGAGTCGGGGATCTTTCGAAGCTGCCGTTTTCAAACGCGATCACAAGCGAAAGCCGTGTGCTGATCCATCGAAACATTCGCGAGATCGTCAACGGCGTCGCGCCTTTTTTGACTTACGACAAAGACCCGTACATCGTCGTCGATAACGAAGGCCGCCTATTCTGGATCATGGACGCCTTCACACAGTCGGCTTACTTCCCGTATTCGAGTCATCACAACGTCGGCGGCAACTCGCTCAATTACATTCGCAACAGCGTGAAGGTCGTGATCGACGCTTACAACGGCACGGCGCATTTCTACGTTTTCGACAGCCAGGATCCGATCATCAACGCGTATCGTCGTATCTTTCCGAATCTCTTCCAGGATTCGACTCAAATGCCCGCGGACCTGCGCGCGCACGTTCGTTACCCGGAAACGCTGTTTCGAGCGCAGGGCGAAGTCTACAGCCTTTATCACACGCAAAGTCCGAGAGTGTTCTTCCAGCGCGAAGACGTTTGGAACGTCGCCCAACAGGTGGCAATCAATGAGCAAGGCAAGCGCGAAAGCACGCCGATCGATCCTTACTTTGTGCAGATGCGTTTGCCGGGCGAGGACGAGACGAATGAGTTTGTGCTGATACTTCCGTTCACGCCGGCGAATAGAAACAACATGATCGGCTGGATGGCGGGACGCAGCGACGGCGAGAACTACGGCAAGCTGCTGGTCTATCACTTCCCGGAATCGCGCGTCATCGATGGTCCGGTTCAGATCGAGGCGCGCATCGATCAAAACGCGCAACTCGCCGGGCAATTTACGTTGTGGAACCAACAGGGCTCGCGCGTCATACGCGGGCACTTGCTCGTGATTCCCATCGGGCGTTCCGTGCTGTTTGTGGAACCGATCTATCTACAGGCGGAGCGAAGTCCAATGCCTGAATTGCGACTCGTGGTCCTGGCAACGCAGGAGAAGCTGGCGTACGGTGAGACGTTTGGTCAGGCTATGACTAGCCTGTTCGGTGAGGCGGCAACGGCGCCCGCTGCTCCAGCTCCGGAACCGGGTGCTGGTCCAACTCAGCCCACGCCGTCAGCTACTCCAGCAGCGGATGTGCTCCAGCTCGTGAACAGGGCGATTCAGGAGTTTGAGGATTACCAGCGGCTGACCTCGGAAGGAAAACTCGGCGAAGCTGGTCAGAAACTCGAACAGCACAAACGCACGCTCGATGAGTTGCGCCGCCTCGCCAGACCTTAGCCGCGGATTAACGCCGATTCGCGCGAATCAGCGTCTATCCGCGGCCTCGATTTTCTCCAACAGCTTCTTAGCCTGCTCGACGGCCTTTTTGTGCTCGGCGATGTATTTCGGATCCGGAGTCATCGCCATTAGTGCATCGAGTTGCTTCTTCGCTTCCGCGTTGCGATTGTTTGCTTCGTAAGCTTCAGCCAGGTGAAAGCGCATGAGAGCGTGGCCCGGGTTGAGCTTCACACCCTTCTCCAGATACTCGATCGCCTTCTGACTGTCTCCGCCGAGAACTCGCGGCGCCTGTAAGTAAAGCCGGCCCAGGCCGAGGTAAGCACTGTAACCCTGGTAGCTCTCGTCGATCTTCAACACCGCTTCCATCTCGCCCTTGATGTCTTTGAAGCTCGAAAGGTTAGCGAGCGTGCTGTGGGCCGCGGTGCCGCCATAGTTTGCGCCCAACCAGAAATGGCCGTCGGGCTTATCAGGCTGAAGCTGCACGGCCGCTTTCCCGGCTTCAGTGCCTTCGCGAAACATATCGTCGCGTTCGGAGTCGTTGTCAGTGCGATCGCCGACGTAAAAAGCTGCGCGTGCGAGTTTCCATGCGGCTTCGTAGTTTCCAGAGTCGGCCGTCCGCGCCTGCCGGAGCGCCGCCACGGCCACGCGTGCCTTCGTCAGATCCTCACGACCTTCGTAAAGGGGCTCCGCCTCGGCGATCTTTTCAGCCGCCCTCGCAGGATCACCCTTGTCTATCGCCGGGCCACTCGCCGGCGCGCTCGACTCACATCCAACAGTCCCCAAAACCATCCAAATCAACACGAATGTCACAACTGCGTAGCGGACGTTTTCTTCGTTTTTCCTAAGATTTCTCATCATTTGGCCTCTGATTGTCTAGCGTCGCTATACACTGTGTAATACTTTTGCTTTCCGGTTATAGAAATCGGGTCGAATAGGGTATAGTGGCTTCCCATTCGGCGCCAGGATCCAGTTTTACCAGCCTGACAGGCCGGAAACCGCGAATAAAACTTTGGAGGAGAGCTTGGCGGGGGCAGCATTCTACGATCTTGAAGGGACTCTGGTCAGTACCAATCTTGTGCACACGCTGTCGTTTTACGCGCGTCGCCAGCAAGGTCTGATGGCGAGTTTTAAGAAAAGTGCCGCCACGATTCTGAGCCTGCCGGTTTTCGCTGTGACGGACCAGTATAGCCGAAAAGTTTTTAACGACCTCTATTTCAAGCGGTACAAGGGCCAGTCTGAAGACAGGCTGCGCTACTTCGCGATGGAGTTGTTTGAAGACGTGATCAAGCCGGCGGTCTTTCCGGGAACTTACGAGCTGATCGAGAAATCGAGAAAGCTCGGACTGCGGCAGGTGGTGATCACCGGCGCGCTCGATCTGTCAGTCAAGCCTTTGATGGAGCACCTGGGAATTACGGAGTACGTCACAAACCGGCTCGAATTTGTAAACGGCGTGGCGACCGGGCGTTTGTTGCCGCCGGTCATGGCCTCCGCTACGAAGGCTTCGTGGATCAGAACTTATACGGAACGTGAAGGCATCAGCCTGAGCGACTCGTACGCGTATACCGACAGCATGAGCGATCTGCCGATGCTCTCGATCGTCGGTCATCCGGCGGTGATCAACCCCGACATGCGTTTACGACAAACAGCGCTGCATCACGATTGGCCCATATTGAACCTTAAATAATAGATATGGCACTGCAACTCCGACGAAAGACGCACGAATCCGTTATCTACATCGATCGTGACAGCGCGCCACGCATCATGCCGTCCGGCGAAGATTTCATCCTTGAAGATCTGCCGATCGGAACGCGCGTTCTCTATCCGAACCCGTCGATCAAGGGTTTGCCCAATCGCGAAGCCGCTGTTCGTTACGCGCTCAATCATCCGCTCGGTTGCGATCCCCTCTTTGCACAACTCGAACCCGGAATGCGCGTCACTGTCGCCGTCGACGACATCAGTTTGCCTCTGCCGCCGATGGCGACCCCTGATATTCGACAGACGATTCTCGAGATCGTGCTCGATATGCTCGCGGGACACGGAGTGGACGACGTTCACATCATCATCGCCAACTCCCTGCACCGGAAGATGACCGAGTGGGAAATGAAACGGATGGTCGGGCCGCGAATATTCGCCGACTACTATCCCGATCGTTACTACAACCACGACGCCGAGTGGTCCGACGGCCTGATCAAGATCGGCGAAACGAGGCACAAGGAACCCCTCGTGCTCAATCGTCGCTGTGCCGAAAGCGATCTGTTGATCTACGTCAACATCAATTTCGTGCCGATGGATGGTGGTCACAAGTCTGTGGCTGTCGGCCTGTGCGACTACGAATCACTGCGGGCGCATCATGAGCCGCAAACGATCCGCGATTCCGATAGTTACATGGATCCCGCGCGCTCGGCGCTGAATCACAAGGTCGTGCGACTCGGCAAGATCGTCGACGAACAGCTCAACGTCTTCCACATCGAGACCGCGATCAACAACCGGATGTACGGCGCGGACATGGATTTCCTGCTGCGTAACGAAGACGACTTCAGCGCTTTCGACCGCATGAAGTTTGAAGCGATGCGTTACACCATGAGCAAACTGCCGCGGGCGGCGCGTCGCAAGCTGCTGCACTCGCGCCCATCGCAGTACGAGATGATCGCGTGTTACGCGGGCAAGACGGAGCTGGTCCACGAGAAGATCGTTGCGAAGGGTTTCGAGCAGTATGCGATTCCCATTCGCGGCCAGGCAGACATTTTGATCACGGGCATTCCCGATATCTCGCCGTACAACGTCTACTCGATCCTGAATCCGTTGCTGGTCCAGGTGATGGCGCTCGGCTATCACTTCAATTTCTATCGCAACAAGCCGCTGCTGAAAAAAGGCGGCGTGCTGATCCTGCATCATCCGTGTTACGACGAGTTTGATCACCAGTTTCATCCAAGCTACATCGAGTTCTTTAATCGACTGCTGCCGGAAACGCGTGATGCTTTCACTTTGCGTGAGAAGTATGAGCGCGAGTTTGCAAACAATCCGAGCTACATCGAGATGTACCGGCGAGGGAACGCGTATCACGGCGCGCATCCGTTCTTTATGTGGTACTGGGGCGAGAACGGGCGGCAACACGTCGGCCACGTGATTGCAGCAGGCGCGGAGAACGCACACGTGCCGGCGATTCTCGGTTGGGAACGGGCGGACAATTTGACGGAAGCAATCGCGATGGCGCGAAGTTACATGGGGAACTCGGCTGAGATCACGATGCTGCACCAGCCGATGATCGGAATTGCAGACATGGAATAGCCGCGGATTTACGCGGATGGGACACGGATTATGAAGCTCTCTCCGACTGAAATTTTTAAGGATCGCCGAATCTTTCTGATCGGAAGCACGGGATTTCTCGGCAAGGTGACGCTGAGCATGTTGCTCCATCGTTTCCCGAACGTCGGCAAGGTCTATCTCACCGTGCGCGCGCGTTCGCAGGAGGAGTCGGAAAGCCGTTTCTGGAACAACATCATCACCGCGCCTCCGTTCGATCCGCTTCGCGAGCTTTACGGCAGCGCGCTCGAAGGGTTCGTCAACGACAAGGTTGTCGTGCGAGGCGGCGACATCGGCGAAACAAACTTCGGCTACACGGAAGAAGAAGCACAGGCGATCGCCGACGATGTCGACGTCGTCATCAACTCCGCAGGTAACGTAACTTTCAATCCCACACTCGAGAGCGGCCTGCGTACGAACGTCGTCGGCACTCAGAACGTCATCGCCTTTGCACGCCGGATGAAACGCCCTGCCCTGGTCCATGTTTCCACCTGCTTCGTCGCGGGCAATCGCTCCGGCGCCGTTTGGGAAAGCGATCCTGTTGTTGGTTACTTCCCGCGTCGCTCCGAACCTGAGATGCAGGGCGTTCAGTTCTCTGTCGACCAGGAGATCGCCGACTGTGCGAAGCTCGCCGATCGCGTGCGTGACGAAGCACGCGACTCGATGATGACGGCGCGCTTTCGTGAGCTTGCACGTAAACGTCTCAACGAGGAAGGTCGCGACGTCGACGACCCCGACGCGCTCGGGCTCGCGGTCGCACGTGAACGTAAAGTCTGGACGCGAACTCGACTGACGGATCTCGGCGTCGAGCGTGCCGCGTACTGGGGTTGGCCCAACATTTACACTTACACCAAATCGCTGGGCGAACAGCTCGTCGCCGCCGAGAAGGACATGGTGCGCAGCATCGTGCGGCCGAGCATCGTCGAATCGGCGTTGTCGTTTCCGTTTCCGGGTTGGAACGAAGGCTTCACGACAACGGCGCCGATCATCTTTCTCATTCGCAAAGGGCAGACGAAGATTCCCGCGAATGAGAAGTTGATACTCGATATCACTCCGGTCGATCAGGTTGCTTCGGTGATGCTCGCAGTGTCGGCGCAGGCTTGCGTCGAAGAGCCACGGCTCGTGTTCCAGGCTTCGACCGGTGATTCCAATCCAAACAACATGGAACGGATCATCGGTCTTGTCGGGCTCGACAAGCGCAAACACTTCGAGGAGAAAGACACCGGCGTCAAGATCCTCAACAAAATAGCCTCGCGCATGGAGCCCAAGCCCGTCACGACTTCACACTACGAGAAGACGTCGGTGCCGATGTTCAACGCGACGGCGAAGAAAGCGGCGTCGCTGCTCGATCGCGTGCGGCCGCGTTGGGGCGGCGGGCGTGTGGGCGAAGTGATCGACGTCGTGAAGAACAGCGTCGAGCGTGTTGAGGAGTTGACGCGCGAAACGAGCGAAGCGTTCGACATGTTTCGCCCGTTCACGGTCGAGAACGCTTACGTGTTTCGTTCGGACAACGTGCGCTCGCTCTTCGAACGCATCAGTGAAGACGAAAGATCACTGCTGACGTGGAACCCGGAGAAGTTTGACTGGTACGACTACTGGCTCAACATCCACCTGCCGGGACTCACGAAATGGGTGTTTCCAACGCTCGAAGACGAGATGCGAGCGCAGCCGAAACGTGTTTACACGTATCGCGACCTGCTGGAGTTGTTTGAAACTTCGACGAAGCGTCACGCAACGCGCGTCGCGATGCGTATCGAGCGCGATGGACGCAAAGAGCAGTACACCTACGCGGATCTGCGTGAACTCGCCACGCGTGTCGCAGGATTTCTCGCGAGCGAAGGCATCAAGCAGGGCGATCGCGTGATGCTGGTCAGCAGCAACGCGCCCGAGTGGGGAATGAGCTACTTTGGCGTGTTGAAAGCAGGCGCGACGTGCATTCCGTGCGATCCTGAAAGCTCGACGGCGGAGATCGTCAACTTCGCGAGAGCGGGAAATGCGGCGGGGATCATCTGTAGCGACAAGGTCCTGGACGAGCATCCGGATCTGCGCGAAGCGATTCAGGAGCTCGCCGCGGCGCCACGGCTCTGGACGTACGAAGACGTCTTTGCACTTCCTGACGAACAGACGGAAGACGAGCGCATCGCCCTCCTGCCGCAACGTGCGCACGCGCAAAGTGTCGCGTCACTCATCTTCACTTCAGGCACGACCGGCCAGCCGAAAGGCGTGATGCTTTCGCATCGCAACCTGACGAGCATGGTTTCGATGTTGTCGTCAGTGTTTGACATGACAACGCGCGACGGCGTGCTCTCGGTTCTGCCTCTGCACCACACGTTTGAGTTCTCGACGGGTTTTCTGACGCCGTTGAGTCGCGGCGCGCAGATCACCTACTTGCCCGAGTTGACGAGCGACGCACTCGCGCGTGCGATCAAGAATGGTCACGTGACGGGCATGGTCGGCGTGCCTGCGTTGTGGGAACTGCTGCACCGCCGCATCAAAAACCGGCTTTACGAACGCAACGAGTGGATCGGCAAAGCGGCCGATAATCTGATTCGCGCGAATGCGTGGATGCGCGACAAGACAGCGGTAAACTTCGGCCAGGTGATCTTCTATCCGATTCACGAAGGACTTGGCGGGCGCATTCGTTATTTCATCAGCGGCGGTTCGGCATTGAGTGAAAAGATCCAGCGCGACTTTCACGGTCTTGGGTTCACGATTCTCGAGGGCTATGGCCTGACTGAGGCTTCACCCGTGCTGACGGTTACGCGTCCGGAGAATCGCATGCTCGCCGGAACTGTCGGGAAGCCACTTCCAGGCGTTGAGGTGCGAATCGCGGATCCCGATCCAAGCGGTGTTGGGGAAGTGATCGCGCGTGGTCCAAACGTGATGCTCGGTTACTATGAAGATGAGGTCTCCACGCGCAAGACGCTCGTCGACCGCTGGCTCTACACGGGCGATCTCGGACGCGTTGACGACGACGGGAATCTGTATCTCGTCGGGCGTTCGAAAGAGATCATCGTCGATACGAACGGTAAGAACGTCTATCCCGATGAGCTTGAAGAAGTCTACTCAAACTCTCCATACGTCAAGGAGCTGAGCATCGTCGGTTTGCCTGATGGACCAGGTGAGAAGGTCGCCTGTCTCGTCGTGGCCGATGATGAGTATGACATCTCGCTTTCGCGGGCGGCGTTGCATCGCCTCGTTGAAGAGCACTTCCGCGAAGTGTCGGCTTCCCTGCCCTATTACAAACGTGTGAAGGTCCTGCACTTCACCGACATCGAACTGCCGCGCACGGCCACGCGCAAAGTGAAACGACGTGAAGTGGTCCAGATCATGGAAGCGCTCGAAGAGAGCCAGCGATCCGGACGGCGTGGAGGCGTGCAGGAGAGTGCGGACGCTGATTCGCTGTGGCTAATGAGCATGGTGGCGACGGTTGCAAACCGGCCGCGGACGCAGGTCACGATTGATTCGCGCTTGAGCGATCTCGGTTTCGATAGCCTGATGTTTGTCGAGCTCGCAACCGCGATTGAGAACGATGGTGGATCGATCACGGCGCCCGAGCGGTTCAACGAGATCCAGGACGTGCGCGAACTGCTGACCGTAGTGAATCGCCGTCCCGGTAGTTCATCGAAGCACGACGTGCGGCCTGACGAGCGCAAGAAGGACGATGAGATCCACGTGCCTTCGTTTGTGCGAACGGCGGGAAACAAGGCCGCCGATTACCTGCAACAGTTTCTCTACGATCAGTTTCTGCGGACGAATTACGAAGGACGTTCGAACATTCCGCCTCACACCAACTTCATCGTGGCTGCGAACCACGCTTCGCACCTCGACATGGGGCTGACGAAGATGGCGCTCGGCGAATACGGTAAAGATCTGGTTGCGCTCGCCGCGGCCGACTACTTCTTCGATACGAAGTACAAACGCGCGGTGATGGAAAACTTCACGAACCTCGTGCCGATGGAGCGCACGGGTTCTTTGCGACAGTCGTTGCGTCACGCGCGATCGTTCCTGGGGCAGGGTTACAACGCGCTGATCTTTCCTGAAGGCACGCGGTCGATGACGGGGATCATGGCCGACTTCAAACCCGTCGTGGGCTATCTCGCACTGCACGCGCGCGTGGGGATCTTGCCGATGTATCTCGATGGCACGTATCAGGCGATGCCGAAAGGAACGACGATCATAAAGAGCCGCGACGTCGGCGCGCGTATCGGGCGCTTCCTGGCGTACGAAGAGCTCGAAGAGATGACGCGCGGCATGGCGCGCGCGGAGGCTTACCGGCTGATCGCGGCACGCGTCAGGCACGAGGTCGTCAACCTGCGCGACCGCACGCGCGGCGCGTTCGACGCGAAGGGGCTGCGGAAGCAGTGGAAGAGCGAGAGGAAGAAAGAGACCGCCATGGTGGAGGAGGTAGGCGCGTTTTAATCGGTCGTATAGGTCCTATACGTCCTATATGTCCTATACGTCCTATAGGACATAGGACCAATAAGACCTATAGGTCGAATAGGACCTATTAAGATCTCGAATCCCATGCCTACCAAAACTCCCGGCAAACGCACCGCACGCATGACCCCGGTCACGACCGGAACCAAGCGGCGTGCAGCCATCGAGAAGCGCCAACGCGCCGTCACGCTCATCACCGGCGGCACAGGCTTTCTCGGTTCACACCTCGTTCGACAGCTCATCGAAGAAGGCGCAAAAGACGTGCGGGTCATGGCCACGTCAATCCCCGACTGGCTCGTCGATCTCGGCGTCGAGACGTTCGCCGGCTCAATCACCAACGCTGACGACAACAAACGCGCTGTCGAAGGCATCAGCGAGATCTATCACCTCGCCGGCAAAGTCTCGCGCGAACAAAAACACGCGCGCGAGATGTACGACATTCACGTTGAAGGCACACGTCTGTTGTGCGACGCCGCAAAAGCCGCGGGCGTGAAAACGATCGTGCTCGCTTCAACCAGCGGCACGATTGCAGTGACAAAAGACGGCGACGTCGTCCCGGACGAAACTTATCCGGTGCCGCTCGATATCATCTCGCGCTGGCCCTACTACGCGAGCAAAGCCTACCAGGAGATGGCCGCACTCGAACGTTTCCACGGCAAAGGCCTGCGACTGGTGATCATGAACCCGAGCCTGTTGCTGGGTCCCGGCGACGATCGACTCAGTTCAACCAAAGTAGTCCTCGACTTCATGGCGCGAAAGATCGGAGCCGTACCGACCGGCGGCGTGAGCTTTGTCGATGCGCGCGATGCCGCACAGACTTTTCGCGTCGCGATGAAAAAAGGACGTCACGGCGAGCGCTACCTGCTGGGCGCGGCGAACTGGACCTTCTCAAAATTCTTCGGCCGGCTCGAACGTCTGACCAAAGTCTCCGCACCATGGATCGCACTGCCTTCAAAGCTTGCCATCACCGGCGCCAACCTCGTCGATTCGCTGTTCAAACAGTGGGACATGGCCTCGCCCGTTGAGCCCGGCGCAATCGAGATGGCCCAGCATTTCTGGTATCTGAACTGCGCCAAAGCCACACGCGAACTCAACTTCAGACCCCGCGATCCGGGCGAAACGCTGCACGACACGGTCTCCTACCTGCGTGAGAATTTTCTGGGCAGCAACGCCTTTGGGAAGTAATATTTCAGCAAGTAAGGGAACTCTTTACCCTTCAACGGCGTCTTAAGTACCGGAAATTCCCAACCCTTCCTTCGGAGCACTCGGGAGATGCGCATGAATAAAGTTGCAGTTGTTCTCCTTTTCCTCCTCCTGTGTCAGCCTGTTGTAAACGCTCAGACCACACTTCAAACCGGCAGTCCCATCGAACGCGAACTTGCAAGCAATCAGGTTCACGAGTTTAGCGTGGCGGTGGAAGAGAACCATTACGTCGAATTGGTTGTCGAGCAGCGCGGCATCGACGTTGTCGTCAAGGTTACTTCTCCGAATGGCAAGAGCCTTGGACAGTTTGATACGCCAAACGGCAGCCAGGGGCCAGAGCACGTATCTTTCCTCGCATTAAATTCCGGAAAGTACAGCGTCACCGTCGCAGCACTGGCGCCGGAAAGCATGCCGAGTGGTCGGTACGTTATCAAACTGCTCGAGGTGCGACAGGCGAACGAGCAGGAATTGAAAGTGCTCAAGAACCGCGACGCGGTAAAAGCAAGAGGGATCACGCTGCTTACTGACATCGAAGGCCTGGTTCCGCAAATAAAATCACCTTCGACTCGAATCAAGGCACAAATCCGGGCTTCGCAAATCCTCTGGGAAACTGACCCGAAGCGAGCGTCGAAGTCGATCACAAACGCGATTGCGGAGCTCAAGGAGTTGATTGCCGCGATCGATCCGACCGAGATGAATTACCACCAGTATTCAATGGTCCTTCAGTTGCGCCAGGAGATAATTCAGATCCTTGCGGAACGCGATCCGGATGCGGCTCTGGATTTTCTTTATTCCACGAATAAATTAACGGATCCCGCAGGTGGTCAGAGGGAGTTCCTGGCACAGGAAACTGCAATCGAGTTGGCGATCGTCGAACAGATCGCTGCCAGGCATCCGGAGCGAGCCTTGCAACTCGCCCGGAAAACTCTGAAGAACACGTATTCTTCGAATCTGATCGGCACGATCATGCAGTTGCAAAACAAGAACCGGGATATGGCCGCGGAACTGGCGAACGAGATCGTAGCCAAGCTTCTTGGCGAAAAGCTGTTGAAGAATGTCGACGCCGCAAACCTGGCCATGGCTTTGATCGGGTTCAATCATCAGACGAGGGAACAAGGAACAGACGCCGCTAAATCTACCGAGAGTTTTATTGCGGAAGACAAGACGAAAGAGTTGTTGCAGAAGCTACTGAACGAGCTTTCGTCCTTCTCGATGGAAACGCTGCAGGCGCATCCAAACGAAAGAAGCACGCTATGGAGCATCCTCGCTGGTTTGCGGACGATGGGTCCGCAGCTCGAGTCGGTGGTTGCCGGCAGCAGCGCAATGGTCCAAAAGAAAATCACCGACATCAGTGGCGGAATTGATCCGTATGCTGAAAGGCCCGAGCAAAACGTGATTGGCACACAGCCGGCCGAAGCGGCGATGGAAGCAATCGAAAAAGCACCGGAGGAACTCAGGGAAGGTCTTTACATGCAGTTGGTCCATCGGGAAATGGCCAACGGCGACGTAGCGCGCGCAAAACAGATCCTTAACGATCACGTCCCGAACTCCTACACGCGTCGCCAGGTGCTTGGAGGTATCGAGCAGCAGGAGGTACACCTTGCTCTGAACTCGGGAAAGATTGAGGACGCGTTGAGAACCGTCGCTGCGATTCGTACGAGCAGAGAACGCGCCGGATTGCTATCGCAGATTATCGGCAGGATTGGACCGGGTCATAAACGCGCCCAGGCGTTGAATCTTCTCGAGCAGGCACGAAGCATGCTGGGGCCTTCGGTTCAGGCGCAGGATGAAACTCACATGATCGCGTTGTTCGAAGTCTCACGCGCGTTTGCACGTTACGATGTGAAGAGATCATTCGACACCCTGGATCCATTACTTGATCAGTTCAATGAGCTAATTGCGGCAGCGCGCGTACTCGATGGTTTTGGAGCTGAAATCTTCGAGCACGACGAGCTTGACGTACAAAACGGCGGCACGATGGCGAATATAGCCACGGCTCTGTCCAGCTTGCTGGGCGATCTCGCTGTGTTCAATTTCGACCGTGCGAAGGCATCGGCGGAGAAGATACGGCTGCCGGACGTGCGGCTGCAGATTTATCTGGATATCGCGGAGAGAACCGTTAATCCTGACGCAGGGAATAGGGCGCCGGTGACGATAATCCAATAGGACCGATAGGACCGATAGACCAATAGGACCGATAGGACCGATAGGACCGATAGGACC
>DASTQB010000305.1:0-16153 GCA_035761985.1 Pyrinomonadaceae bacterium
AACGTCATCGTCGACGGCAACGTGCTCGAAAACTCCTGGGGCGACGCGCAAATCGGTTATGCAGTGCTGTTCACAGTCCGCAGTGAGGGTGGCAGAGCGCCATGGGCCACCGTCGAGAACATCAGTTTTACAAACAATACAATGAAGAACAGTGAACAGGGCTTTCAGTTGCTCGGTACCGATTACCCTTACCAATCCGGACGCGGCAATGGTCTGGTGATCGCAAACAACCTGTTCACCGGCATCGCAAATCGCTTTCTCACGATGACGGGTTTTTACAACGTCACACTCAATCACAACACCCATTTCCAGAATGGCAATGTGACGGCGCTGTACGGCGAGCCCTCGATCGGCTTTGTCTACACAAACAACATCACCACTAAATCGGGTTTCGGCTTTTTTGGTGACGGCGTCGGAGAGGGAACTGCCGCGCTGAACACTTACACGCCGGGCGCCGTGTTTCAAAGAAATTTGATCGCCGGTGGGATATCGTCGATCTACCCGTCGAACAACTTCTTCCCATCGTCGATCACGGGCATTCTTGATTCGACGTTTCGAGTGGTTAACTCGACGTATAAATTCGCCGGAACCGACGGCAAGGATCTCGGATGCGATATCGACGCGCTGAACGCAGCGCAATCGGGAGGCGCTCCGAGCCCCGCTCCGACACCGACGCCAACACCCACACCCACACCCACTCCGACGCCAACATCGGGCACAGAATCTCCGAACAACACGCGTCTTCCACCAGCTACTCAGATCATCGATAGCACGGGCGCTGTGTGGACGCTTACATCAAGCGGAACAATCCTGCGCAACGGCGCTGGAACAGATGGGCTTGGTTCACAGATCCTTTATTGCAATCGCATCGTGTACGTGTTCGGCACCGATTTGCGGTGGTGGCGCTGGACTGGGACCGGATGGGTGGCTGTAGGAACTGTCGATCCTTGCGGCGGCAGCAGCACGCCGAGTCCGACGCCAACTCCTACGCCGACGCCTACGTCGGGCGACGTGGTCCTGTGGGCGGCGGAGGCACCGGTTCGTGTTGGTGCGTGGTCAGTCGTCCTCGACGGAACCGCTGCGGGCGGCAAACGGCTCTTGAATCCTGATGCAGGAGCGGCGAAGCGTACAGTGCCGCTCGCAAGTCCCAACAGCTATTTTGAAATGACCTTCAACGCAGCAGCCGGCGTCGATTACCGTCTCTGGATCCGCGGCCAGGCACTGAACAACTTCTGGGGGAACGACTCAGTGTTCATACAGTTTTCCGACAGTGTGAACAGCAGTGGCGCCGCCGTGTTCAGAATCGGATCTACGAGCGCCACGGAAATGAACCTTGAAGACTGTTCCGGCTGCGGCTTGTCAGGCTGGGGCTGGCAGGACAATGGTTGGGGAGTCGGCGTGCTTGGTCCATTAATCCGGTTTGCGAATTCAGGCACGCACACAATTCGAATTCAGGTGAGGGAAGACGGACTCTCGATCGATCAGATCGTGCTCTCTCCTCAAAGATTCAAGAGTTCTTCGCCTGGGTTTTTGAAGAACGATATGACCATTCTGCCGAAGTAGGTAGAAATAACTCGGGGCGGCCACGGAGGGCCGCCCCCACAGTTAATTCGGCGTATGGTTAACAGTTTAAGGGTAAAGCGTTACTTGATGCGGAATGTGCCGGTGTTGCTGGGCCAGCCGTTGACGATCAATCGCAACTGGCACGTACCTGGCGGAAGATTCGGTGACAGGGGAAACGTGACCTGAACAAGATCCGTGTTTGGCAACGGACGATAATCGACGGCAAACGGGATCTCGACCGCGCCATTCGACGCCGTTAGAAAGATGTTGATTGCGAAAGGCGATTGTCCAGGAGTTACCGGAAGATCCTTCACAAAGATCGTAACGTAGGTAACCGAATTAGAGGTGTTGAAAAAAGGCGCCGGATTGGCCGTCGACAAAGGATCTCGCAGCAGCAGTGCGGCATTAACGATCACAATCTGATTCGGTGTTTGCGACGTCTCATCCAGAACCAGCTTAGGCAGCGGTGGCTGAACAGCAAAATCTCCGGATCGCGTTCCGCTCGGAAGCGACCCCGGCTTCCATGCACGTGCACGTAGTGTCTGGAAAAAGCCTGTCAGCCGAACCGTCCCTCCCGATGGGATCACGGGATCGGTTTCGTTTGGATCTCTGATGTCCGTTGTATAACGAATGATCGCGCCTGGAGTTGGGCTCGTGATCTTGACGTCAACGAAATTTGAAAACGATCCACCCGGCGGATCGAATACAGGGGTTTTCACACTTTCAAGGCCAAGCACACGCACCGGCGCCAAACGCGTTATCTGCGATCCGTCGCCGAGTTGTCCTTCGAAGTTGTTTCCCCAACACCAGACAGAACCGTCGGTCTTCAACGCCACGCCATGAGCCGCGCCCGCGGCAACCGCAGAGACATTCCCAAAGTTCGGAATCTGTAAAGGCGTCGGATTCTGGCTAAACTGCGTTCCCCGGCCGAGCTGGAAGTTGCTATTGCTTCCCCACGACCAGATGGTCCCGTCATTCGCAAGTGCAAGACAGAATTCGTTCCCAGCGGCAATAGCGGTTATGCCAGCGGGCAGTCCAGTAACCTGGATCGCATTCGGATGCGGATCGAAGTTTAGGTTGCCGCCGCCTGGTCCAAGTTGGCCGTTGAAGTGAATGCCCCAGGCCCAGACCGTCCCGTCCTCTTTCAGCGCGAGACTAAACTCGGAACCGCCGGCCGCGATTTGAGAAACATTTGTAAGACCCGCTACCTGCACCGGAGATGGACGATTAGTCGTGGTGCCGTCCCCGAGTTGTCCGCGTGAGTTGTCGCCTGCCGCCCAAATTGTCTTGTCATTCTTGAGCATAAGCAGGTGATTACCACCAGCCGAGATCCCTTTCACACTATCAATTCCGGTTAACTGTACCGGCGTGGTGTTCACGACGAAATTCGTAGAACCCAGACCGCCGGTGCTCCCCCAGATCCAGACCGTACCATCTGTTTTTACCGCTGCTCCATAAAACGCTCCCGCTGCGATGGCAGTCACGTTCGTTAGAGTACCGACCCGGACTGGTCGCGCGCGATCGAACGTGGTGCCGTCGCCGAGCTGTCCTCCGGAGTTTATCCCCCATCCCCAAACGGTCCCATCGGATTTCAGGGCATAGACAAAGCCATTGCCATCGGCGACCGCAGTGACACCTTGAAGATCGTCTACTTTCGCGGGTGTTAAAGCACGAATGCCTATGCCGGAGTCTCCGTTGCCGAGTTGACCGAGCTGGCCGGTGCCCCAGGTCCATACCGTCCCGTCGTTCCGGACACTTGTCGTGTGGTTGTTTCCGGCGGAGATGGAAACGGCATTGGTGAAGAACGACTCGACCAGAACGTCAACACCTATACTTCCTGAGTTGTTCGCCGGATTAGGATCAGGTCGAAAACTTGTCGCGGAAGCAGTGTTCTGGATCACTGCTCCATGGGCGCCCGTTACTGTCGCCACGATCGTGAAAGCAAAATTTACCTGGAACGGAGCAGGCTCGAGCTTGTTGAGTCGTCCGGTAACGGTTTGTCCAGAGTTGGTGCAGGTGACAGTCGGACTCTGATTAGGCGTACAGCTAACAAAAGTAAGTCCAGCCGGCAGCACATCGGTCATGACCAGCTCGTGGGCGGTGCTTGGTCCAAGGTTGGTTATGTTTACGGTGTAGGTGACGTTTTGTCCTGAGAAAACTGGATTCGGATTTGCACTTACCTTCACCTCGAGGTCAGTCATTGGCGGCGGTGGCGGATTCCTCAGTGCGAATGTCACGCTCTGTGCGTTGGTTAAAGAAATTGGAGTGTCCGCTGACGAATATGTGTCTACGAGATAGGCGTCAGGATCACCGGGTGAAATGCCGACAACGATCGGTTGGAGATTAGTGTTGCCCGCACCGTAACGCGTTTGGATCGTACCGTCGCTGCGTAGCTCGATCTCGAAGTTTACCGGCGTCTCCGCGCCAAACGTCACGCCCTGCCAGCGGAAAACCACTCGATCCAGATCCAGTTGGACCATGTAAACATTGTCAGTCTGATTTCGATCAGTGCGTATGTCGGTCCACATACCCGCGATCATCGGGATGTTGTCGAGGTTCGGTGGTGTCGGGAAGGAGAAATCATTACCGCCGAAAGCTGGGATTCCGGAAACGCCCTCCGGTGGACGCGGAACATAAATCGCACCATTTGACGAGACAACTACCTGGTTTACATTTTGCCCGAAGAAGGGAAACTGAAACGGAAGACTGATGTGAAAGGAAGCCACATCGTCGCCCTTTGGACCAATAGGTGTCCCGCTATTTAGAGGAGTCAACGTTCCAGGCGGGCCGAGCGTTACGATGTATGGATCGGCGACCTCGGGAGCAACGCCGGCATTCACTGTGGCCGTGCTTGGGTTCCCCACGTTGTCGAAGGTGCGCAGAGACAACTGTCCCACCGGATGACGTAAAGGAATATTGACCGACACGGTTCGTTCCGTTCCGGAATCGAGCGGCGCGATGGAAAAGAGTCTGAACTGCTCGCCGGTAACGGTATCCGTGAAGCGAATCTCATCAAGTGACGGACGCCCGGTTGAACCATCATCACCAGCCTCGTTCCAACGAAGGTCGACGCGGCGATCGGTTTGTGAATGGATGCGGAAATTGGTCGCAACGGCGGGCGGTGTGTTGTCGTTCTCGAGTGCGATGTCGAGCGCCTTGTTGGCATTCAAACGACCACCCGAGATCACGTTTTGCGTGAAGTTGTTGTTTACCTCCACGCCAAACAGCAGCGCAGCTCGCAACTTCTCCATACTGATACTCGGGTTGGCCGCGAGCGCCAGTGCGGCTGTGCCGGTAACGTGTGGCGCGGCCATTGAAGTGCCGCTGAAGTTTGAATATGTGGAGCCGTCGGGTTCGGTGAGGTTAGAGATACGTCCTGGACCAGCGTAGCCGCGCGGTGTAGTGCTCACAATACCCTGGCCCGGTGCGGCGAGATGAACGGACTGTTGACCTCGGTTTGAGAAAAATGCGAGAGATCCGAAATCGGTCGAAGCCGCCACCGCGATCACATTTGGCAGATCGAAACTCGCGGGGAAATGCGAGATCACGTCGTTATTCAAGCTCTCATTGCCGGCTGATGCGATGAAAAGTATTCCCGCGTCGCTCAGTTGTTTGATTCCGTCAAGCAACGCCTGCGAAAAGCGCTGGCCGCCATAGCTGTTATTCAGAACACGCAGGTTGACGCCGCGTTGCCGCATCGCTCTCGCGTAGCCGTATGCTTCCAACAGTGTTGCGTCGGTAGTGCCGAATGGGCCAATCGCTTTTAGTGGCAGCAACTGAACATCCCAGTTCACACCGACAACGCCGATCGCATTGTTTCCCTGGGCGCCGATCGTGCCGGCTACGTGTGTGCCGTGAACATCGTCGTCCGCGTTATCGAAAACGGTTCGATCGTGATTGACGAAGTCCCATCCGTTTACGTCGTCTATGAAACCGTTGTTGTCGTCGTCGATGTTGTTGCCGGCCACTTCAGCAGTGTTTACGAAAAGGTTGTCTTTCAGATCGCGGTGACCTATGTCGATACCTGAATCGATGACGCCGACGACGACATTGTGATCACCCGTGGTCCTGTCCCAGGCAGTCTCAGCGCTAATGCCGGCGGTGCCGCCGCCCTGATTTCTAAGACCCCACAATAACGAATAAGACGGATCGTTGGGCACTGCATCCGCTTGCCGGATGAAATTTGGCTCGGCGTATGCGACGTCAGTGCGAGCGCGCAATGAGCGTAGGGCCGCGGGTGCGTCTTCCGGAGCGACACGCGCCAGCCGTAGACCATCAACGAGCTCGGAACCGCCGAAGTGATTTACCTCGACGTCGACAGTCCGGCCCGTAGCGGTTGCGACACTGATTGACGCCCTGGATTTGTTGCGAGCGGCCGCCGTGCCCTGGCGGAAACGGACCAGCAGTTCGCCGGGAACAAAATCAGGCTTTTTTTCTCGAGTTGCGGGGATTACCTGGTTCTGCGCGCGCGTGTTTGGAAGCAGATAGGCGACTGCGATCAGCGCGACAATCGAGAGTAACGCTATGAAAGGGGAGGATGCTTGGGGGCGCAAATACTTCAAGGGGGGCCCACGTTATCACCTTTCGATTTACATGTAAATCCGGAGAATCATGTAAATGCTGTCAGCTAATGGACCATGGGATCTGCGAGGGATTCGTCGGTGCCGATGCTGAGGGCCAGGGCGCGAATGGCCGTGCGCGCGTCGTGTTGCTGCTCTTCGGTAAGCAGGGACCAGGCGAGCGAGATTGGACACTCGGAGTCGTGCGTCAGGGACCTATGACAAACCGGACATGCGTCGACTGACAGCTCCAGCACTACATAGAGCTTCGCCAGCAACATGACGATGAGTTCACCACGCTTCTTCTGCTCGTCTGATTCAAACATGCCCGTCCACAGATGCGCAGATTAGTACTGCAACGTGTTTTCCCAACGCACTCGCTTCAATAACGCAAAATCTGAAAGCATCTTGCCCGCGCCGAGCACCACGGACGTCAGCGGATCGTCTGCAACGAACACCGGTAATCCAGTCTCCGTGCGCAATCGCTTGTCGAGGTTCGCGAGCAGCGCGCCACCACCGGTCAGGACCACACCGCGATCGATGATGTCTGCCGAGAGTTCCGGCGGGGTGCGTTCGAGTGCGACGCGTACAGCATCAACGATCGCGCTGACCGCGGGATCGAGTGCCTGGCGCACCTCTTCATCAGTAACTGTAACCGTTTGCGGAATGCCTTCGACGAGATTGCGTCCACGGACTTCCATCGAAAGCGGTTCGTCGAGTGGGAACGCACTGCCGAGCTGAATCTTAATCTCTTCCGCCGTGCGCTCGCCAATGAGCAGGTTGTACTTGCGCTTCACAAACTCCGCCACCGCATTGTCCATCGCGTCGCCCGCCGTGCGCACTGCACGCGCATAGACGATACCACCAAGGCTGATCACCGCGATGTCAGTGGTGCCACCGCCGATGTCGACGACGATGTTTCCGTGTGGCTCGGTGATCGGCAGTCCCGCGCCGATGGCTGCGGCGACTGCTTCTTCAACCAGGTAAACTTCCGACGCCTTTGCGCGGTAGGCAGAGTCCTCGACCGCACGGCGCTCGACCTGCGTGATCTCACTCGGAATACCGATCACGACGCGGGGACTGACCCACGTGCGGCCGTTGTGTGCCTTGCGGATGAAGTGCTGAAGCATCTTCTCAGTCACTTCGAAATTGGCGATCACGCCGTCGCGCATCGGGCGGATCGCAACGATATTTCCCGGCGTTCGCCCCAGCATCTCCTTCGCGTCCTTCCCGACGGCTTCGACCGCATTTGTCACCTTATTAATAGCGACGATTGAGGGCTCGCTGAGCACAACGCCGCGTCCTTTTGCGTAGACGAGGGTGTTAGCGGTGCCGAGGTCGATGGCCAGATCGTTGGAGCGGAGTCCGGAGAGCAGGGGAAAGGACATAGGGGTTACACCTCAATCGAATTTTTATGTGGGGCCGCAAATCTTTGTTAGGACAACAAAGACAAACATTATTTAATTTATTGAGGTGCGGGTGTCAAGAAGTATTTTTGGCCGCGAATGAACGCCGATGGACGCGGATCTGTAAAATCCGATTTCACAGATCCGCGTTTATCTGCGTTTATCTGCGGCTAATATTGCCAGTTCACGTTAACGGAGCCGGTGCCTGTTGTGGGGACGGTGTACGTATGATTACTGCCGTTTTCCCACGTAACCGACCCGTTTGCGGCGATCTTGATGAACTTGAACTGGATCGTCTGCCCCGCCGGAACCGATGCGACAAGAAACCAGTTCGGATAGTTTGGCGTCAGCATCGGACCGACCGCGCCGTGCCACGTCGTCGACCAGTTGCCGAGCTCGACTGTGTTACCAGTCAGAAAAATGTAGTCGCCCACCTGTGTCGGCGATGCGTTGTTGACGGTAAACGTGATCGGGATCAGTTTGGCAGTTAAGACTGTGTACTGGATCCCATTCGAAACCTGGTTGCTGGAATTCGTCACCGTCACGTTGTAGTTGCCGTTGGTGACAGACGGTGTCGTGACCGTGATGTGAGTCGGAGACCACGAATTCACCGTCGCGGTGGTCGTTCCAAACTTCACCGTTCCGGTTGTTGACCCAAAATTTTTGCCACCGATCACGGTCTTAACTCCCGGCTGTCCGACCGTTGGCCCAATGGAACCGATCTGCGGCGTTGATGCGCCTTCGACAAATTGCCAGACGGAAACAGTGTGCGCCGGCAAGGTGAAGTTGGAAACCGGATTGTTGCCACCCGATCCAGAACTCACCGAGATCGAGAGTCCACCAAGAAGGCCATTCAGGTAATCGGAATAGCTGCCCGCGGGAAGGGAAGTGTTCAGTCCGGTGATGTTGTAAGACGTGGTCTCGTTCTTATTGATCGCAACGAGTACGACGTTGCCGAAGAACTTGCGCTCATAAATATAGACGTCGTTGTTGATCCAACGTTGTCCCATCGAGCCATACGGAATCGCCGTGTTGTTGCGTCGCAGCGTTGAGAGCGCGCTTGTGAGCTGGTACGCAGTCGTGCTGGTGCTGAAGTTTGTCATCATCGGGCGGTTGTAAGGATCTGTGCCGCCGCTCGTGTCGTTGTGCAGGTACTGCTCGGTGCCGTAGTAGATGCACGGAATGCCTCGGCTCGTCAGGACGAAAGCCATTGCTTCGTGAAGTCGATTGTTGTTGTTGTGAATCGACAGGAAGCGCGCCATGTCGTGGTTGTCGATGAACGTGACGAGATCTTCTTTCCACGTGAAGTTGCTGCCTTCCTGCGTGATGACTGAATCGATCGCAGAGAAATTTGAATTCGCGGATCCAAACACGTTTCGAATCGCTGTGTTCAAAGGAAAGTCGAGCATCGAGATGCCGGTCTTGTTGGAATACTTGTACGAGTCGGCATAGAGCGGATCGGAAGTGTTGCCCTGGAACCACTCGCCAAACAGAAAACTATCGCCAAAGGTGTAGATCGAGTTTGCAAGACTGTACTGCCAGCCCCAGTTCAAATGCTTGATCGCATCGATGCGGAAACCGTCAGCGCCGTGTTGTTGAAACAGTTGCGCCGAGGCTTTCAGGTAAGCATCCATCGTTGGGTGTTGCTGGTTGATGTCTGAAAGACCGAAGAGCGTGTAGTACTGCGTTTGATAACGATCGTCCCAGCCGCCGCCTGAGATGTCGGGATTGTGGAAGTAGTAACCATTCGTGTCGTTGGTGAAGTTACCGAGAAACATGCCGTTGTCGTAAAGCGCGCCAAACTCGCCCGCGTTGTTTTGCGTTGAATGGTTGGGTGCGAAGTCGACGATGACTTTGATCCCGGCCTGGTGTGCGGCGGTGACGAGATTGTCGAACGCCGTCCACGAATTACTCGAGTCGCCGAAGTGTTCTTCGATGCGTTTGAAATCCCGCGCCTGGTAACCGTGATATGAGGCTGTGGGATTGCCGCTGCCGTCCGGAATGTTGGCGTTGAGGTTATCGACAGGCGGCGAGATCCAGATCGCAGTCACGCCCATGCCTGCGAGATATGAGATCTTCTGCTGGATGCCAGCGAGATCGCCGCCCCAGTAAGCGCGCCAGTTGGTTTTGGTTGAATCGTAGAGGCCGGAACTTTGCGACGGGTTGTTGTTTGTACTGCTGCCGTCGAAGAAACGGTCGGTGATGATTTGATAGATGACTTCGCGCTTGAAGTCAGCAGCCTGCGAACTGATTGGCGCAAGGATTATTGAAAAGAGAAGTGTGAATACGAGGAAGCGACGAAGAAGCTTTTGCATGAGACGAACCTCCAGTGGTTGAACTGGGCGGGACTAGGGAGGAAATTTCAGCCACAGATTACACAGATTACGCAGATGATCCAAATTAAATCTGTGTAGATCCGCGTTAATCTGTGGCTTTAAACGGCTATGGCAGGAGTGTTACCGCCGCAAACGACGACGCCGACACGCTCTCCGGGTTCAGTTTTGTAACGTCCTGATAGGAGTGCGGCGAAGGCTGCGGCGCCGCCGGGTTCGGCGACGATGCGCACAGTTTCCCACAAACGTTTTTGCGCTTCGACGATCTCCTCGTCTTCAACGAGTACGACTTCACGTACGAACTGCTGCGCGATCGGAAACATCCGTTGACCAATCTGTCTCGGCGCAAGTGAATCAGCGGCGATGCCTCCTGCAGGAGCGTCGACAGGACGTCCGGCTTTCAACGCATAGTCGAGAGTCGGCGCTGTGAATGGTTCCACGGCAATCGTCTTCACTCGATTTTGATACCACGCAGCGACGCCGCCGATCAGTCCGCCACCTCCGACAGCGATCAGGACTGAATCGAGTTTTGGATCCTGTTCTTCGAGTTCCAACCCGAGCGTGCCCTGGCCCAGCAGTGTCTCGACGTCTTCATACGCATGAATCGGAAGCGCACCCGATTCTTTGGTCCATGCTTCACTCGCTTCAAGCGATTCAGAATAACGATCTCCGGCAATCACCAGCTTGGCGCCGTAACTGCGGATACGATCGAGCTTTGCCGGTGAGGCAACTGACGGCACGAAGATCGTGGCGCGTTTGCCGAGCCTCATCGCTGCGAATGCGACGGCGGCGCCGTGGTTTCCACCCGAAGCAGCCACGACACCTGCTTCCGGAACTTCGCGCGTGAGTATGTTTGTGAACGCGCCGCGCGCTTTGAACGAGCCTGAGTGTTGGAAGAGTTCGAGTTTAAAAACGATCCTCATTGGTCCAAGACCAAAATCCGCGCCGTCGACTTCCATAACCGGCGTGCGACGGACGTATCCGCGGATGAGTTTTTCGGTTTCCTGAATTCGCTCGCGTGATAGGGCGGATGTGTTTGTCATGTTCACGGATATTGGTTAGCATGCCGACCATTATGAGCACCAGTCATGAAACACTTTCAGGCGATCAGATCGTCGAACTCTGTCGCCGCCACACACTCTTCGAATGGTCGGCCCAGGCTGCTGTCGATCCGATTCCCGTCGCGCGCGCGAAAGGCATTTACTTCTGGACGCCGGAAGACAAACGCTTCATCGACTTCAACAGCCAGTTGATGTGCGTCAACATCGGCCACGGCGACGAACGCGTGATTCGTGCCGTACAGGACCAGGTCGCGACGCTCGCTTACGCGAACCCGTTTATGGCGACCGAGGTGCGCGCGCGTTTGAGTGTGAAGCTGGCTGAACTGACGCCCGGCGACATCGACGCGTTCTTCTTTACCAACGGCGGCGCCGAAGCAAACGAAAACGCGATCCGCATCGCGCGACTCTACACCGGGCGTCACAAGATCGGCGTGCGTTATCGCTCGTATCACGGCGGCACTGCCGGCGCGTTGACGTTGACCGGCGATCCGCGGCGCTGGGCGGCGGAGCCGGGCATTCCCGGAGTGTTTCGTATTCCCGATTTCTATCACGGCATTCAGAAAGGTTGGGACACGACTGAAGACGTGCTCGCGCGCACTGAAGAAGTCATCGAGCTCGAAGGACCAAAGACGATCGCGGCCTTGATCGTCGAACCGGTGGTCGGAACCAACGGCATACTCATTCCGCCTGACGGATACATGCAGGGCTTGCGTGCGCTGTGCGACAAGCACGGGATCATGCTGATCGCTGATGAAGTGATGGCGGGGTTTGGCCGTACGGGAGAATGGTTTTCGATCGATCACTGGAAAGTTGTTCCGGATCTGATAACGATGGCGAAGGGCTTGACGAGTGCGTACGTGCAGCTTGGCGCAGTCGGCATGCGACGGCAGATCGCCGACCACTTCGAAAAGAACGTCTTCTACGGTGGTCTGACGTACAACAGTCACCCGCTCGCGTGCGCGGCGGCACTCGCGACGATCGCCGTGTACGAAGAAGATAATTTGATCGAAAACGCGCGGCGGATGGGAACTGTCATGCGCGGGCTGATGGAAGATCTCGAGCGACGGCATCCGTCGGTGGGTGCGACGCGCAACATCGGGCTCTTTGGCATCGTGGAGTTGATACGCAATCGAACGACGCGAGAGCCGATGGCGGCGTTCAACAGCGCGTCACCGGAGATGCAGGCGCTTGGCAAGTTTTTCCGACAGGAAGGGCTCTATACGTTTGTGCGTTGGAACACGTTCTTCACGAATCCACCGCTCTGCATTACGGAGACCGAGCTGCGGGAAGCTTTCGGGATAATCGATAAGGCATTAGAAATCCCCGACAAAGCTGTACAGGATTAACAAGATTTTCAAGATTTACATGTAAATCCTGTTAATCCTGAAAATCCTGAAATCCTGTCCAATCAACGTTCGGCACCGGGCTCTGAGTCCGTTAGATTTGAAGCGTCCCTGGCCTGCTGGGGCGACTCGGCGCGTTGCGTGCGCGGGTTCTCGCTGTCGCGTCGCGCCTTGTTCTTCTTGTCCGTTCGCTTGTGATCTTTCTTCTGACGATCTTTATCTGACATAGCAACCTCCAATCAACCCTTAGTTGTAAGTGCCTTTGCACGCGGCACGGAGGAACTATCTTCGTACGGCGCCGCGGCTTCTTCCGAAATTCGATAACGCACGAAACCACCAACGCCGCCCAGTCGCTCCAACCGCGTGCTGTCTTCGACAAACGTCACCGTCGCCGACGAGAGTTGCTTCGCCCGTTTCACCAGCTCGTCTGCAATCGATCTCGCATCGAATTCCTCAGGCAACGGCTCCTCGCCGCGATACAACTCCAGGACCTTCCGCACTTCTTCTTCGTCAAACTTGATGCTCTCCGGATTGGCAGCAATCAACATCTCTTCAACCTGCCCGTTCGACAAAGCAGCAAGCGTTTCCGGAACACCCGCAACACCGAGATCGTCAGCACGATACTCGTTGAGCAGACGTTCAACTTTCTCCATGTCAGTCAACGAATCGTGACGCTGAAACGCCGTCAGCGACTCTTCGAGTAGCTCGTGCTCAGGCGTATCGATCCCAAGACTCAACGCGTCGATCACCTTTTCTTCCAGCTCCTTCGACATCTGCTCGCGCAGGAGCGGAATCACCACCGCTTCGTCTCCCGCAAGAACGATGTGCTGGATCTCTTCATCGCGCACGATCTTTTCGAGAGACTCGACTACTTCCTTCGCGTGTTGCAGGTGATAGTTCTGCTCGTGTCGTTGATAACGAGCCTGCGACCAGCCACCGACTTTCGCATGCTTTGTCTTCACGTTTTCAACTTCTTCATGTTCGACGGCGCGTCCCGCGGCGAAGACGAAGATCTGTGCGCGGTTGGTATCCGCAAGCACCACTGCATAGCGCCGGTATTGATCGATCAAACGCGCAAGCGGATAGACGTGCGGACGATCGGAAACAAACAATCGATTCCGTGCGAACGGCACGTCGAAGTGTCCAACCTCAAACCAGTCCTTCTCAGCGGAGCACGCAAAGATCGCGATTCCCTGGACAGAGGGATCGATATCACTTTCGAGATAGCGTGTGATCCTCACGAAGTCTTCGTCAAAACTGAGCCGCTCTTCCGAGCTTGTCTCAAACGACTTGCTCCTCTCGTTCAGTTGCTTGCGCACGAACGGGAGAAAGTTGCGCTGGCCATGCTGGTCGGCGCTCGCGTCGAGGTACAGACTGATCACAGGCGCCGCCGTCGGCTCGAAATTTAATATCCGGTTGAGCAATTTATCGGGCGAAGTTGTTTTCCTGATTTCCTTCGGAACTTCTGCAGTTTCATTAGCCATACTCGTCTCCGTATTTAACAGATCTCGACCTGAGTTCGTCCGAAATACGTACGCAACTCGTCGCTCAAACACATGGTAAAGCACGTCTAATTCCAAAGTTGCTCGCGTTGTTTTGCGGAGCATTACTTGCGTCAGCCGCAAAGCATGAATAACGGAAAGACGACAGACGTTCTCAAGATCGCTGCACTCGCCGGCGGTGCTCTCCTGGTCAAATCAACTATCGATCGTTTGCGTGAATACGACCTGCGAAACAAGACGGTGCTGATCACCGGCGGCTCGCGTGGTCTCGGACTCGTGCTGGCGCGAGAGTTTGCGAGCGAAGGTTCCCGTCTCGTGTTGTGCGCGCGCGACGAGCAGGAGCTCGAATACGCCCGCATGGATTTAGGCGAGCTAGGCGCAGACGTGATGATCGTGAAATGCGACGTGAGAAACAAAGAGGAAGTCGCAGAAATGATCGCCGCAGTTGACACACGCTTTGGCGGCGTCGACGTGCTCGTCAACAACGCAGGCGTGATCCAGGTTGGGCCAATCGAAACGATGACTCACGAAGATTTTGAACTTGCGATGCAGGCGCACTTCTGGGGTCCGGTTAACACGATCATGGCCGTGCTGCCTTCGATGCGTGCGCGAAAGCAGGGGCGAATCGTCAACATCAGTTCGATCGGTGGGAAGGTCAGTGTGCCGCATCTCGTTCCTTACAATGCAAGCAAGTTTGCATTAGTCGGACTGTCGAAAGGGTTGCGCGCTGAGCTGAAGAAAGACGGCATCGTCGTTACGACAATCATTCCGGGCTTGATGCGGACGGGTAGTCCGCGCAATGCCGAGTTCAAAGGTAAGCATCGACTCGAGTATGCATGGTTCAGCATAAGCGATGCGTTACCGCTGTTGACGGTAAGTGCAGAGAACGCTGCGCGACAGATCATTGGAGCATGCAAACGTGGACGTGCCGAGCATGTGATCTCGGTCCCTGCGAAGCTCGCAGTCTTGTGCGAATCGTTGTTTCCGGAGGCTACGTACGATCTGCTTGGAGTTGTGAATCAGTTTCTGCCGGGAGCAGGTGGAGTTGGAACACAGCGAATGAAGGGAAGAGAAAGCGAGTCCGCGTGGTCACCTTCATGGCTGACTGTACTAAATGAAGAAGCAGCGCTACGAAACAATGAAGTGTTAAGCAGGTAAAACACTCTTGTTTTTGCGTTTCCGGTGCGATGCGTGTTGAGTTTATGTCACAGTTGAAGCAAGTCATTGATTAAGAGGATGGACACTCCTATTATCCCGGCACACACACGCTGTAAACAAGTAAGAAGAGCAGTGCCCCGCAATTCTTGCGAACACATCATCCGTTGAGTGCCGAAAGCGAGTGTATTTTTCACAGGAGTTCAAGGAGGTTCCATGTCCCGATTTCGCAAGTTTCTGCTGTCTTTTGCCCCGTTACTGCTCATCGCCGGCCTGAGCGTGACAGTACGGGCGGACACCATCACGGTTGTGGGCGTTGACTCCGGGCAATTCTCGACGGCGACAGTTGTCTGTGAGTTTAACTCTCAAACTAATACCTTAACCTTTACAATCACGAACACTTCGGCAATCACCACGCCTGGATCTACTTCCACGATCACAGGTATTGGGTTTGATTTGCCACCGCTGGGAAATGCGAGTGCGTCGGGATTGAATGGTTTCACAGGCTCGCAGGCGCCTAGCCTGTCATCAAATTTCACGTTCTCAGATGCGGATCTGGGAAACGTATCGCATGGCTTTAACAGCGCGGTGCTCGATTTCGGGTTCATCACGGGCAACTCGGGGAACTTCTCCGGCGGTTCCGTAAACGATGGTTTAGCGCCGGGCGAAAGCGCCTCGTTCACGGTTTCGGGAGCGGCGTTCGCAGGTTTTACTGAAGAGCAGATCTGCAATGCCATATTTGTCCGATTCCAAAATGTGCCGGTGGAAGGCGGGAGTGGAGGCAGCGACGTGGGCGTGCCGGGTGGTGAAATACCTGAGCCGTCGTCGATCCTTCTCTTGGGAAGCGCGTTGGTTGGCCTCGGTGGTTATGCTCGCAAAAAACTAAACCGCAAGTAGCGAGTTCCAGCGTTAATCGTAGAAGAGGGTGTCACCGAAGTGCGGCCGGTGTCGCCCTTTTTCTGTGTGCAGTTCGTCATCAAAAAAATCCGCGTTCATCCGCGGCTAAATTATCGTGAAGGATCAATCTCGACAGAAACTCCAGATCTAGTGTTCGGTAACGTACGGTGCAGGAGCCCTCTTATCAATAAAGATGATGAGCATCGTCGCAGACACAACGAACGGCATCACGTTTGCCAAGTGAGGTAAATGTGACGATAAAGGTTGTTAGGACGGTTGGGAAACAAACAGAGTGAGAGTTTGTTGTATTGAATTAAGGCGAAGTTCCTGATTT
>DASTQB010000306.1:0-9906 GCA_035761985.1 Pyrinomonadaceae bacterium
TTGTAACGCCAAAAGCCAGGGGACTGTCCAGGTGCGAACTGGATAACTGAAGGAAACAACTGACCGAAAGGGACCTCGTGGCTTTGAAGGGCCACTGTACTTCGAGACTTAAATAAAAGCAAGGAAATTTGCATGGCGGATATTGGCATTTGTTGGCGAAGTTTGACGTTCTCAGATGAGAGCGCGTAAGCGTCATCCACCTTCTTCGTTGATGAGGAGCTGTAGGTTTTCACACACAATTACACGCGTCGAAGTCACCGCTTTATAGCGGTAAGCAATCCTCACCAATGAATACCAACATCGGCCATGCAAAAGGTCTTGCGTTGGTCTAAGGCTGACATTAGAGTGCCGGTCAAGCCATGAGTATCAGGGCTGCTGCGCTATTAGGCCCCCAACGATTTCGCATCAGGTCCAACTGCGCTTACCACCTTCACTATGGCTCTTGACAGGTTCCTTCGCAGGTTCTCATCCAAAATTGTTTGTGGATGAGTTCGGTAATCCGAGCTCGCGCTTCGCTTCATTCTGCAGGTCGCGTCGGCCAGCGAGTTGTCCTTCTCCACCATAGCTGCCCACCCCTGGGCGTGAGAGCAAACCATTAATTCCGTGCGGTAGCTCTGTCCAGAATCCGGCAATCTGCGACTCGAACGTCGATAAATACATCCTCATTTGAAGTCCTCGCTCGCTGTAAACAAAGCTGTGGGCCTTGTTTAATTCCACTCCCCAGCAACGATCGGCTTGTTCAACTAAGGATTGTTTATGAACACCATTACAGACCCCCTGACAGAAAATCTGAACTGGTATGCTCTGCATACACACCCCAAACAGGAAGACCGAGCTGACGAGAATTTGCGATCGTGGAACGTTGAGACGTTCACTCCCAAGTTAAGAGCGCGCCGTTCCAACCCCTACGGACGTACTCCAATCTATTTCACCAAGCCACTGTTCCCTCGATACATCTTTGCGCGGTTCAGAGCCGCTGAATTTCACAAGGTCCGGTTCACAAGAGGCGTTGCGAGTGTGGTTGGCATAGGCCACGTCCCGGCGCCGATCGACGATCAGGTTATCGCGATCATTAAGTCGCAAAGTGATGCCGACAGCATTGTGAAGATCGGAGATGGATTGAAAGTCGGCAGCGAAGTCGTCATCTGTGAAGGCCCGCTGAAAGGACTTACCGGGATCTTCGAAAGAAAGATGAAAGACTCCGACCGCGTGATGATCCTTCTTAATACTGTCAGCTACCAGTCTCACATCGTCGTCGAGAGACAGGTGCTCAGGAAAGCCGGCACATTAGATTAAATCGTCACCTCCTTGGCTTTTCGTGGGCCATTGAAACCGGCAGCAAATTCAGAAAGAGAAAACTATGAGTACTATGGTCACAACTGAGGTTGGAGTAATTGATCCTCCCGCTCTTAAATTCAAAACTGAGATACACAAGAGCATGGTCACGACCGACGCCTGGGTGATTCATGCCGCCCCGGATGATGCTCGTGAACACCAGCCCGCAGAACTCAGAAGAGAGATCTATTCCTTCCCGAACATTACCGAACACGAAGTGTTGGCGGAACCGATTTACGGTTGCTGGGAAGGGAACATGACTCATGCGATTGAACGGAGTCCAGTGGATGTTTGCCGGCAGCGTGGTGAGAAGAAGATCGTTATAGGGAACGCAGGGGTAGTGCGCATTCTGAAGACGGGACCATCAGTTACAAACGTCAAGGAAGGTGACCTCTGCCTCTTCGCGGCGGTTGGGACGACGGATCAGTTTGGCTACTTGATCAAGGTTGTCGGCTACGACGCGCGCGACACGATCGGCTTGCTTGCCAAGCGAATCAAGCTACATGAAAAACAGGTGATCCCTCTGCCGAAGAATTCGAAGCTGTCTGCAAAGCAATGGGCCGCATTCTCACTTCGCTACACGACTGCGTGGGCCAACTGGAAGCTGGCGTATGGCTGCTGGCGAGTTCAGATGTCAGAGGAGCAACAGCCGGCGCCGTATGTTTGGGGTTGGGGCGGCGGCGTCACGCTTGCCGAACTGACGCTCGCGAAATACTACGGTTGTCCAGTGGCGATGATCGCGTCTACTGATGATCGGCTTAAGTTAATTGAGAGTTTAGGAATCAAAGCGGTGGACCGACGTCAGTTCAATAACCTCGACTATGACGAGACGAGAGTACGAACCGATGCAGCGTACAGAAGGCTTTACCGCGAGTCGGAAAAGACGTTTTTGCAGTTGGTCAAAGAAGATACAAACGGACTGGGGGCTTCTATCTTTATTGACAACATTGGTAGGCCGGTATTCCGAGCGACGATGAAAGCGCTGGCACGGCAAGGTGTGATTGCGACTGTCGGGTGGAAGAAGGGGATGGACCTTTCGGTGGTCCGTGCGACGGAATGTATCAGTCATCACGTGCATGTTTTCTCACATGGAGCGAGGTATTCGGAGGGTGTGGCGTCGATTGCGTTTGCAGAGCAGACTGGCTGGGTGCCGCCGGTGAGGGATGAGGTTTACAGTTGGGACAACATCCCGCAGCTGGCGGAGGATTTCGCCACGGATAGGACCACCGACTACTTCCCGCTCTACCAAGTGAACCCACTCTAGTAGATCATGTCCAATCCTGTAATCCTGTAAAAACGCGCAGTCAAAAGCATGCTTCACAGGATTAACATGATTATCAGGATTGACATGATTTTTCGTGCAAACCTTCGGCGTTAACCAGCATGTACGCAGAACTCGACCCATTCGCGTGCTCGACATTCGTCGAACTCTTGCGCCGGAGGTCTGAACACCACCCCGCCAAGATCGCTTTGACCTTTTTGCAGGACGGCGAAACAGAAAAAGCCAATCTCACCTACGCGGATCTCGATCGCCACGCGCGCGCGATCGCCACCACCCTGCAAAAACTCAACGCAACCGGTGAACGTGCACTTCTGATCTACCCTCCGGGTCTCGACTTCATCGCCGCACTCTTCGGCTGCTTCTACGCGGGCGTCATCGGTGTTCCCGCATACCCTCCGCATCTCAACCGGCCTGCACCACCACGGCTAAAAGCCATCATCGACAACGCGGAAGTAACGCTGGTCCTGACTACAGCACCACTCCTCACTAATCTCGAAACGCGATGGGCCGATGGTTCGAGTCTGAAAGACCTACGCTGGATCGCCACAGAAACTCTCGATCTCAACACGGCGGATGAGTGGCGTGATCCTCAGGCCGTCTCCAGTACGCTCGCGTTTCTGCAATACACCTCCGGCTCCACGAGTTCACCAAAAGGCGTGATGGTCACCCACGGTAACCTGCTTCACAACGAAGCCATGCTCAAGATCGCCTTTGAGCAGAGTGAGCAAAATGTTTTCGTCGTCTGGTTACCTCTCCATCACGACATGGGGCTGATCGGAAACGTGTTGCAGTCGATATATGTAGGCGGCCACGCGGTCCTGATGGCGCCGGCCACTTTCCTGCAAAGCCCCTTTCGCTGGTTACAAGCCGTCTCGCGCTACAAAGCACACACAAGTGGCGCTCCGAACTTTGCCTACGATCTGTGTGTCGACAAGATTTCCGCCGAGCAGCGGTCGAAGCTTGATCTGAGCGGTTGGCGCCTGGCCTTCAACGGTGCCGAGCCGATCAACCATCGAACGTTGGATCGGTTTTCATCCTGCTTTGAGTCATGCGGCTTCCGGCGCGAAGTGTTCTACCCTTGCTACGGCTTAGCGGAAGCGACGCTTTTCGTTAGCGGCGGTGAAAAATCGGCTGCCCCGATAGTTGACACATTCGACGTCGATGCACTTGCACGAAACGAGCTCATCGAAACCGCACCTGAAGATAAAGGGACGCGGTCTCTCGTTGGTTGTGGACACACATGGGGCGACCAGCAGATCGCGATCGTCGATCCTGAATCACTGACCAAGCTCGGCGACAGCCAGGTCGGAGAGATCTGGATTTCAGGTTCGAATGTCGCGCAAGGATACTGGCAGCAACCTGAGGCGAGCGAACGCGCCTTCGGTGGGTACATTGCCGAGACAGGTGAAGGACCTTTCCTGCGAACCGGCGATCTCGGTTTTCTAAAGAACGGCGAGCTCTATATCAATGGTCGACTGAAAGATCTGATCATCATTCGCGGCCGCAATTACTATCCGCAGGACATCGAATGGACCGTCGAACAATCTCATGGTGGTGTGAGAGCAGGATGTGTCGCTGCGTTCTCGATCGATGTTGACGGTAGAGAACGTCTGATCGTTTCTGCTGAAGTCGATCGTCACTTCCGAAGCGACAGTGTGGACGAAGCAGTCACGGCGATCAGAGAAAGAATCGCGGAAGAGCATGAGCTTGAAGTGTTCGCTATCGCGCTGTTGAAGTTTGGAAAGATCCCCAGGACGACCAGCGGCAAAATCCAGCGCCACGCGTGCCGTGCTGATTACCTTGCAGGCAACCTGAACCTTGTCGGGCAATGGCAGCAGCAAACGAAGGAGCCTTCCGCCGATCAAATGCCGCCTCAAGCATCCGCCGGTGACGCGACGCGCACTCATGAAATCATTCAGAAGTGGCTCGTGGCCCAGATCGCCGAACGCGCCGGCATCCATCCCGATCAGCTTGATGTTAGAAGGCCAGTCAAAAGCTACGGACTCGATTCCGTTACGACCGTCGCAATAACCGGAGATCTTGGAACATGGCTTGGGCGAGAGCTTTCTCCAACGTTGATTTACGAACACCCGACGATCGACGATCTTTCGCAGCACCTCGCGGGTGACACAGTAGCTTCGATCTCAACTGCTACTGATCAGAAACAAGCGACGGCGCGAGAGCCGGTGGCGATTATAGGGATCGGGTGTCGCTTACCTGGCGCAAACAACGCGGCCGCATTCTGGCAACTGTTGCGCGAAGGTATTGACGCGATCAGCGAAGTGCCTGCTGACCGTTGGGATTCACGCGCGTTTTATTCCGCAGACCCGGTGCCGCCGCCTGGAAAGATGAATACTCGCTGGGGAGGTTTTCTGGATCAGGTGGACCAGTTTGATGCTGCTTTCTTCGGGATTGCTCCACGCGAAGCGATTCACATGGATCCACAGCAGCGTCTCCTTTTAGAAGTTGCGTGGGAAGCGTTGGAAGATGCAGGGCAGGTGCCGGAACGTCTGGCCGGAACGCAGGCCGGAGTCTTTATCGGGCTAGCGACGAGTGAATATTCCACCATGCAGTTTAACCAGCCCGGACGCGTCGATGCATACGCGTCGACCGGCGGCGCAATGAGTATCGCTGCGAATCGTCTGTCTTATTTCTTTGACTTTCGCGGGCCGAGCATGGTCGTTGATACTGCGTGCTCGTCGTCGTTAGTGGCGGTCCATCTTGCTTGCCAGAGCCTGTGGCGCGGCGAGTCGACGCTGGCACTCGCCGGTGGAGCGAATTTGATGCTCTCTCCCGCAGTGACTGTGAGTTTCTCACAAGCGAGTGCGACAAGTCGTGATGGTCGTTGCAAAGCGTTTGATGCGGGCGCGAATGGGATCGTGCGTGGCGAAGGTGTGGGCGTCGTGATCCTGAAGCCACTCTCGAGAGCGCTGGCAGACGGCGACCAGATTTATGCAGTGATCAAAGGCAGTGCGGTCACGCAGGACGGTAAATCGAATGGCATTACAGCTCCGAGCATGGCGGCGCAGGAGGCTGTGCTCAGCGCGGCGCTTCGCGACGCAGAAGTCTCGCCTGAGAGAGTGCAGTACATCGAGGCGCATGGAACAGGCACGTTACTCGGCGATCCGATTGAAGCGAAAGCTCTCGGCAATGTGCTCGCGGCTAACCGCACTCCGGCGCAAGCCTGCGCGATCGGTTCTGTCAAAAGCAACATCGGGCATCTCGAGGCTGCGGCGGGGATTGCGAGTCTGATCAAAGTCGCACTGGCGATCAAGCACAAGGCGATTCCACCAAGCCTGCACTTAAGGGAGCCGAATCCGCTAATTCCATTCGACACGTTGCGCCTGCGCGTTCAGGAAACTCTCGCGCCCTGGCCTGAGACGGATGGACCAGCCGTCGCGGGTGTGAGCGCGTTCGGCTTCGGTGGCACTAACGCGCACGTCGTCGTGGAGGGATTAGCCCGCGAAGCGGGCGACAGCGTAAATCCTGGGGTGCAAGCCCCAGGGGATGAATCCCGTGCGCTGTCCGATGATGAACCAACGCGACCTTACCTGCTTCCGATATCCGCGCAGAGTCCCGAAGCATTGCGATCACTTGCGCTCGCGTATCAACAACTTCTCACCTCGGATGAGTCGATCTCGCTGAAGAGCATCTGTCAGATGGCGAGTGTGCGCCGGCAGCACCACGATCATCGCCTGGCAGTCGTTGCTCGTTCGCGCCAGGAGATGGCAGAGCGTTTGGAGACAGCGGGGAGCATGCGGGAGCAGAGCATAAGCCGGTTGCCTGGCGGTCGTCGCCGTAAAGTCGCGTTTGTTTTTTCCGGCTATGGCGCGCAATGGTGGGGAATGGGCCGTCAACTTCTGACGGACGAGCCGGCGTTTCGTGCAGCGGTGGTCCAATGCGATGAGCTTCTACGCGAGTATGTCGAGTGGTCGTTAGTCGAAGAGCTGATGGCGAGCGAAGACGTCTCTCGCGTGAAAGGAAGCAACGTCGAGATCACGCAGATCGCGCTTTTCGGTCTTCAGATAGGTCTGGCGGCGTTGTGGCGTTCGTGGGGAATTGAGCCCGATGCTGTAGTCGGACACAGCCTCGGGGAAGTGGCGGCGGCTCACGTCGCAGGAGCTCTAACGTTGCGCGACGCGGTGCGCGTCATCTTCCATCGAAGCCACATCATGCAGCAGAAACTCGAGCAGGAAGCACCGGGCGCGATGGCCTCGGTCGAGCTTGCTGCGGAGGATGCCGAGCAAGCACTCGCGGGCTATGAGGATCGCGTGTCGATCGCTGTACACAATGCTCCGAAGTCTGTTGTGCTCGCTGGACAAGGAGTTGCGCTGGAGGGAATACTCGAAACTCTGCGGGCGCGAGGTGTGAGCGTACGAGTGTTATCGGCGCCGGGCGGAGGTCACAGCCCGCAAGCTGAAGGCGCGCGAAACGAACTCGAACAAGCACTCGCAGGTCTCGAACCGAAAGAGCCGAGCATCCCGATCTTTTCAACCGTCACTGGACGCTCAGGCGAGCGGCCGGCATTCGATGCCGCTTATTGGGGCCGCAATGTGAGAGAGCGCGTGCGATTCGCGGAGGCGATCGCCATGCTTGGCGAGGAAGGCCACGAGATGTTCGTGGAGCTGAGCCCGCAATCGATACTTGGCGCTGCGATCACGCAATGTTTGAGTCATCACAACTACAGTGGAACAGTGCTTCCGTCGCTGCGACGCAAGAGAGATGATCGAGCGACGATGCTCGGATCGTTGAGCCGGCTTTACAGTGGTGGATATCCGGTAGATTGGACCAGGATTTACCCTGAAAGATCTCAACATGTAAAGCTGCCTGCGTATCCATGGCAGCGGCAGCGTTACTGGCTGGACGATCAGAAGCCGGAGACCGGTCGCGCGTGGAGACGCAATGGTCATCCCATGCTCGAGCGGCACCTTGCGTCGCCGGTGAACTCGGGTACTCACTTCTGGGAGATGGATCTCGTGACCGGAACGTTTAGCAGTCATCGTATTAAGGGGCGAGCGTTTCTCTCTGCCGCTGCTTACATGGAGATGGCCCTCGCCGCTGCGACGGAGGTTTTCGGCGACGCACCTCACGCGCTAGAGAACATGAATTTTACCGAGCCACTCGCGCTTTCAAACGACGACGCCGGTCAGAAGATGCAATTAGTAGTTTCCGAAGCAATCTCCGGAGCCGCTTCCTTCCAATTCTTCAGCCTCGACGCACGCACCACGCAGGGCCCGGCCTCATGGACCCTGCGTGCACGCGGCAAAATCCGTCTGCATCCACAGATTACGCAGATTTAGGAAATCGCGGATCGGCCATCTGTGTAATCTGTGGCTGATACCTTCTTTCAGGAGCACGTCATGATATCTCCATCAAAGCCATTTGAGCGCCGACGTGTGGAGTTCGGCTTGTTCTTTTTCTCCAGCAGTGAATCAGTCACTGACAGAGACAAATACGGCTTGTTGATGGAGAGTTCGAAGTATGCCGACGAGCACGACTTCTCATCGGTCTGGATTCCTGAACGTCACTTCACGAAAGAAGGCGGTCTCTATCCAAATCCCGCCGTGCTGCACGCCGCTCTCGCACGTGAAACGCGCCGCATCGGACTGCGTGCCGGCAGCGTTGTCATGCCGCTCCACGATCCGATCCGCGTCGCAGAAGAGTGGGCCATGGTCGATCATCTTTCGAATGGAAGAGTCGGGCTCTCATTCGCATCAGGCTGGCACCCAAACGATTTTGTTTTCTTTCCGCAGAAGTATGCCGACCGCCACGAAGAGATGTATCGCGGAATTGAAACAGTGCAGAAGCTCTGGCGCGGTGAGTCAATGACACTCAACGGCGTTGATGGCAAACCGGTCGAGGTCAGAATCTATCCGACGCCGCTACAACCGGACCTGCCTTTCTGGATCACTGCCGCCGGCAGCCCGCAGACGTTCGAGAAAGCCGGAGAGCTCAACGCCCGGCTGCTCACACACTTGTTCAACCAGGGCTTTGAAGAACTTGCGGGCAAGATAAAGATCTATCGCGAGTCGCTGGCAGCGCATGGTCATGATCCGCGCACAGGTTGGGTGACAGTGGCTGTGCCCGCGTTCGTCACGGAAGACGAAGGTCTTCTTTATGGTGAGGTCCAGGATTCCTTCCGTCGCTACATCCGGTCGGCTTCTTATCTCTTCAAAGCCTTCGCTCAGAACAAAGGCAGGCAGATCGATTTCGCGCGTCTCTCCGAACACGAACTCGATGAGTACGTCGAATGGATCTGCGATCGTCTGATGACTGAGAAGCGCGTTCTGTTCGGGACAGTCGAGCGATGTTCCGAGATGATTGGGGAACTAAGCGAACTCGGCGTTGACGAGGTTATTTGCCAGTTGGACTTCGGTGTGAGGACAGACACTGTTCTGCAAAGTCTGCCGTATCTCAACCAGCTAAGAGAGCTATTCGACTGTGCGGCCGCTCCGCGCGGAATGATCCATGAACCCGTCATTGAAGTTGCGACTGCGGCCACTATTTCACATTCGGAACTTCTGCTCGGCGACATTCAGGCGCGCTGTAGCGAGGAATTTACCGGTTCCAAACACTACGAGCAACTCAATCGTAGCTCCGCAGAATTTGATTCCCGTGCCCCGAAGCTCGAACGTCTCTGGCGCGGTGATGGTGAAGCACTCGGCCAGCTCGGTCTTTCAGAGGATCTGCTCTGGGAAGCAGGCGCTTTCACTGTACACCCGGCGCTTCTCGATTCCTGTTTCCAGTTACTCGTCACGACGCTTCCGTCAAATGGAGATGACGCGGAGCAGTATTACCAACCGGTCGGATTACGCAGCCTCCAGGTTTACGGCCGCCCCGAACAACGCCTCTGGACTCACGCACGCCTGAAGCCCAACGGGAATGGCATTGTCGAAGGCGACGTGCGCATCCTCAACGAGAACGACGTCGTCGTTGCACAAGCTCTCGGCCTGCAACTGCAACTCGCAGACTATTCGCACCTCGAGGAGCTGGACCAGTGTGACGTTCAGGCGGCTGCAAAAGCGAAGCCCGCTGAAGAGTCACTCTTCCGCAACGAGTTGCTTCGGCGCGCGCCTGAAGAGCGCTCGAACCTGTTACAGACCTACATCTGCGAACAGGTCGCGCGAGTACTTGATCTCGCCCCTTCGAAGATCAACGTGCAGCAGCCCGTGAATACGATCGGCCTCGACTCCCTGATGGCGATTCAACTGAAGAACCGCATCGAAGGCGACCTCGGAGTGAACGTGCCGGTCGCGACCTTCCTTCGCGGCGCCAGCATCGCCGAGCTT
>DASTQB010000307.1:0-3339 GCA_035761985.1 Pyrinomonadaceae bacterium
TGACCTGAAATCTGGTGGCAGCTTTACTCTCGCTCAATCACGCCCGATGCATTCGTTGCAGGTGTGGGCACAGGTGGAACGATCATGGGAGCGGGCAAATTCCTGCGGCGGCACAATCCCGCCATCAAACTTTATCCGCTCGAACCCGCCGAATCACCGACGCTCTCGTCCGGATGTAAAGTTGGTCGCCATCGCATCCAGGGAGTTTCCGATGAGTTCATTCCGTCGATTCTCAAGCTTGACGATCTCGATCCGGTGGTGAGTGTGTCTGACGGAGACGCGATCCTGATGGCCCAGAAACTGGCCGCAGGTCTGGGCCTTGGCGTTGGCATCTCTTCGGGCGCAAATTTTATTGGCGCGTTGATGGTGCAGGAAGCGTTGGGTGATTCTGCCGTAGTTGCCACTGTTTTTCCGGACGACAACAAGAAGTATCTAAGCACTGCGCTACTGGACCACGAGCCAGTGGTGCCTGGATACAAGTCTCCTGAAGTTGAGTTGTTGGGTTACGAGGCTTTGAAGCGCGTTTGTTACACGTGCTTCGATGAGGAATAACTGGCGCCTCATCGCTTGCTCAGCCTCGCCATGATCTGCTGGTATTCCGGATCGTTACGAATCGAATCAAATGCTTTAGTAGCTGTAATCAAGGCCGGATCGGAAAAGCCTTTCTCAATCGCTGTGTTTAGTGACTGCAACGACTTCTTCTTGTCGCGATTACCGGCGTAGGCCCATGCAAGATAGAAGAACGCGCCGGGTCGATCGGGATTGACTTCGGTTGCGAGTTTGAGAGGCTTGATAGACTCGGAGTAATTCTTTTCCGTTTGCAGCAGACTGATGCCTTGCTCGATCAGGTCGACGAACAAACCGTCTAGCACGCGACGAGCGACTCTGCGTTGAGCGGAGTCGTCAGTTGCTTTTGACTGCTTGCGCAAGTCGTTGAGAATTTTCGGCAACAGGTTCCCGGTATCAAACGCTTCTTCGCTTTGGTTAATCGACGTTGCGCCATCACGCGCGGCGATCAAAGTGCTCAGCCGGGTTTCCAACTCTCGCTGTTTTCTAATCTGTGCTTGCTCGTCGCGGATCGCGGCTTTCAGTTCGCGGGTGTTGCTGAGTTGGTTTACTTTCGTTTCAACTTCCGCAACGTCTCGCAGCCCTTTGAAGCTCTGGGCCAGGTCGAGATATAGCTGATACGCTTCGTTGTATTTCTTCGCTGCCTCGAGTGTTCTTGCGTCAGTGAGGATCTGTTGCCACGTTGAATTTATAAAGTCTTCATCGCGCGGCCGCTTTCCGGCCTTCGTTGCGTGCACTTCCATCCACTCAACCGCTGCCGTCGCCGTCGAGGCGGGCGGCCATTCGTGACGGCCATCAAACGTCTGAATGCGATGAGTGATGCCTGCTTTGGTTAATGGTTCTTCGAGGATCTTGAGTTCGGCATAGTTGAAGTCGTCAACGCCGGCTGCACCAAAGAAAACAAAATTCATCTGTGACGACGGAGCGAGATCGACGGGGAACCCCGCACCGGTGGCTATCACGCCTGCGAGGCACTTGCAGCCTATTGCGATACGGACTGCCGCGCGTGCGCCGCCGGAAAAACCGGTCGCGTACATACGCGCATCGTCGATTGCGAAGCGCTGATGACTGTTCTTCAGCATCGCGTTCCACGCATTCACAACAACGTTCCATGGACCATTGCGTGAATTGTTGGAGCCAAGGACGATCCATCCGTACTTCTCCGCCGCCTCTTTGAAACGCTCAACCGGCACGCGGCCACGTGCTCCCGGGTCGAAGGCGTACAACACGGGCCACTTCCGATCCGGCGCGTAATTCGATGGGAGATAGAGTGCGTAAGTTTGCGATGAATCGTTGAGCGATTCAACTCTTTCGACGATCTGGCCTTTTGGAATTGAGTCGGTTTGTGCATGTGCTGCTGAATGCGCCAGTAGCACGACCATCACACTCAACCGCACGAATGAAGAAAGAATCATTACCGCATTAGACTCGTGAAACGATGAACAGGCTGCCACGGTTGTGAGGTGGCCATCAAAAAAAAAGTGACACGGATTTTTTGGATTTAAAAACAGAATTTACATGTCAAATTCTGCGAAATCATGTTAATCCTGTAAAAGGTTTCGACCAACTCCGTTTGGAGTAATTAAGAATCTCGGCACCGCTCGCGTCTCTACGTGCAACGCTGCTGATGACCCTCAAAGGAGACAATATGCGCGTTCGTTCCCGGCGCCTACTCATTCACTTCCGTTCCTCGCAATCTCTCTTCCTCGCAATGTTTTTCTTTGCGTTTATCCTGAGCGCCACTCAAACTGCCAAAGCTTGCTCTTGTGGTCCAAGGCCCCCTTTACTCGATTCATTTGAGGAAGCTCAGGAAGTCGTCATTGTCAGGGTGCTCTCGGTCCGAAAGGTGGAAAAAACGGATGAGCAGAGCAATGTCGACGGGGTAAGGTCTGCAACTATGGTTGTTGACAAGGTTTTCAAGGGCCAACTGAAGGTGCGAGATGAAATTGTGTTTGGGCAAGGCAATGGCGCGGATTGCATTTGGACCTTCAACGAAGAATCAGTTGGCCGTGAATACCTCTTTTATTTGACGCGGCCAGAAACGTTAACTAAATCTGATCGTACGTATCTGCCGTCGAAGGAACCAGGGTTATGGTTTGCATTCGGATGCGGACGCTCAACTGGTTTGGCTGGCGCGACTGAGGACTTGCTCTATCTCGAGAATATGAGCAAGCGACGAGGCCAGACCCGTATCTCAGGAACCATCGGTGGTGGGTTTCAACATCCGGATATCGATGTCGCAGGAAAAAAGATTAAGATTATCGGTGAGAAGAAAACCTACGAGACAAAGACAGATAAGAATGGAGTCTTCGAGATTTATAATCTGCCACCGGGGAAGTACGCAATCGAACCTGAATTATCGGCCGGATGGAAGATTGATCCTTACTGGCTCAGATATTCGTCGAGCATTGTTAGTAGTGAATTCGAGCAACCAAAAAAGAAATCAGTAAAGCAAGTAGAGATTTTGCTCGAGCCCAAGAAGCACGCGAGTGTGGAGATTGTTTTTGATGTCGACAACACTGTTCGCGGCAGGGTTATCGGCCCAAAAGGCAGACCCATGGACCGAGTCTGCGTTTATTTGTGGCCGCCGGGTGCGGAGCCGTGGGGATCGTTTGACTGCACCGACGAACAAGGGCGATTCGAAATCACGTCGGTCCCAAAGGGTGAATATGTCCTTGTCGCGAATCGTGATGGAAAGCTCAGTAGTCAGGAGCCATTCAGGCGAACCTTTTATCCAAATGTGGCAGAACGAGGGCGTGCGGCTGTGATTAT
>DASTQB010000308.1:0-18737 GCA_035761985.1 Pyrinomonadaceae bacterium
TACGCCAGTCGTCGAACCATTTTTTCAGCCCTTTGTCGGCGGGGCCGTTATCGCTCTCGTCGATAAGTTGAGCGACGACGTTCTCAATCAGCTGATCCAAATCGATCTCCTCCTCACCTGAGCCGCACATCTGGTCCATCACGTGTGAACCGAGAATGCGGTAACTCTCAAACTGCGGCTCATCGAAAAACTGGTCCGCCGTCGATTGATGCGGAAATGTTGGATGGCTCTTCTTGTACTCCAGGACGTCGCCCGGCTCACTGCCATAGACTGCCGGCTTGATGTACACAAGCAGACCGTCCTGCGCATTGGCATCGATACACGAATAACGAATCCGCCCGAGCGCCCAGTACATTCCCTTTTTCTTTTCTTTTGAATCCGGGCTGAAAATCGGCATCGATGTGAACTCAATCGGAATGCCGAGATCGATGCGCACTTTGCGAATCGCATTTCCAAGATCGCCGAAGTTGTAATCGGGATCGGCGGCAGCATCGGAAAGGACGATCAGATGACAGCGGCGCAGCACCATTTCATAGAGCGCGAGGTTCTCGAAGTGTCCGCCGTCTGTAAGATAGACGTACTTATTTTCGTCGTCGGTCAGGCCGAACGCTTCGTCGAGTACAGGCTTCACGGATGATGTCGGCGCTCGAAGTTCGAAAGTGTCTTTACCGGCTGCGCCCGGATTTCCCAACCACCAACCTAGACGCACGTTGAAGAAAGTGAGCACGAGCGAAAGCACCGGCGAGGTTGTGTAGTAACCCATGTTCGAACTCGCCGCCGCACCGGAGATCGCAGCCGCAGTTCCAATCGAGATACCGCCCGTTTCACGACCGCCGTAGAACCTCGAGTCTCTGTAGCCGAGACGAAAACAACCGGAATGCAGAGGACTAACGCTGAACGGCTCCGCTTTGCGTTGTTGCCAGGCGAGGTTATCGCCGCCTACGAGGTTGAGCGTCGTGTTGATGACCGGCATCAGTCGATATTCTTCGCGTTCCGAAAGCGGTTTGATCCAGTCTGTGCCGAAAGCCTTTTCGAGGATGGCGCGATTCGAAAAAATCGCGTCGGGAGTCTTTGATGAGTTAGTTTTATTTTCCGCAAGATCGCGAAACTCTGTGCCGAGCTGTGAATCGCGCAGCACAGCATTCAGATCTTTGCGAAGCGCCGCGACGAGTCTGATCGAATAAGTGTTAGGCTCGCGAACACTCTCGAGATTCGGAAGCAGGTTTCGCTTTTGGAGGTAGCGGGCAACGTCTGTGGCGCGAGGTTTGGCTCCGTTGTACTTCGAAGGATTCACTTTGCCGAGCAACACACTCGCGAGGGCAACTGCGCGCGGGAAATCTTCTTCGGCAAACAAACCCGGACGCAGTTCGTGCATCGCCACGTTGTCTGCCGGATCAAATCCCGTGAATGGATTCGGCTTTCTTTGATGTTCGGGGCGCGAAGCTCCGAGAAAGGCGCGAATCAGACGATTCCGGTAGCCAGCATGAAGTGAAAAGATGTTCAGATTTATCAGTAACGAGATCACGGAACCAAGCAGGAACAGGATCAGCCCGAAACTCAGAACGAGTCTGAACGAGGTCATGTGCACGACGTTCATGTGAGCGATCTTTGTTTGGTCGTAGTAATTCACGCCCTGCACGTTCGAATAAATACAACTCAGATACTGATTGAAATTAAATCCTGGACTAACCAAAAAGGGCCGCACGAAACCCGGCAGGTTGTTTGCGAGAAACTGCGATATTCCGGTTGTTCCGAGCGATAACAAGGCCAGCAGAAATACGATGAATACGAGCGCGAGCAAGGGAAGTGCTTTGCTCATTATGCTATCTAATATGCCGCCTCCCTCGCCGTTCGAAGACTTGCGACCCGACGTTCGTGCACTGCGGCCGAGAATAGCGGCAAGCAGACCAGACACACCGCCGAGCGGTGCAAGCCACTCAGGTGCTGACAAGAGCGCCAGTGGACCAATGATCACTATCGTCGTGAATGCGATCCACCCGAGAATCGCTATCAATATCCACGCACCGAGCCTGGCCCACCATTCACGATCCTCGTCGTCGATCCCCGCGCTCTTACTCGTCACTCCGATATACAAAGTCGCGCCGAGCAGGAACACCAACAGGAACGCGGGCGCTGCAAAGCACGCGTAGAGTTCTGTTTTCAACCCCGACAGGGGAACGAGAGTTTGGCAGTTCCACGCGATCCCTCCTCTGAAGGGATCAAATTCCTGCGTCAGTAAATAAAGCAGCCCGCCTCCGGCACCGCCGGCGAGAAGCAGGTACAGAAGATCGCGTGAGAACAGTTCTCTCCAGTTGCGGATGATGTGGGCCAGACGAATGCGTCTCAGGATGTAAGAGGCGATGAACCACGCCAGAAACGTAGTGAGAACGCCGAAGAGAATGAACCGCTTCCAGTCTTTCGGAAGCACCCCGTTCTGACTGGACCATGCCCAGTAGGTTGTCAAACAGAAAGCCGCGATCGAGAGCGGCAACAAACACAGGCTGAGGAACCATTGCTGCGACGTCTTGCGGCGCCAAAACTGGCTCGCCTGCCGTAACTCTTCTTTGAGGGTTGGTCGATTGAACATGATGTAGGCGAGCGCCCACACCGCGAACGTGAAACCGACGGCAAGGAAGAAATGTCGGCCGAAAAGCGAAAAGGGGCCAAGTGGAGTGTTGATTGTGGTCCATGGATCCGGTGTGGGATCAGTGATCGTTACGGAAACGATGAACCTCGGCAACGTGAGCACTGCGAGGAGCAACGGGATGAAGACGAGCCAGTTGAGAATCAGATTGCGTAGATAGATAGCGACGAAGGTCCACGTGTCCGCGCTTAGTAGGCCGACCTTCGGCGTGATGAAACTACTGTAACGGCGCAGGAAACGGATCGGATCAGGATCGGGATCCACCTTCGTGCGCGGAGTTGTGTTGGCAAGATCTGCGGTTACGCCGCTGAGACCTGCGGGATGCCGGTGAATCCACGCCGCCAACCAGCTTCCGATGTAACCGCCGCCGGAGACCGTCGACAGGTAGTGAAACTTATTGAGCAGGTTGTGACGTGCGAGACCCTGCAAAACACCGAGCGCGAACGTTCCACTGCGAATGCCGCCGCCGGAGAAACAGAGTGCGGTCTGTTTCTTCTTGTGGAGGCATTGATAGATCGCGTCGAGTCGAATGCGGTGAATTTTTTCGAGCGAATGTGGAAAGGCGTCTTCGAGTAGTAGACGGTTGAAGTGTTCGAGATCGTGACCGGTTAGTGGACCACCGGTATGACCTAACGCGCCTGAAATGATTGCCGACGACGTATGCAGTTCTCGCATACCGCGTGTGGCGCTGTTCAGCCAGTAATTCGAGAAGCGTTCTTCGGCAAAAAGATTCGAGTCAGACAAGAACGTGTTGAGTGCTTCGGCAACCAGCTCCGCGCCGGTCGCACTCGAGCTGAACTTCTTTCTGGCTAGCTCATCGCGAAGATATTTGAGGAGCGCGTTCTTCGCTACTTCATCAGGATCCGTAGTCGGCTTGAGAGGGCGCTTGGTCCTCTTAGGCGCGGCCTGGTCCTCATGTGCACCATCCGGAGTGAGCTCCAGCCTGGCAAGCAGCGATTTAGCATAGATGATGTGGCTCGCGCGAAACTGCCAGTCCATGTCTGGAGGCTGTTCGCCATGCAAGGCGGCGTACTCATCTTCGAGAACCTGGAACAGGAAGAGTGGGGGCTTCGGTGACAGAGCTGCCATTAAGGTTTTGCGTCTCCAAGCTGGATTTGCACGCTGAGCATCCTGACTTATATGTCAAAACCTCGGAGTTTTCTTTCGGATCTTTTTCCAGATAGCCCAGGAGAGGACAAGTTGGTCCAATCCTGCAAATCCTGTAAAAACGCCCGACTCGAAAGTCATGCTTCACAGGATTAACATGATTATCAGGATTGACATGACTTTTCGCGGAAAGCCACTTCAAGACCAGGTCTCAACGGGCGGGCATCAGTGAAATCTGCCATGCGACGAATCCGATAAAAGCCAGCATCACGATCAAAACTACCAGCACGACAGGTTCGATTCCCAAAAACCGCTTCTCCTTTTCCGTCTCCGCAAAATCCGTCCCGACCTTCAGGTGTTCGCTGTCCACGACGATCGCACCGAAATGTGGATCCGCGGAATAAGTGGAGGTGTCTACACTACCGCCGATTTGCTGTTCGGCGGCCGGCCTGTTCTGCTCCTCGAGGGGAGCGAGCTGCGCCGCTAACTGATCGGTGTCGCCCTTCCTGCGATGCTTGCGTCGCGGGTTCCTGTTCTTCATATCCATTTCACTTTCTTCAGGTAGCGGTAGAGCGCGAACCCTACAACCACCATCGACAGCAGTGCGAAAACATAACCGAACCGCCATTTTACCTCGGGCATGAAATCGAAGTTCATTCCATAAATTCCGGCGATTAACGTCACTGACATCAGAATCGTCGAAATCGAAGTGAGCCGTTTCATAATCATGTTCATGCGGTTTCCCGAAACGGACAGGTAAGCGTCCATAGTTGAACTGAGCATGTCGCGCAACGTGTCTATCGTGTCGGCCACGCGGATCAGATGGTCGAACACATCCTGGAAATACACGTACGTCTCGCGCGGAAAGATGGGCTGCTCGCGTCTCAACATCGTATTGAACACGTCGCGAAGTGGGGCGACGGCGCGGCGCAGGTAGAGCAACTTCTTTTTGATGCCGAAGATTTCCTGGATCGCTTCGGGCCGAAACTCGCCGAAGATTGAATCCTCGAGAAGGTCCATCCGTTCGCTGATGATGTCGAGGAGCGGGAGATAGTCGTCGACGATCGCGTCGATCAACAGATAAGCGAGCAGGCCCGAGCCTTGTTCCGCGCGGTCCATCCACTCGCTCCAGAGGCGGCGCGCAGTCTCCACCGCTCTTATCGGCCGGGTGTGGACCGTGACAAGATAGTTCTTGCCAAGAAAGATGTTCAGTTCTCTCAGCTCAAGCCGATCGGATTGGCCAACGAGTTCAGCTTCATAGAGCACGATGAAGTAGTAGCCGGGATACTCTTCGATCTTCGGACGTTGGTGAGCATTTCGGCAGTCTTCTATCGAGAGGTGATGGAAGCCAAACTCTTCGGCGAGGTTATCGAAATCCTCGCTCGTTGGATCGGTTACATCGGCCCAGATAACGTTGCCTTCGAGCTCGCGCAGGTCGCTGATGTCGGCCGCGACGCAGTTTTCAGTAAAGTTCCTGGAGTTGGTGTTTAGACAGACGGTTGTGATCACCGGGAGCAGTCTCCTCCGCGCTGCCTTTGTAGGTCGATCGGTGGCATTCGGTCCTCGTCATACTAATGACTCGATGCGCCCCTGACAACGGCCATTCTGGCCCGTGGGCCGCAGCCGGGCCATTTTGCCAAAAAATAGCTGACAACCCGCGGAGACTCGTGATATAGTTCGCGCCCTCAACTCTCCTTTAAAGTGCGGATAAGGAAGTTTTGCTTGCTTTCTTAGCAAGAAACTCTGTCCCAAGGGGGTTTCCATGTTTAGACCCAAAACTTTGACTGGGCTTGCCGTTGCCTTCGTTTTTCTAACGTTGGTGTCGTCGGCCCGCGCTGATGTGGTCCAGGTGGTGGACATGCAGCTGGAAAAGCTGATTTACGCCCAGAACCATGGCCTGAATTTCCAAAGTATTGAATTTCAGGAAACTGGTTACCTGTATGCCGGCCATTTCGAAGACAACAATGGTAAGCATTCTGGATTTAGTATGGCGGCTGTCACTCGCGGTCCAAGGTTAGGAATCGTCAGGCCGCAAGGGCCGAGCGTTTCTGAAAACCCCGAACCTGCAACAATGATTTTGCTCGGTACGGGCCTGGCTGCGGCAGCAGGATTAAAACGACGGAGAAGTCGAAGACGTACGTCGTAGCAGCGTATCCAACACTGAGAAGTTTTTCCGGCACCAGCGTCGCCTAAAGTGGCGCTGGTTGTTTTTTTGTTGGCCCACGGAGGATGCTGCAGGATTTGTATTTCATCTGGTGAAGTCATCAAGCAGATGATGCCGCTCATTGATGATGTGCTTGAATAAATGCGGCGGCATGCTGCTTGCCGAGGTAACGGCGTGAGGCAAATTATTTATGAGGTTGACTACGATGAATGTAAACCGCGCCGCCTGTCTGCTGATTCTGTTACTCGCCGTGAGTATAAATGCTTTTGGTCAAAGTGTGGACCAAAACGTTACCGTTACGATCAAGCCTTCGCAAACCGTCGAACAGCGCGTGGCCGACTCGATCAAAGAGAAGGAGTTGCGCGAAGCGGCTGAAGAGACAATCGCCGCGGCGAAGTCTGCGCGCATTGCGTCTCAGAGCCCGCGAGCGCTGCTGAGTCGCGCGCAGACGGTTTATGTGACGTCCTGCACTTCGTACTTCGAACCGATTCAACTGCAGAATGCTTTGCGTAAACGTACTGAGTTTGAAGCGTGGGAGATGTTGATCCTCGACGACTGGGAAAAACGTAAAGTTGCAGACATCATTATCGAAATCGATCGACCACTCTTCACGTTCACGTTCACTTACAAGATCACCGATCGCGCAAACGGCGTGTTACTCACTTCGGGAAAGATCACGGCCTTCGACGGCAACATCGCCGCTCCCCTCCTGACCGCACGAATCATCGAAGACATCAAGAAAGCACGAGGCGAGGTGAGTAAGAAATAAAGATCGCGGAATAGGTGTAAGCCTAACGCTTAATTCGCGATTTCCAGTAGCCGGGCTTACGGCTGCAATGCATCACCGCAATGATGAGTATGAACTCCTCTTCGATTGTGTAAAGAATAGCGTATGGGAAAATGCGGGTGAGGCAGCGGCGGATGTCCTCGTCGACAACTCGCCAACGTGTCGGTGCTTCAATAACTCGATCTATGGCCTGTTCAACTGCTGTAACGAACTGAAGCGCAACGGGTGGTTCACGCGATCCATACCAAAGCGCTGCCTCAAGATACTCCGCAAGCGCTTCAGGATGAAAGTCATATTTCATTTGTCAATCACATCACGTACCTGGCGGAGAGCTTCGTGACCCGGAATGGTTTCTACCTTTCCAGAGCGAACTTCATCGCGCCGGCGCTTCGCCTCGGTCACCCATAATTGCTCGATCTCTCCAAGGTCATCGCCTTCAAGACTCTCGACCAGCAGATCCGCGAGTCGAGCCCTTGATTCACTGGGTAGTGTCATCGCTTCTGCAATCAGTTGTTCGACGGTCGCCATAAGCCCTCTCCTTAACCTTGCGAATATCTAACCACAAAGGCTCGAAAACACGAAACAAGTTAAACCGTGTACCCATCGTTGTCGCCCGTGATGCCGAACTTGTAGGTTGCGGCGAGGGAGAGGAGGCCGGCGATGGCGAGGGTTCCGGGGGCCAAAAAAGGATTCGCACCTGAAAGGCCGCGCCAGAACAGGTGACGCCATGATGCACCCGGTAGGATCTCCTGCTCAAACGCGATGTTGTTCGAGACGTGCTCGTAGACACCAAACAGGCTGCCGAGAATCACGAGGATCATGGACCAGCGCAGCAGACGCACAGTCGCTCGCCCACGTCGCACAAGGACGAGCAAGCTGACCAAAAGTCCAAGCCCGCCGAGTACAAACGCGATCCACTGGATCGCGTCTTCAGTATGGTTAACGAGATACAGCTCCAACAACGTGCCCGCGAAGAGCATCGATGCAAGAGCCAGCAGGAAGAGACGCAGTCGTCTTAATATCTCTGCCGTACTCATTGCTGGCTGAGATAACTCCGCGCAGTTTCAAGGCCCGTGTCCGGCACCAACCCCGCCAGCTTCGACATGAATGCATCCGGCGACGCGTACGGTCTGCCGGCAATCAGCGTTTGTGCGTCCGATTGGTCAACGCCCGGAATCTGCATCAGTGTCTGCGCATCGGCCTGGTTAACGTCAATCGGAACGAAGATATATTTCTCATACTCCGCCACAGTCGCCTGGTCCACATACTTCCCAATCTCGCGCCGAAACACCTGAATACTCCGGTACGGCCGGTACTCCTCAAACTCATGGACCATGCGATTGCTGAAGTTCGGAATCGTACTCAGCAACTCAGCACCAGTCGCAGTATTAACGTTCAGTTTTCCGCGAGTCGTGTTTGCGGTGGCCGCCGGTGAAGCCGCGGTATTCGCGGCGGGAGAAGTTGCGGGAGTGGCAGTGTTAACTGGTCCAGTCGTGTTCGAATTATTGTTGCAACCCGCAAAGCAGATCACCGAAAGAGCGATAAGTGACACAGAGCGAAGCATTTTTCTTCCCTTCGAAGGTATTTACATGTAGGTCCTTTGGCAAGATTACATGATGAATATGATCTACATGTCAATCCTGAAAATCTAATTAATCCTGTCAAACGGGTTTACTTCACTTCCGCGCAAACGACGAGACGTCAAAAATGTAGACCACCTGCTCCGAAGTCAGCACAAACAGACGCTGGCCATCGCGGCTGAATCGCAACATCGAAATCGGACTCGAGAAGCTAAACTCTTCCCGCTTCTCCATCGTCTCGAGATCGTAAACCGCTATCTTGCCGGTTTCGTTCTCGACACACAGCAGTTTTGAAACTTCCGAAACGCTTGCATAGCCGCCAAAAACACGGCCTTTTTGCTCGCCTGTTTTGAGCGAGTAGACCAGCACACGATTCTCCGTATCAGTCACGATCACCGAATCGCCGATCGCATAGGTGTTAGCCACGCGAAAAGAAGCTTTGCCGGTTTCAATCAACAGCTTTCCGATCTCTTCGCCGGTTTGTGCATGCAGGATCTTGAGCAAGTAGTCGCCCTGCTTCTCCTTCATCCTGGTGATCTGTTGCGCCAGGCGCGGATCGCTGCTGATTTCGGCCTTCGCGGCATCTGACGAGACAAGCCAGATCAACGCCATCGTTTGATACTCGGGCGCGATCCATGTGCGCGGCGTTTCTTTCGGAAAAGTCCTGGACCACAGGGACTTCATTGTGCGCGCATCAAACATCTCGATAATCACGTTTCGACGAAACGCCATCGGATCAAAGTTATCTTTCTGTTCATCACCCGATTCAGACGACTTCGGTTTTTCCTTCGCCGTCGCAGACTTGATCGTGAACAGGTACTGGCCAAACTGATACGACGTGTTGCCTTCGATCTTTGGACCACTGACCGCTTCGCCGGTGTTGAGATTAAACTTCGCGATGTTTCGATCGACGTCGTCGGTCTTCGGAAAATCACCAAAGAAATAACCGTCGTCGCTGACATGAGCACCCTGGAAATTGCGCAGTTCCAGAACCGCCTGGGCTTTGTTCAGGTTCCAAACTCCACCGCGCGAACGTCCCGACAACGCCAGCCATTTCAAATCAGGTGAGACTACCGCGACTCGCAAACGCCCGAGAGAAGTATTCGGGAGGAGAGCAGTCGCTACGAGTTCATTCTTTTCCATGCGATACAGCCCGACCTGGCCATTGCGCATTTCGGCAACAAAGAACGAATCGTAAATGTCGAGCGCCGCGCGTTCGTTAACTTTCGAGATCGTTTTCTTATTGATGTCCATCACGCCAAGCGCGTAATCCTTGATGGGCCGGATCAACACGTAATCGCCGCGCGTCGCGCCTGTCATGCCTCTGCGCCACAACTCCATCTCCGCGATCAATTCACCTGACGGAAACTTTACCACCGCTGATTTCTTGACATTCTCGTGGTTGATGACTGCCAGTCGGTCGTTACCGAGAAATGTAAAACCACCGGCGATGAGGCGCCTGAGGTTGTCGGAAATCGACACCTTTGTCAGCGTGGTGGTGTCGATCACTTCGGCAATGTTGCCCACGTAAGTTCTGCCCAGTTCCACCCTGCCGTAATAACCGGCGACGAGATAATGGGCATCAGGCGAGAACTTCATGTTGATCAACCCGAGGTTCAAGTCGCTGCTGTCGTCGCCGCCCAGCCGCACCGAGGAGAGGATCGAGAGATACTGCCAGTAGTCTGGCGCATAAAACTCTTTCTTCTTCCAGACGATCTCTCCCGTTTCAACGCGAACGAGATTCAGGTCAAACGCCGAATCCAAACACGCCAGCAGCTTTCCATCGGGCGACAACGCAGTCTGCAAACAACCCTTCAGCATCACCACTTCCTTGACGTTCGTCTGCCGCGCTTCAGCGATGTTCCAGCGTTCGACGCGAAGATTGTCGCTATAGAAAACGATCTCTTTGGAATCGGGAGTGAAGATGGCGTAGTAAGTATCGAAGTAAGTGTTTATGCGGAACAGCGGCGTGAATGGTTCACGCGATAACACGTTGATACCCGCATCGTCCTGAGCGATCACGTACGCGCCATCGGGACTGAAACGCAGGTGCTGGATGTCGCTGCGCAACGGCGGTGTGAGTTGTAGTTTTGAGATAACTCCGCGGACCGACTCTTTTCGTCCGAGCCCGGTGTAAGCAACGACTTTCGACTGCCACTCCGCAAATGCCGTCTGACTTAATGCCGCGCGTTGACGGCACGCAGCGGGCAGCGACTTCGCGGTGTTTGCCATCTCGCGCAGACGCTTCTGTTCCGGGCGCGTGGTCCCGAAGAGATCTGTAAACCAGTTGCCTTTCTTTCCTTCAGTGCCGGTGACGCGATCCCAAAAACGCGCCATCGCATCCGGATCATAGCCCGCGGAAACGAGGGCAAACATACCCGCCTGATCGGCGAAGAGTTGGCCCTTCTCGCGATCTTTAACTTTGAAAGCGCCGGGTTTGAGTCTAGCGCTCTCGATCAGTCGATTGTATTTTTCAAAGATGTCGCGACGATCGCCGACGGAGGTTACGCCGAGTACTTCTCTGAACTGGCGAGTCGTATCGATCGCTGAGTCGTGAGAAACCAGGTGGCCCAGTTCGTGTGCGATGACGCCTGCAAGCTCGTCTTCAGTCTGCGCGGCAGCGACGAGTTTGCGCGAGACATAAATGCGACCGCCGGGAAGCACGAACGCATTTGCGTCCGGCAGATCGACGAGGAAGAACTGGAATCGAAGTTTGTTCAGCGGCAGGTGCTTAGTGAGACGCTCGCCGATAGCCGTCAGGTAGGCGGTTACATCAGGATCCTCGATAACCCTGTAGTCTTTCTGAATGTATTCGGCAACGGCCTCGCCGAGGTAGATCTCCTGTTCCTCTGTGAATATGTTTGGTTCGTTTCGCGTAGCGCTGGGCAAAGGCGGCGCGCATGGCTGCTGCTGGGCCGCCGACGGATAAATGACTGTTAGAATTAGGAGCAGGGCAAATAGAGTTGGGAGGTTATTTGTCATAGTTTTTCCGAGCGGGATTGGGATTTCGGCACACGAGGGCTAGGTGAAGCCTCGCGTCGCTGAGTATATTAACACTGGTTTTCGGATCTTAGTTAAAGAGATAAGGCAATGAGTAAAACCACAAAATTGCTAGTGGGCCTGCTCACGATCTGGCCATTTGCGTACATGATTTTATTCTTCATTTCGATTTTCTCGGTTGTGTTCTTCTCGCGAGGTGCCGATCCGGGAGCAGGCCCGCCGCCTTTGATCGCCCTCATTTTCCCACTCCATATTCTGACGATGCTGTTGATCATGGGACTCACCATCTTCTACATGGTCAACGTTTTCAGGAACGACCGCGTCGTTAAAGATCAGAAGGTGTTGTGGGCAGTGGTACTGTTCCTGGGAAATATGCTGGCGTTCCCGATTTACTGGTATCTCTACATCTGGAAGGATGCACCACCCGCGGGCGCACCTGCGCCGGGCCAGCTGGGCAGCGCTGACACTTCTGCATGGACCAACAATGCGAGGGCCGAACGTCAGGAGCAGGGGCAGTACGTTCCTCCTCCGCAACCACCAAACTGGCGTGATTAGAAATCGGTTGAAGAAGCAGGGATTAATTCAGGGCGCCGGGATTGCTGCGTGTTCCGAGTGCGGCGAGATGATCTATTGCAATACAGCGGATTCCCGCAGTCGTCCTTCAAGTGCTCTTGTTTCTTCGTGACTTGAGCGAATGGTGGTAGGCGAGTCAGTAGAGAAAGATTAGATAGACGACTAGTGCCGAGATGTGAGCGATAACGAAACTTCCCACGAGTGCGACTAAGGGGATGACACCTTTCACGCCGCGCGTTTTCAGTAAGTGATAAGGGATGATGATCAGCCATCCAACTGCGACCAGTAAGCCTCGACAGTAAACCGGATTAACTGCAGATCTTCCTGTCTCCGCGTTCAACCACCAACCCACGCCGCAAAGAAAAGCAGCCGTGTAGAGAAACTCGACTGTCGGTAATGGTTCGGCTCCCTGCGCGTAGTAAACGCCGGCGCTGAAGTTATAGATGAACACGAGGATGGCGAGCAGGATCAGCATCATTTTTGAATCAGGCGTCTCGCCGGAGTGCGGCGACTGTCGTCGCTGTGGTCCAAACAATATCGATCCAGAATCCAAATGTAGTCAAGCCTCGCAGGTTCACTTTTCGAGTTCATAAGTAACGGCTATATTGACGTCCGGTCTACGTATGAAGTTATTCCTGGTTAACAGACGTGATCTGGCGCTCTGTGTCTTGCTGTTCGCTTTTACGTATTCGATTTTCATTCTTTCACCTGTTCAGCAGCCTGCCGACTCGCTTTATTCGATGATGGTTAGCCAGAGCATCATCGAACGTGGCACAGTGGCGCTGGACGATTACAAGTTTCCCGATCTCACTCCGATCCAGAGTAAGAAGTTTCATTCAAACAGCAGCATCTATCATCTCGATCTGATCGACGGTCACGTCTATTACTACTACGGACCAGGTAGCTCGATCCTGTCGGTGCCGTACGTTGCGATCATGAATGCGTTCGGAGTGTACGCTTCGCGCGAGGATGGGACGCACGATCCGGCTGGAGAGATGAGGATTCAAACAGGATTGGCTGCGCTCCTGATGGCTGCGCTCGCGGTGGTTTTCTTTCTGACGAGCAGGATTGTGTTGCCCGTGAGCTGGAGTGTTGCGATCGCGATGGGCGGCACATTGGGAACACAGGTGTTCAGTACGGCAACGCGCGCGCTGTGGGCGCACACGTGGATGATCTTTCTGCTCGGCTTTGTGGTGTTGCTGCTTGTGGGCCGGGAGTTGAAAGGCTGGCATTTGAGGCCGGTGGTGCTTGCGAGCCTGCTGTCGTGGATGTTTTTTGTGCGACCGACGGCGATTGTGCCGATAGTTGTGATCAGCGTTTATTTGGGCGTTTTTTATCGAGATGTGTTTGTACGTTATGCGTTGACGGGTGCGGCTTGGTTACTGCTTTTTGTTATCTATTCATGGCACAACTTCGGGCAGCTGCTCCCGAACTATTACCGGCTTGGTGCTCAGCTTCGTACGCACTCGATATGGGTTGCGATGCTCGGGAACCTGGTGAGTCCTTCGCGTGGCGTTTTTGTTTTCGTGCCGAGCCTGATGTTTGTGGGTTACCTGCTGGTTCGTTACTGGAAATACGTTCAATCTCGTAGACTTGTCGGCGTGTCGTTGACAGTTCTGGTGTTGCACTTGATCCTCGTGTCGTCGTTTCCGATCTGGTGGGCCGGGTTTTCTTTCGGACCGAGGTTTTTGACTGATGTAGTTCCGTGGTTTGTGTTGTTGGCGATAATGGGCGTGCAGGCGATGTTAATAGCCGGCGAGCAGCGTGCGCCTGTTTACAAGAGCGCCGACGTTGTTGTTGGAATGGTGTTGCTCGCGGCGAGCATCTTCATCCACGCGCGTGGAGCAAACTCGCCCGCCACGCAGATGTGGAACGTGCGACCGGTGAGCGTCGATGAACGTCCGGAACGACTCTGGGACTGGCGCGATCCACAATTCATGGCTCGAGACTAGGCCCGCGAAGCACATCGTGCATGATTGAAAGCCCGCGAAGCGGGCGTAAGCGTAAAGCCTGGGGCGTAAGCCCCAGGAAAATCATTAAAGCCCCGAACGCAAGCCCGCGATAGCGGGCGGCAGCCCATGGATGAACCGTCAACAATCCTGGCCCATGATCTTCAGCGCGAACGATCCGTCGCTGCGCCGTGGGTGCAACACGTGAAACCCGTCTTCCTCATCTCTTTATTGTTGGCCACATGGTTGCCGATGGCGTTCTTCCTCCTGACCTCACCACTGGAAACTTCCATGTACGGATACGCCGGCACGCGAACGCTGCTGTTGTTTCTCGGCACTGCGCACGTTCCCGCAACACTCTTCTTCTATCTCGACAAAGACTTCTCGGAGATCATCCGCAAACACAAAGCGCGTTACGTTTACTTCCCGATCGTGCTCACGATTGCGACAGGTCTTCTCTTCGCCTTCGCAAGCACGATCGTTCAAGCGTACACACTTTTGATCTACTGGGCCTGGCAGGCGTTTCATTACGGACGCCAGAACACCGGCATTTACTCATTCGTCTCGATCGCGACACGCGGCGTAGCGCCGGACAAATATGAGCGGACGATGATCGAGCTCGGAACGTTTTGCGGAATCATCGGAACGTTCAAGATCCTCGGAACCGCTGTTGCACCCGGCTATTTACACGGCTTCTTCGATGTTCTGTATCGAATCGGCGCCGTGGCTTTCGTCGTAATTCTGCTCGTAAGCATTTTTGTTTACATCCGAAACCGGAAACTCACGACGCCGTTGCTCACGGTCTTCTACTTCACGCTCGTCTGCTTCTTTCTGCCGGTGTTCCTGTCGACGGACATGAACGTCGCGTTCTTCAGCTACGCGATCGCGCACGGCGTGCAGTACATACTGTTCATGACCGTCGTCTCGCTCAACTTCGATCCGCGTAGTGAACAGCGGCGACTGCAGATCCGGGATGCAGTAAAACTCATGGTTATAACCGTGTTGCTGGGATTGCTTTTTTATCGGGCGATCGAGTTGAAAACGATCGAGTTTTTAGCCGCGGATAAAACGCTGATCAGAGCCGTGGATTTCGTTATAGGAGCGACTATCGGCGCCACGATGGCCCACTTCGTAATCGACGCCGGCGCCTGGCGGCTGAGCCAGTCGTTACAACGCACGTACATCGGGAAGCGCTTCGCGTTCGTGTTTGATCGTCAACCTCGATCAGAGTGAAACCGCACGATCGTTGCGCCGAGGCCTCCTGCTTCGGGTGGCGCGTCGGTCCAGTCAAAGACAAACGGAGTGCGGGCGAGGATCGTGCGCACCATCTCACGTTGCACGCCGATACCCTTGCCGTGAATTATCCTCACAACCCTGAACCCCTTCTCATGCGCCAACCGCAGGTACTCCTCGACCACCGCTTTCACATCACGCGGCGGTATGGTGTGCAGATCGAACACGTCCGTGATCTCGATCTCCACTGGTTCCGGAAAAGGATCTTCAAACGGATCCATAACTGATCAAATTTCCACTGATCAAATTGTTGATCAAAATCGTTGTCAGAACTATTTAGAAGCGCGCTCTAGCTTAAACTATTTAGATAAGCCCTCTGAGTCCCTGACTAGCCTTGACTCGACGAGCCAAGGCGGTCCTTGCCAAAGCGAAAACTGCGCCATTGATGATCTGCTGGTGGCACATACGGCTTCACGATACCACTGGCGCCGTTGTCCCTTTTGCTTTTCGTCTTAACGACTGTTTTTCGTTTTGGCCGTTCGGGTAAGAGCGCGTAAGCCGGATCACGTTCACCATAGCAGAAGTGCAGCTCACCATTGAGGTAACGTCGCACGCTCACTTTACCCTTAGCTGTTTACTGTTTGCGTAACGGCTGCAGTTGATAGAACTGATTCTGGAACCGCACCACCCAATCAAGTGTGAGGGTTCGTTCTTCCTCGATACAGAGGTAGCGGACTAACACCGTCGCTTTGAACTCCGGCGGGCGAGCTCGGTTTGACGGCCGCCCTCGTCCTTGATGCACTAAGCCGCGATCGCCTTGCTCGCAATAACGTTTGTACAGCCGCCGCAGGTAGCGATACTGGAGTGACACAGTGCTGCCGCTTCCTTGTGTTGCAGCTCACCGGGTTTCACTCTTTCAAAGATCTTCAGCCGCTCGCGGTCCTTCGCGCTTATCTTCAATGTCCGTCCATTTGCCCTCCCTTTCGCGTGTGCGGTGAGCGCCTCATCAACGCTGGTCAATCCACCGTACAGTTATCCGGTAAGCGCGGTAAACAACGGTGACCGCAAAGGACTGAACGCTGCTTCGGCGGCAACTGGCACAGTTCCAGCACGGCTCTGCCCCAGTGGGTGCAGGTTGATTTTAGTGGCAGTAAGGCTATTAGCGAGGTCAACGTCTTCTCACTCCAGGATAATTACTCGAGTCCGAGCGAGCCCACGGAAGCGACGACGTTCAGTTTGTGTGGGCTGACCGGGTTTGAGGTGCAGTACTGGAATGGGAGCGCCTGGGCCACAGTACCTGGTGGGACGGTGACGGGGAATAACAAAGTCTGGAAGAAGATCAGCTTCGCGCCGCTCACGACCAGCAAGATCAGAGTTTTAATCAACGCCACGTCGGATAGCTGGAGCCGGATGGTTGAGGTGGAGGCCTGGACTACGGGCAGCTCCAACGTCAAATGGCTCGTCGCGGATCATCTGGGCACGCCACGAATGATCATTGATCAGACCGGCACACTTGCAAACGTGAAGCGCCATGACTACCTACCGTTCGGCGAAGAGTTATTCGCGGGCGTCGGCGGCCGCACTACTGCGCTCGGCTACACCGGCGGCGACGCTGTGCGACAGCAGTTCACCGAAAAAGAACGGGACGTTGAGACGGGGTTGGATTACTTCCTGGCGCGTTATTACTCATCGACGCAGGGTCGGTTCACGAGCCCTGATGAGTTCAGCGGTGGACCTGATGAGTTGTTCGACTTCGTCGATGATGCCTCAATCAATCCGACTTTCTATGCCGACCTGCTAAAACCGCAATCGCTAAATAAGTACCAATACAGCTACAACAATCCACTGAGGTATGTTGATCCCGACGGTCATGATCCTGCAGAACCTAATCCACCCCAAGATCCAAGGCCAGTCCTGCCAGTACCAGCGCCGATTCCTGGTGCACCGCCGGTATTGATACCTTCGACAACCACTTCAACTTCAAAAGTGCCGAACGATGCAACGATCATTGAAGGCGCTAAATCAGTACTCGACACGATAGCGGACTACACCGGCATAACCTGGGTCGCAGAAAAATTGCGGCCAATAATTTGGCCGAGCCCCGCACCCGCACCAACCACTGAAACACCACCAACGCAAAATCAGCAGCCTTTGCCGCCGCCCGCGCCAATCGAGGCGAAAAAAACTGAAGTTAAGACTGCAACCAGAACCCCGGGAGGTGTAACCTCTGGTGAGACTGTCTCCGACAAGCAAGCGGCTGGTAGGCTAAAGAGTGGACGAGACACTGTATCACCCTCGCGAGCTAAAGCAAGGCAAGTCGCGAAAAAGGCTTCACCGGATGGAAAGGTTGTGCATCATAAGCCACATGGTCCCGGATACCGACCTCACTACCATGACAAGAAACACAAGAATGGACATTCTTTCTACTGAATGCTGCATTTGGAACGCATGATGAAAACTGGGATGCAAATCTATTCTGTAATGCTGGAGGGTACTGACGCTTCTATGGGATTCTTTATAAACGTTGAAGTGGCTGCTCCTGACCCGACAAACGCCGCCAAAGTTGCGCGTAAACGAGCTCGGGAGCTTGGCCTGACGATCGTTGGAGTGGAAGAGATCACAAAAACACGTCGAACCTCTAGTTCAGGTCCAGGTGTATTGTCGATATCCGGCAAAAGTTACTTTCCGTTAGACCAATAATATGTGTTTCTTTATCTGTTTAGCAGTTCCCAGGAAACATTTCCCAGGTTGGAATGCTATTCCTTCCGTTTTTGAGGTGACGGATGCAACGGATTGGTCCATCGGTGAAGCAACATCTGGTAACCGAGATCGCGACCGTTCATTTCTCGTCACCGCCGGAGGTTGTTCATGTTTCATCTCAGATGCAAACCGTCGATCAGAACAGTCGAGACTTAATGAGCTGGAGAACTTAATTCGATTGCTTGTGCAACAAGCACCTGCCGTCTCAATTTTGATCCATTACGCAAGTGGCGATATAAGTCGCGAGAGAGTGATCAAAAAGGATAAGAGATCCATCCCGGTCAATGAACTGTTTGGCCAATTTCATAAGCTAAAGCTTGATGTGCGCTATATCATAAATAACTGAATCCCCGGCGTGGCAGCGCCAGCATCAGGCAGTGCAACAACTGCTCGGAGGCCGAGATGCAACCAGAATGTTCCTTGAAAAAGGACTTCGTACACGAAAAGGATGGCCCGTGTGAGGGATCAGTCGCGGACAAAAAGGTCACGCTTGACCTTGCTCCGCAGCTTGCGGACGCTGGACTAATATTCGAAGGTCAGTTCGATAATGGCAGGATAACCGGCATTTGGATGTTTGACACCTTTGCAGGAAACAAGCCGCTAGGAAAGTTTGAAGCAGTAAAGAAAGACTAGAAAGCTTTGACAACAGGCACTGCTGCTCTTCTTTGACAAATCGGTCTCGTGCGCGTGGGTGAGCTGGCCGTCGTTACCCGTTCTTAACCGCAAAAGAACGGGACGTTGAGACCGGCTTGGATTACTTCCTTGCGAGATACTATTCATCGACGCAGGGGCGGTTCACTCGCCAGATGAATTCACAGGCGGACCAAGGGAATTGTTCTTCTTTGCTGATTCGGCATCGGCGAATCCTACTTTTTACTCTGATCTAACGAATCCGCAGTCACTGAACAAATACCAGTACGCTTACAATAATCCTCTCCGC
>DASTQB010000309.1:0-7591 GCA_035761985.1 Pyrinomonadaceae bacterium
GCGGAGAGGATTATTGTAAGCGTACTGGTATTTGTTCAGTGACTGCGGATTCGTTAGATCAGAGTAAAAAGTAGGATTCGCCGATGCCGAATCAGCAAAGAAGAACAATTCCCTTGGTCCGCCTGTGAATTCATCTGGCGAAGTGAACCGCCCCTGCGTCGATGAATAGTATCTCGCAAGGAAGTAATCCAAGCCGGTCTCAACGTCCCGTTCTTTGAGGGTGAACTGCTGTCGCACAGCGTCGCCGCCGCTGTACCCGAGTGCGGTGCTGCGGCCGCCCGCCGGGGCAAACAACTCCTCGCCGAAGGGCAGGTAGTCGTGGCGCTTGATGTTTGCCAGTGTGCCCGTCTGATCAATGATCATGCGCGGTGTGCCGAGATGATCCGGGACGAGCCACTTAACGTTAGAACTCCCGGTGGTCCAGGCCTCGACCTCAACCATCCGGCTCCAGCCATCAGAGGTGGCGTTGATTAAAACACGGATCTTGCTGGTTGTGAGCGGCGTGAAGCTGAGCTTCTTCCAGACCTTGTTGTTTCCCGTTACCGTACCGCCGGGCACCGTGGTCCAGGCACTCCCGTTCCAGTACTGCACCTCAAACCCGGTCAGTCCATACAGATTAAACGTCATCGCCTCACTGGGCTCACTGGGACTTGAATAGTTATCCTGGAGCGAGAAGACGTTGACCTCGCTAATAGTCTTACTGCCACTAAAATCAACCTGCACCCACTGGGGCAGAGCCGTGCTGGAGCTGTGCCAATTGCCGCCAAACCCGGCGTTCACCCCTTTACGGTCACCATTGTTTACCGCGCCGACGGGATACGTGAACGGCGGATTACTCAACGTTGACGAAGCGCTCACCGTTGCTCCATTGGCAGCCGAGGCGACATTTGTTGACGCCTCCGCTGTGATCAGCAACTGGCCATTGCGATAACCGTACTCTTTCTGCGGTGCGGCAGCAGCGCCGTTAGCTGGATACTCAGCAATCAACTCGCCACCAAACCCATAGACCTGCCACGTCTCGACACCATCAACCGTGCGCTTGATGCGTTGACCATTGGCATCGTAAGCGTAGAGTTGGGCCTGATTGTTTCCACCCCATGCAGAAGTGATCTTGTTCTCGGCATCGTAAGTACGATCGCCCGCTCCGGTGTAAGTATCGTTGGTGAGGTTGCCGGAAGGGTCGTAACTCATCACACCTGTTTGACCAGCGGGTACGGTGAGGCGATTGTTGTTTGCATCGACGTTAAACTGTTTGTTGTTGATTCCGGTTCCCCACGTAGCAGGATTGATCCTGCGATTGCCCCAGCGGTCGTAATCGTATTGCTGACTGCCGGTGTGCGTGGCGCCATTTTGCCATTCGTTCACGGCAGTCAGGCGATTCAACGCATCGTAAGAATACCGGTCCTCCATGTAGTAGCTGTTGATGATTGTCTGGCTCCCCAACACGTTCCCATTGTTGTCAGCACCACTGCCGCAGTGCGTCCAAGGCGTGCTGTAATAGTTGACGAGTGCTCCCAATTCACCACCCCACTCATCGTCAACGTTCGAAGCGCGTACATCGCAGAGCTGGCCGCGGATGTTGTAATGCAGTTTGTGATAGACCAAACTGTTCGTGCCAAACTTCTCCTTCGTGAGGTTGGACCAGTGTCAACGAAAAAAATGGACCAAGCAATTAACGTGGCTTGAGGATGAGGCGTTTGTCACCGGCGCGGCGGGTTACCTGCTCGCGGTCGAAGTATTCCAGCAAAGGGATGGCGTATTTGCGCGAGACGCCGGCGAGATCTTTGAAGGTGGCGACGTCGATCAAACGTTCGGGCTCGTGTTGTGACGCGTAATCGCGGAGTTTTGTTTTTAAAGCGTCGAGCACTCGAGCGTGCATGAACATCTCGCCCTGTACGCGCAGGATTTTCCGATCGTCGATCAGCAACTGAAGAATTCGTCGTGCCTGCGCGCGCTGAGGCGCAGCAACGCCAACTTTCGTCATCGCCTCGTCAAGCGTAGGCGCTTCGACTCCCACCGATACATACAACTTCTCGAGCCGATCTTTTAATTCTGCATCTTTGTCAGACAAGCCGACGCTGTGCTTGCTCGAACGTACGACGTCTTTCTCCGAAACGATCTCGCCCGTGGCTTCAAGCCGCGCAACCACACCCGCAAACAACTCCGGTAACGCATGCGCAAACACTTTTTCACGCAACGTCTCACGCAACATTCCACGCGTTAAGGGTTCGCGTTTGTGATAGCGCTCGAGCTCAGTCACCAAAGCTCGACTGAGACGCTCGAAACTCTCACGCGCAAGATAAACACCTCCGACATCGATCACAGAACCTGCTGCCTGCGCTTCCGACGCGACCTTACCGAGCACGTCGTTGGTCCAACCGGTCGCTGCCGCCACGTCCGCAAGTCGCAAGCCGCGCTCACCAGCAGCACGCACAAACCCGGCAAACTTCGCCGCACGCTCATCACGCATCATCGAACGCAGCAACTCAACAGTGCGCTCCATCTCGCGGCCACGATGCTTTACTGCAAAAGGATCGAGTATCAATCCGCCCGCGATCGTCTCAGCAGGCGAGTAGCTTCGAAGAATGAACCGATCGCCATGCAATGCGACTACCGGAGCCTCGAGGCGTAACTGCGCAAGGCCGCCGCTTCCCGTCGCAATCTCATTCGAACTATCCAACACTCTCACTCGTCCCAGCACTTCCGCGGCGCCGATGTGAAAACGCACTCGCGAACGCGAACGCACGGCGCGCGAAGCATTCGGCAACACGTCGATCCACGCATCGACGATCTGCGTTGGACGTAAACGTCCAGGCGCAGCAAGGACCATCCCGCGTTCGATCTGCGACGTATCGATGCCCGCCAGATTCACGGCGGTACGTTGTCCCGCCTGCGCTTCGCGAACCGGTTTGTTGTGGACCTGTAGACCACGCACTCTAACGTTCAATCGCAACGGCAGCAGTTCCAGCTCCTCACCCTCCGTGATCTTTCCGGAGATGAGCGTGCCGGTAACAACCGCCCCAAACCCTTTCATCGAGAACGCGCGATCGATCGGCAGACGCATCGTGAAATCCTGCGATCTTGCGGGCACGCGTCTTCCCATTTCCGCCAGTCGCAACTTCAACTCGTCGAGCCCCGCACCTGTGCGTGCACTCACGGCAACCAACGGCGCATCTTCCAGAAAAGATCCTGCGACCAGTTCGCGTGCGTCATCTTCGACGAGCACCAGCATCTCTTCGTCCACGAGATCTCTTTTAGTGATCACCACCACGCCGTTGCGCACGCCGAGCAGACGACAGATGTCGAAATGCTCGCGCGTCTGCGGCATCACACCTTCGTCCGCAGCGATCACGATTGCAAGCAGATCGATGCCGTGCGCTCCGGCGAGCATGTTTTTAACAAAGCGTTCGTGACCGGGAACATCGACGAAACCGAGACGCAGATCGCCGATCTCGAGATCCGCAAACCCGAGATCGATCGTGATGCCGCGTCGTTTTTCTTCAGGGAGGCGATCGGGATCGACACCGGTGAGTGCGCGCACGAGTGCGCTCTTTCCGTGATCGATATGACCAGCGGTGCCGACGATTAGAGAAGACATTTTAGTAACTGATTACGCGGCTTGTTTTCCGATAACGCGTTCGTAGAATTCGATGTACTGCGGGATCACGACGTCAGTGCGATACCGGCTGATTGCCGATTCGCGCGCACGGCGTCCGAATTCCTGCCGGAGCTTTTCATTCGTAAGTAGACGTGCAGCGTCCGCAGCCATTTTATCGACGTCACCCACGGGACTGAGAAAACCAGTCTCACCATCAGTTACAACTTCCGGAAGACCTCCGACACGCGACGCGATCACCGGAACTTCGCACGCCATCGCTTCCAGCGCAGCCAGTCCAAACGATTCCTGCTCCGACGGCAACAGCAACACGTCGCACGCCGAAAGATAGTCGACAATGCGCGGCTGCTTTCCGACGAATGTGCAATGCTCGTAAATGCCAAGACAGCGTGCGCGATGCTCGGCGTTGGTGCGTTCACTTCCATCGCCGACCATTATGAGCCGCGTCTTCACGTCCTTCTTCAACACTCGAGCGAGAATCTCGACGCAATCCACTGGTCTCTTCACTGGACGAAAATTTGAAACGTGGACCAGCAGGGGTTCACCGTTCGGCGCCAGCGACTCGTTCAGGCTCTTCACATTGCGCCGCATGTAGTCGTACTGGCAAACAAAATTCGGGATCACTTTGATGTCGTCAAAGTGAAATATCTCGTTGGTCGCCTCTTTCAGGTAGTGGGAGATGGCAGTGACGCCGTCTGACTGAACGATACCGTAACGAGTGATCGGCAAATAAGATCGATCGGCACCGACAAGCGTGATGTCAGTTCCGTGCAACGTCGTAACTACGGGCAGGCGTCGCCGCGGTTTAAGAGACTCGCGCGCGAGAATGGCGCTGATTGAATGTGGAATGGCGTAGTGAACGTGCAGTAGATCGAGGTTCTCTTCTTCGGCGACCGTCGCCATCTTCGTTGCGAGTGCGAGCGTGTACGGCTGATGCTCAAACAACGGATACGACATCATCTCCACTTCATGGAAGCGCACGCGATCGTTGAGTTCAGTGAGCCGTGTCGGTAATGACGATGCGATGAAGTGGACGGTGTGGCCGCGCGCTGCGAGTTCCTTGCCGAGTTCAGATCCAACAATACCGCTGCCGCCGTAGGTAGGATATACCGTGATTCCGATGTTCAATTGCCTGGCCTTTTTTCTGTTTAGTGATGACAGAATACTCGCACGTCTGACAAAGACCAAAGCGCGGAAAACGGCCCAAGAAAAAAGTTGAGGCAGGCGACCCTCGCTATCGCCTGCCTCTATCTCAACTTGACTCACCTTCTGAGAGGGGGGCAAGTGAGGGCGGGAGTATAGACCTGCTTTTGATTTTTAGCAATGATTCTTGCAACGCATTCGCAGGTTTTTTTTCATAACGATTTTCGGCGAAAATCCTGCTGCGCCCAGCGTCGCCCGTAAACTGCGGTGACTCAACAAAAAGGCTATAATGGTGCCAACATTAAGAGGAGTTTTGGAATGCCGAAAATTAGTGATATCGAAGAGACGCCGAATCCGAACGCCGTGAAATTTATCTTACGCGAACCTGTCAGCAACGGTGTGGCGCGGCAGTATGGATCGGCGGATCTTGCTGCGAACGACCCGCTGGCGAAGGCGCTGTTTGACGTTGGTCATGTGGTTTCAGTTTTTTATATGGACCGGATGATCACGGTCGAGAAGGACGAAGAGGGTGACTGGGACGAACTTTTGCCGGCGCTTGCGGTTCCGATTCGTGCCGCTGACGCGGTGACTCCGTCGGCAGCAGCAGCAGCGGCCGCAGCCGTCGGTGGTTCAATCGCAGCAGTGACGAGTGACGACCCGAGATTGTTGAAGATCAACGAGATTCTGGACGAGAAAGTCAGACCAGCGTTGATGGGCGACGGCGGTTATCTTGAAGTTTTAGGTCTGAACGATCATACGCTAAGCATCCGTTATCAGGGCGCATGCGGCAGTTGCCCCAGTTCCCTCACCGGCACGCTGATGGCCATTGAAAGCATGCTACAACAGGAAGTCGACCCCGAACTCGAGGTGATTGCAGTTTAAGGCCGCGGATAACGCGGATTTTCGGAACCGACTCGCTCCTCGTACGTGTGAACTGTCCGGCTATTCATACTTTTCACATAACGGGAGTGTGTCATGTCTTTCCCCTCGCTCTTTGTCGCATTTGCGCTGAGTCTTTGCCTTAGTCTGTCCACAACCGCACAAACCAAAAAAGCTAAAGCCAACACAGAAGAAGCTGACGCCGAGGCGGCCCAGCAACGCACCATCGCGATTTCACTCGTGAACAGCCTCGCCGACGAGGCGCGCAGCTTCAAAGACCAAACGCGCCGCGCACGCGTGCAGGCACGTGCGGCTGACGTGTTGTGGGAAACCGATCCCGACCGCGCGCGCGAACTCTTCCGGCGCGCCTGGGAAGCTGCCGAAATCGTCGACACCGAATCGGCTAAACAGCGCGCTGAAGAACTAAAACGCCAGGAAGATGCGGGTGAGCCGATGGTAGTCCGCGGTGGACCAAGCGTCCGCAACGAAGTGCTGCGACTTGTAGCCAAACGCGATCGCAAACTCGGCGAGGAGTTTCTCAAAGCTCTCGACGAAGCTGCGGCAAAAGCACGTGAGGAAGCAACCGCCGATCAACGTCGCAATTCGGGCACTCGCATGGGAGGCTCGCAGCGGCTGCAACTCGCGCGCAGGCTGTTGCAGGATGGAGAAGTCGAACGTGCAATGGAGTTTGCAGCACCCGCACTCGACTCAGTCAACGTCGACTCGATCTTCTTCCTGTCAGCTCTTCGTGAAAAGAATGCCGAGGCCGCCGATACGGCCTACGCAACACTACTCGCGCGTGCTGCTCGCGATCCGAATGCAGACGCAAACACAGTTTCGGGCTTGTCGTCGTATCTATTCACGCCGTTTCTTTACGTCACTTTTGAAAGAAGCGGCGGCGCTAATCAGAACCGGCAGCGCGAACCAACGCCTGCGCCACCAGTCAGCAGCGGATTGCTAAATAGCTTTCTCAAAGTAGCTTTCCAGATCCTGATGCAACCTTCGCCCGCGCCCGATCAGGACCGGACCACTTCCGGATCGACAGGAAAGTATTTGGTTATTAAACGACTGCTTCCGATTTTCGAACAGTACGCCGCCGATCTCACGCCGGGTTTACGCACGCAAATGACTGCACTCGCTTCTGCCGTGCCGGCGATGTTCCAACAAGGCGAGAACCGCGCAGTGACAAATGGAATCCTGCCGGAATCAGCTGAAGGCGATCCTTTGCAGCGTATGCAGGAACGTTTGGACCGCGCCACACGCGCGGACGAGCGCGACGCAATTTACGCGGACTATGCCGTTGCACTAACCGACAAGGACGATCCACGCGGACGAGATCTCGTCGACAAGATCGAAAACACGGAACTGCGAAAAAGCGTCAAAGCCTATACTGACTTTCAACTCGTCGACGCCGCGATTCGAAAGAAAGACGTTGCCGAAGTCACTCGTCTCGTTAAGTCAGGGTCGCTCACCAGTATTCAGAAAGTGTGGGCACTCACGAGCGCCGCAGGACTCGTGGTCGACTCCGAGCGGTCGCGTGCGACAGACATGCTCGAGGAAGCGCTCGCCGAAGGCCGTCGCATCAGTGCGAGCGATCCCGATCGCGCAAGGGCGCTGATTGGTGTGGCCGTCGGATTCGCGGATATCGATCGCGTGCGCGCGTGGGAGATCGTGAGCGAAGTCGTGAAAGCTGCAAACAACGCCGAGTCTTTCACGGGCGAAGACAGCCAAATTCAGGCGCGTCTGCAGACAAAAATGATGGTGGTGATGAACCAGGCTACGGCGCAGGATTTTGACTTGCTGGCGGTTTTCAGGCATCTTGCTAACGCCGATCTCTTTCGGGCTATTCAACTCGCAAAAACTTTCACCGGAGAAGCGCCCAGAGCCGTTGCAACGCTCGCCATCGCGCGTTCCGTTCTCGAAAAGCGCAAAGATTAGTTGTAGGGGTGGCCC
>DASTQB010000310.1:0-13372 GCA_035761985.1 Pyrinomonadaceae bacterium
GCGCAGGAACTGGTCCATCAAACGTTGCTGGGAGCTGTTCTGTTTGCACGCGAGTCGCACAAGCATCCGGCGGAACTGCGCAACATGGTGACATCGCCTGGCGGCACTTCGGCGGAAGCGATTTATCAGATGGAGAAGGGCGGTTTGCGGACAGTGTTGTCGAAGGCTGTCTGGGCGGCGTACCAGCGCGCCGAGTCGCTCGGTGGGCAGATCTAGTTGGACAGGATTACAGGATTATCAAGATTTACAAGATTTTAGCTATAGCTTCGGGATAAAGGATGTGCTCTTGTTCGAGGATGCGTGCGGAAAGCGTCTCGACAGTATCGCCGTCGAGCACAGGGACTGCCCGTTGCGCGATGATTGGACCACCATCAAGCGTCTCGTCCACAAAGTGGACCGTGCAGCCACTAACCTTCGCACCATGCTCGAGCGCCTGTCGCTGCGCATCCAACCCCGGAAACGCCGGCAACAGACTCGGATGAATGTTCAGTATCCGGCCCCTGAACGCCTCGATAAAGCACGGCGACAACAGCCTCATGTAACCCGCAAGACAAACCAGATCCACCCGATTCTCTTCAAGGATCGCAATAATCTCCCGTTCGTGCTCTTCACGACTGCGACCCTTCCGTTCAACGATCCGCGTTTTCAATCCGCGTTCATCCGCGGCCAATAATCCACCCGCATCACGCTTGTCGCTAAGAACCAAAACGATCTCCGCCCCCGGTATCTTCCGCGCATCGATCGCATCACTGATCGCCAGCATGTTCGATCCCCGCCCGGAAATCAGCACCGCGATTCGCTTCTTTGTCAGATCAACACCTCACGATTTCCGCTAATCACATTCCCAATGCGATAACACGTCTCCCCAAGATGCCTCTCGATCACATCCGCATCGCCCGGAGCACAAACGATCACCATCCCAATACCCATATTGAACGTGCGATACATTTCGGCATCAGAAACATTTCCTATCCTGCGCATCAACTCAAACAACGGCGGCACGGTCCACGCCTCGCGCTCGATCTTCACGGCCGTCCCTTCCGGCAGGATCCGCGGAATGTTGTCAGTAAGCCCACCACCGGTGATGTGGGCCAACCCTTTGACCACGCCACGATCGAGCAAACCATCGAGCGGCTTTAAATAACTGACGTGCGGCAACAGCAACGCTTCGCCCGCCGTCATCCCCAACTCAGGCAAGTGTGTGTCAGGCTGGTATCCCGCGACTTCGAAAAACAGTTTGCGCGCAAGTGAATATCCGTTCGTGTGCAACCCCGCAGACGGCAGTGCGAGCAAAACGTCACCAGGCGCGATCGCCTTTCCATCGATGATCTTCTCGCGATCAACAACCCCGACGATAAATCCCGCGATGTCATACTCACCATCCGCATAAAACCCTGGCATCTCCGCTGTCTCACCACCCAGCAACACACAACCATTCTCGTGACAGCCATTCGTCACGCCTTCGACCACACTCGCCACAACCTCAGGCGACAACTTCCCCGTCGCAACGTAATCGAGAAAGAACAGCGGTCGCGCGCCCTGGACCAGGATATCGTTGACGCAATGATTGACGAGATCGCGCCCGACCGTGTTGTGCACACCCGTCGCAAAAGCGATCTTGAGTTTCGTCCCGACACCATCCGCCGAGGCAACCAGCACCGGCTGCCGCAGATTCGGAAACGCGCCGTCAAACATTCCGCCAAAACTTCCAATCTCGGAAAGCGTGCGCTCGTTGAACGTCCGTCGCGCGAGCTCTTTGATCTTGTCGGTAGCGCGTGTCGCAGCGTCGATATCGACGCCGGCGTCGCTGTATGAGATGGGTTTAGTCACTGCTGTTCGCTCTTTCGGGGTCGTGGTGGTGGACCAAAGTCGCCGTAAGAAATAAAACCGGATCGAGACGAATCATCCTTTTGCGCAGTACGCCCGGCCCACAGATCTTCAGTCGTCTCCTTCGCGGCTTTCACAGCCACGTCATTACTCTGGCCGCGCGTGCTGATCGTGATCTCACCCTGCAAATCGGTGCGATAGAGTTTGACGTTCGGATTCGCGGCGCGCAAACGATCGAGCACGGCCTGCGACGGATGACCATAACGATTCCACGCGCCGCACGACACGATCGCAATCTGCGGCTTGACTCGATTCAAAAAATCGCCCGCTGAAGTGTATTTCGATCCGTGATGCGCGACTTTCAAGACCTGCGCTTCAAGATCGAGGTCCTTGGTGAGTAAACGATGCTCGGTCTGCGCTTCAGCATCACCGGCGAGCAACATCGAAAACGATCCGTAATCGAGGCGCGCGACGATCGAGTTTGCATTTGCCTCGTTTCCCCCCGCGCCCATTTTGTCTTTCGTGAACATCGGTTCGGACGGCGCAAGGATTGTCAGCAGCGCGCCACCGCCGAGATCGTATTTCGTTCCCGGTTGTGCGGTTTCGTAACGAGCGCCGCTGGTCTTCACTGCTTCTTTGTAGTCGTCGTAAAACTTCGTCAACGAAGGAGGCTGCCTCGTCCCTCTTCGATTTGCCGGTTGCCGCTGATTCGTTTGTTTCGGAGGCGCCGCGAGTTCCGCAGGCACACTCGGCTGCTGGCCGTTATCAATCACATTCAGAACTTTGACTGCTTTGAAAACTTCCGTTGCGCCGCCGAGGTGATCCGGGTGCGGATGTGTGGCGATGAAGTAATCGAGCTGCTGGATGTTGTTGCGCTTCAAAGCCTCGACGACTGCTTTGCCCTTCGTCGTGTCGCCGGCATCGACGAGCACATGCTTGCCTGATGGTGAGGTGATGAGTATCGAGTCGCCGTTTATTGGACCAACGTCGAGAACGCGAACGGTCAGTTCACCACCTGAAGCGGGCGGCGGCTGAGTTTGCAACCAGGGACGAACGAATCTCCAATACGCAAAGCCGGCAGCGCCCGCCACCACCAGAAGAACTGCAATCGCACATCCACAGCCTCGCCTCGCGCGTCCCATTTCAGCTATCGGCGCTCACATGCTCGCGTTCGTAATACGTCTCAGCCTCGCGCGTGATTCGCGTCGGGTACTTGCCGTTCCAGCAAGCGACACACGACGAGTCGGGGCTCATGCCGGTCGCGGCAATCATTCCTTCCAACGACAGGTAACCAAGCGAATCAGCCTCGATAAACTTTCGTATGTCTTCAACACTCATATTCGCCGCGATCAGTTCCGACTTGTTCGGCGTGTCGACGCCGTAGTAGCACGGACTTATCGTCGGCGGACAACTGATGCGTACGTGAATCTCTTTCGCGCCCGCTTCCCGGACCATGCGCACGATCTTTTTAGACGTCGTACCACGCACGATCGAGTCGTCGATCAAAACCACGCGTCTTCCGTTGATCAGATCTCGCACTGGATTCAGTTTGATGCGAACTCCGAAGGAACGAATCGACTGTCGCGGCTCGATGAACGTGCGGCCGACGTAGTGGTTTCGCACGAGTCCGAAACGAAAACTCAAACCACTCTCCGCCGCATACCCAATCGAAGCAGCAACGCCCGAGTCGGGCACTGGAACAACAATGTCAGCGTCAGCAGGCTGCTCGACCGCGAGCCTGCGACCCATCATGTGACGCGACTCGTTGATCGATCTTCCGTAGATCAACGAATCAGGACGTGCGAAGTAGACGTGTTCGAACAAACACATCGAGTGTTTCTGCGGCGGCAGCGGATGCGACGATCGCAAGCCATCCTGATCGATCACGATCATCTCGCCGGGCTCGACGTCGCGAACGTACCGCGCATCGATCAAATCAAACGCGCACGTTTCTGACGCGACGACCCAGGCATCGCCGAGCCTTCCGAGTGCAAGCGGGCGAAAGCCGCGGCTGTCGCGAATCACGATCATCTCCGACGGCGTCAAAAACAACATCGAAAACGCGCCTTCGGTTTCGGACAAAACTGCCGGTATCGCTTCTCGCACCGGCAAGCGCGAACGCGCCACGCCGTGCAACACCACTTCAGTGTCGGACGTTGATGAGAAGATCGCGCCTTCGCGTTCGAGTCGCTCCCGCTCTTCACGCGCAAACGGAAGATTGCCGTTGTGACAAACTGCGATCTGCCCGTGTTGGCACGTCACACAGAACGGCTGCGCTTCGAGAATCGAGACTTCGCCGGCAGTCGAATAACGAACGTGGCCGATGGCGCTCGAACCTGTCAGGCGATCGAGTGTCGCCTGGTCGAACGCTTCAGACACGTGACCCATTGCGCGTTCGAATCGAAGTTCGCCGCCATCGGAAGCGACGATGCCACACGATTCCTGTCCGCGATGCTGGAGCGCGTACAAGCCGAGGTAAGTCATTCGCGCGGCTTCCGGATGACCGTAAATGCCGAAGACGCCACACTCTTCACGCAGCTTTGTGATCTCGATTTCAGTCAATTGATTGTCCTGATTTACGTTTCGGGGAAATCCGTCACCATATTAACCACTAAGCGACGAAGGCACAAAGTAAACGACCGATTTAGTTTTCGCTTTGTGTCTTTGTGACTTGCTGGTTATGATTCGTTCGATGCGACTCTTGATTGTTTCGTTCATCATCGTGGCATTTGCTGCGAGCACGAGCGCGGAGTTTCAGAAGACGCGGCCGGCTTCGCAGTTGTATCCGCACTATTGCGCCTCATGCCACGGCACCGATGGCAAAGCGAAGACTTCGAAAGGCAAGCTTAGCCACGCGCGCGACCTGACCGATCCGCAGTGGCAGGCTGAAGTCACCGATGCGCGTATTTTTAACTCGATCATGAATGGACGAAACGAGCGAGGAAACATGCCGCCGTTTGCCAACAAGCTGAATGACAAAGAGGTTGATTCGCTGGTTGAATTTGTGCGCCGGCTGAAAGGGTAGAGCAGTTTTGGACGGCAGGAGTTTTAGGCAGTTGAAGTCGGCGGTTTCGGTTCGCGCGCTTGCAATCATAGCGTTGCAGGCGGCATTGCTGGCGGTGCTTGTGGGCGCAGGTTGGTTGATTTATCGACAACTGCCGGCGAGTGCTTCTGATCCCGAGGCGAGTCAAAATACAACGACGTTACAGATCGTTATCAGGCAAACTCCGGAGAGTGTTGGTCCGGCGCTGGATGTGGCCGTGAATCTTTATCCGGTTGATATTCTGGCGGTGCGTCACGAGTTTTTCACTGAGCAACGCCCGGGAAAACGCTTTGAAGACTTTTTGAAAGAGCGGATGAGAGGACGTTCGCCGGTGCAGGGGCGTTTGGACAAGCAAGGGCAAGGTGCAGTGATGGTTGCGCCGGGGAGCTGGTGGTTGCACGCGACGATTTCGGGCGATGAACAGCTTGAGTGGCGCTTGCCCGTGAGGGTTGCCAGCGGCACGCGGCAGACGGTCGAGCTGACACCGCAGAATGCGTACACGCGAAGCAAGGCCTTCTGATCTTCTGAGAATTTAATAGGTCCTATAGGACCTATACGACCTATAGGACCTATACGACCTATACAAATGCTCGCCCTCCGCGTCGCCAATCAGCGCCTCTCAATCAAGAACATCGAAAAACCCCATCACCCTGACGAGGCGCTCGTGCGCGTTTTGCTCTCGGGCATCTGCAACACGGATCTCGAGATCGCGCGCGGCTACGCCGGATTCAAAGGCACGATCGGACACGAGTTCGTCGGCGTCGTCGAACACAGTTCCAACCGCAAACTGATCGGACAGCGCGTCGTCGGTGAAATCAATGCAGGCTGCGGCAACTGTAAACTCTGCCGTGCCGGCGACTCGCGACACTGCCCATCACGCACCGTCCTTGGCATCGTCGGCCGCGACGGCGCGCACGCAGAGTTTCTTCAACTCCCAAACCAAAACCTCTTCCCCGTTCCGAAGAACGTGCCCGATGAACGCGCAGTCTTCACTGAACCACTCGCCGCCGCCTGCGGCATCCTCGAACGCGTTTCAATAACGCCTTCCGATCGCGTGGCCGTCATCGGCGATGGAAAACTCGGGCTCCTGTGCGCGCAAGTAGTCGCTCTCACCGGCGCACAACTGCTCCTGATCGGAAAACACTCCTCAAAACTCCAGATCGCAGAACAACGCGGCATCGAAACCACCAATCCCGAAGTCGCTGCAAAACGCGCGCGGCAATTCGACGTGGTCGTGGAAGCATCCGGCGCTGCAGCAGGATTCGACCTCGCCCTCAACCTCCTGCGTCCGAAAGGTCAACTCGTTCTCAAGTCGACGTTTCACGGTAAAACGGAACTCGACGCCGCTCGCATCGTCGTCGATGAGATCTCGATCGTTGGCTCTCGTTGCGGCCGTTTTGCCCATGCGCTCGACCTGCTAAAGAAAGCTGCAGTCGACGTCGATAGCCTTGTCAGTGAAGAACTTCCCCTCGCCAAAGGCGTCCAGGCCATGCGCCGCGCCGCCGCCCGCGGCGTCCTGAAAGTCCTTTTACGCCCGTAGAATGGTAAATAAAAAACCCTTTCGCTATACTCTAGCCCTTTCCCTGGGCTTCGAGAGCGTTTCCAGAAGGTGGTGAACATGCTAAACGTTTCTAAAAACAACACGACAGACCAAGAGCGAACAATCCTGCGCAAACTCCGTGTCTGGATTGCCGCCTTAGCCGTTGCATCGCTGCTCGCCGGAATCGGTATTGGCGCGATGCTCTCGGGCCGCACGATAGTCGCGCAGCCTGACATGCAGATTGCCCGCGCGCCTGAAGCGTTGTCGGCTTCGTTTGCCGAGATCGCGCGCCGCGTTGAGCCTGCCGTCGTGAACATCGAAACCACCCAGAAGCAGATCGAGGTCGCAGAGAAAGACGAAGACAAGGAAGATCAGACAAATCCACTGCTCGACATGTTTCGCAACCAGCGACGGCGCGTGCCGCGCGGCATCGGCAGTGGCTTCATCGTCAACCCGAAAGGCTTCATTCTGACTAACCATCACGTGATCGAAGACGCTGTGCGGATAACTGTCGGGTTGCAGACGGGTGAGAAGTATCGCGCGACCGTTGTCGGCGTCGACGTAGAGACTGACGTCGCCGTTCTCAAGATCGATGCGCCGAAGGATCTTCCGACGGTCACACTCGGCGATTCCAACCAGGCTGAGGTCGGCGACTGGGTGCTTGCAATGGGCTCCCCGTTTGGACTGGACCAAACAGTCACCGCCGGAATCATCTCCAAGAAAGAGCGAGAGAATCCGTCGTCGTACAACGTGTTTCAGCGTTTCCTGCAAACTGACGCCGCCATCAATCGGGGTAACAGTGGCGGACCACTCGTCAACATGCGCGGCGAAGTCATCGGCATGAATTCACAAATTGCGACTTCAACCGGCGACTACAACGGCATCGGTTTCGCACTGCCTGCAAACGAAACCAACTTCGTTTACAAACAGTTGCTCTCGCAGGGCAGAGTCAGACGCGGATATCTCGGAATAACTCTCGAGTCGGTGCACGACGAGTTTGCGAAAGTTTACGGACTGCCGGAAGCGAAGGGCGCGATCATCACTTCGGTCACGCAAACTGAACGCGGCACGACCACGCCCGCAGCGGGCGCGGGACTCCAGGCAAGCGACATCATCCTCGAATTCCAGGGTGCGGCTGTTAACAACGCACAGGACTTGATTCAACGTGTTGCAAGTACGCCGGTGGGCCAGCAAGTGACGCTCACTTATCTGCGCGACGTCAACGGCAAACTCGACAAGCGCACGGCAACCGTGACGCTCGCGGAACGCCCGTCGCGAACTAATCGCGAGTGGGCTGCACCGCCGAAGGACATGGTTGAGGACGGCAATCCACGCGGCAACGCTCTGCGTCTCGGCATCACGCTCGCCGAACTGACGCCGCAGTTGCTCGCCGATCGTCATCTGACCGGCGTGCAGGGACTTTTCGTCAAGGACGTCGATCCGAATGGATTAATGGCGGAGATTCGTATTCCGCCGACGGGCGCACCCGCCCTCGTCGAAGGCGACGTGATCAATCGCATCAATCGCACGCCGGTAACGTCGCTGGGCGATTTTCAACGCGTGCTAAGCGGGCTGAAAGCGGGCGACCCGATTGTGCTGAACGTGACGCGCGTGCAGCAGGATGCGAGAGGCGCCCAACAAGTGCCGCTCATCGTGCAATTCACGTATCAATAAAATAGGACCAATAGGTCGTATAGGTCCTGTAGGACCTATCATTCGTTCAAACAGAATATGGCTCAGGCAAAGAAAGCAATTGCAAAAACCGGCGGGAAAGCCGCGGCGCGTAACGCCGCGCGCGCTTCAGTCAAAACCTATCACAACTACATCGACGGCGAATGGGTCGCAAGCCAGTCGGGCGAGATGTTTGAAAACATCAACCCGGCCGACAACCGCGACGTCGTCGGTCGTTTTCCACTTTCAACCAGCGAAGACGTAAACGCCGCGGTCAACGCCGCGCAAAACGCTTTCGATCGCTGGCGCAACACACCCGCTCCCAAACGCGCTGAATTGCTCTTTCGCCTGGGCGAGATCCTGATCCGCAACAAGGAACAGTTCACTGCCGACATGACCCGCGAGATGGGTAAGGTTTTGAAGGAAGCCGGCGGCGACGTTCAGGAAGCAATCGACTGCACTTACTACACCGCCGGCGAAGGACGCCGGCTACACGGGTTCACAACGCCGGCCGAAATGCGCGACAAGTTTGCGATGTGCGTGCGCCAGCCGGTTGGTCTTTGTGGACTGATCACGCCGTGGAATTTTCCGATGGCGATTCCTTCGTGGAAACTGATCCCGGCGCTGATCTGCGGCAACACTGTCGTCATCAAACCCGCGGAAGACACACCGCTTTCCACGTACAACCTCGTCAAGGCTTGTGAGGAAGCCGGCATTCCGCCGGGCGTCGTCAATCTCGTCACTGGTTACGGCGAACCTGTCGGCGCAGCGATGACGAACCATCCCGCGCTGCGTTTGATCTCGTTTACCGGATCAACTGAAACCGGTCGCATCGTCGCTTCCGCGTGCGCGGAGCGCAACGCGATCTGCTCGCTCGAAATGGGCGGCAAGAACGCCATCATCGTGATGGACGATGCCGATATCGATTTAGCTGTTGAAGGCGCCATCTGGGGCGCCTTTGGTACGTCAGGCCAGCGCTGCACTGCATCGTCGCGCCTGGTGGTCCATAAGAAAGTTTACAAGCAGTTTGTGGCGAAGCTCGTCGAGCACACGAAAGCATTGCGTGTCGGCAACGGCGCCGATCCGAAAACTGACGTTGGACCAGTTATCAACAACGACGCCGTCGAAAAGATCATGGGTTACATCCGTATCGGACGTGACGACGACGGCGCGAAGCTCGCCACAGGCGGCAAACGTCTAACGCGCAACGACTACGCAAACGGTCATTTCATCGAACCGACCGTGTTCATCGACGCTGCTCCTGACATGCGGATCTCGCAGGAAGAGATCTTTGGACCAGTCACGACGGTGATTCCCGCGAGCTCCCTCGAAGAAGCCATTCAGATCGCGAACGGCGTCCGTTACGGGCTCTCCGCCGCCATCTACACCCAAAACGTCAATCGCGCTTTCAAAGCGATGAACGAGATGTACACGGGCATCTTCTACGTGAATGCGTCGACGATTGGCGCCGAAGTACACCTGCCGTTCGGCGGCACCAAGGCGACGGGCAACGGCCATCGTGAAGCAGGCACTCAGGTGCTCGACATCTTCTCCGAGTGGAAGTCGATCTATGTCGATTTCAGCGGCAAGCTGCAACGAGCGCAGATCGATCAGGTCGAATCGCCCCAATGACGGTCTTCTAAATCAACCCCCAAGAAAGCACAAAACGCTCAAATGATTATTGGTCTGCCTAAAGAGATTAAAGACAATGAATATCGGGTGGGATTGACGCCCGCAGGTGTGCGCGCGCTCAAGGATGCGGGCCATGAAATCAGGGTCGAAACCAATGCCGGCGCAGGTTCCGGTTTTGAAGATTCGCTGTACGAACGCGCGGGCGCAACTATCATCCAATCGGCTGACGAGGTGTGGGCTGCGGCCGAGATGATCGTGAAAGTGAAAGAGCCGATCGCGCCTGAGTATCCGCGCATGCGCGAAGGTCAACTGCTCTTCACGTATCTACATCTCGCGCCCGATCACGCACTCACGCAGGAGTTGATCAAACGAAAAGTTACGGGCATTGCTTACGAGACGATCACCGATCGACGAGGCACGTTGCCGTTGTTGACGCCGATGTCGGAAGTGGCTGGACGCATGGCGATCCAGGTTGGCGCACACTACCTCGAGAAGATGAGTGGCGGCGGCGGAATCCTGCTGGGCGGCGTGCCGGGTGTGCCCGCCGCGCGTGTCGTGATCATCGGCGGCGGTGTTGTCGGGACGAACGCCGCGAAGATCGCCGTCGGCATGGGAGCGCACGTTACCATCATCGACAACAATCTCGATCGTCTGCGCGAGCTCGACGATATTTTCCTGTCGAAGATCTCGACGCTCGCTTCGAGCGCTTACATGATCCACGATGCGATCTCGCAGGCCGATCTGATCGTCGGCGCCGTGCTCGTGCCGGGCGCAGCCGCGCCGAAGCTCGTCACGCGATCGATGCTGAAGGATGTTCCGAACGGTGCGGTGATTGTCGACGTCGCCGTCGATCAGGGTGGTTGCATCGAGACGACGCACCCGACCACGCATTCAAATCCAACCTACTACGTCGAAGGTGTGCTGCACTACTGCGTCGCAAACATGCCGGGCGCAGTGCCACGTACTTCAACGTTCGCACTGACCAACGCTACGTTGCCTTATGCTTTGAAACTCGCGAACAAAGGTTTCCTCCAGGCGATCATGAGCGATCCGCATCTGAAGGAAGGCGTGAACACATACGCCGGCCACTGCACATACGAAGCCGTGGCTTCAGCGCAAGGCATTTCTTACACGTCGCTGGACCAGCTTATACGGAACACGAATTAACGCGGATTAAGAGCGCGGATTGGTGTGAGTGACGGTCTCGATAGAAGCGAGAAGGTCTTCGGGTGAGACTGGCTTCGCGAGAAACGCGTTTACCTGCTCGGATTCGTCGGTTGAGTTGCGCGGATCGAGCGCGCTGAGCAGGATGATCGGCAGGTGGGCCAGGTGGCTGCTGCTCCTCACGAAGCGGCACAACTCATAGCCGTCGAGGTTTGGCATCAACGCATCGGTGACGATCACGTCCACAGTCTCCGCAAGCAGAAACTTCATTGCCTCCAGACCATCGCCCGCGGAAAGTACCCGGTAACCCGCACGCTGAAGCACGACTTCGAGGTAGCGCCGCAAGGCTGGATCGTCTTCGACCAGGAGGACACAGCGTCCGTCACCCGGCACTTGCGCCAGTGGCGATACGAACTCGAGTTGTTCCTGATTGGTCATCTTTGCGGGCTTGAGTTGCAGAGGCCTGTGAGGCTTCTCAATCGGCTGCTGAGCCGGGGTGGCTCGACGTCAAGCAGATTAGACCGCCCACGCTGTGTTTGTCAACGTTTTAACAATAAGTCCTATAGGACCTACAGGACTTATAGGGCCTATATTATTCCAGGAATTCGCGGTGCCAGAGTTCGAGGCCAAGTAGCTGAAAAACCTGCAGGTTATAGTCCTCACGGCCGGAAAAATTCGCGTCCAGAACACGCCTGACCTCGCCAGGCCGGAAGATTCCTCGGCGTTTCACTGCTTCTTCTGACAATAAATCCGCGATCAGCGGCCGGAGCGGACCCCGCAGCCACGAGCGGATTGGCGCCCCAAACCCCGCCTTCTTTCGCCAGACCACGTCCTTCGGCAAGACGGTCTCGAGCGCTCGTTTCAGCACGTATTTTCGTTTGAGGCCGCGCAGTTTCAGACGCGGCGGCATGCGTGCGGCCATCTCGATCATCTCACGATTCAGAAACGGTACACGCACTTCCAGGTTCGCCGCCATCGACGTTTTGTCAGTGGTCATCAGGTTGAGGCACGGAAGAAAAGTCTTTAAGTCGACGTATAGAAGCTGGTTCAGCGGCGCGGCTCGGGATGCGCGTGCGAAGTAACCGCGATGCGCGGCATAAGGATCGTATTCGCGTGTGAGCGTGCGCCACTCGTCGGAATACAGCCGGTGCTTCAGTTCGTTCGTGAAGTAGGTGCCGTAACCAAGATAACGATCTTCGAAGTCGAGCGCGGCGCTGCGCGCAAACTTTTTCGCGTTGCGAAGCGGCGCAGTCAGCCGTCCCGGCAAACCGCCGGGCAAAGCGCCGGCAACTGTCTTCATCAACGGCCGGCGCAGAAGGTTCGGCACCGGATCGAATGCCGACGCGATCTTCATCGCCATCTGCCGCGGATAACCTGCAAACACCTCGTCGCCGCCCATACCCGAGAGCATCACCGTGAGCGTCTCGCGCGCCGCACGCGATACGAGATAACTCGGAATCGCCATGTCGATCGGCGGCTCTTCCATGTGATGGACCAGCATCGGCAAAAGATCCGCGACCGACGGCTTCAGCATGATCTCGTGATAGTCAGTTTTGAGTTGCTCGTTGACGCGGCGCGCCCAGCGCACGTCGTCGGGAATGATGTCGTAACGCAGGTCTTCGCTCTCGATGCCGACGGTGTAAGTGCTGATGGGCCGGCCGTTGCTATGACGGTCCATCATCGCGACGATTCCGGAAGAGTCGATGCCGCCGGAGAGAAACGCTCCGAGCGGCACGTCGGCGACCATCTCCATCTTCACGACGCGATCGAGTGTGTCTAGCACGCGCTCAGTCCACCACGCTTCGCTTTTGCCTTCGTCGATTTTGTCGAACGAAACGTCCCACCATTCTGTTAGTTTCAACTCGTCTTCGTGAAACTGAAGCATGTGAGCCGGCGGAACAGTCTTCACGTTTGCAAACAGCGTGTTTGGATCAGGCGACCAGAGAAACGTCAGGAACTGGTGCAACGCGTGGGCGTCGAGTTCCGGCTTGATCAATTTCGTAGCGAGGATTGCTTTGATCTCGGAAGCAAAGACGAACGCCGCAGGCGCGTCGTTGCGAGCGGGGATGAACGCGTAATACAGAGGCTTGATGCCGACGTGATCGCGGACGAGAGTCAGCGTTCGTTCCTTGTTGTCCCAAACGGCAAACGCAAACATGCCGTTGAATCGCGGCACTGCGTCCCAGCCCCACTCAGAGATGGCCGCGAGCAGAACTTCCGCATCACAGTCGGTGCGAAATTCATGGCCCAACGAACGCAATTGTTCACGAAGTTCGCGATAGTTGTATATCTCGCCGTTGAATGTGAGGACATAACGACCATCATGCGAGAGCATTGGCTCATGGCCCGCGGGACTCGGATCGATGATCGCAAGCCTCCGATGGCCCAGGCACGCGCGACGCCCATGGGAATCGATCTCCTCCGACACCCAAACGCCCTGATCGTCGCGCCCACGATGCTCCACACTCTGAAGCATCTTATCAATGAACGATTCG
>DASTQB010000311.1:0-9718 GCA_035761985.1 Pyrinomonadaceae bacterium
GCTCCTGAGTGACCTCATCCATGCCCGCTTCACGACCCTGGTTCCTGAAGTGTTTCAGTGCCAGGTTTCGCGCCGCCGCATACAGGTAAGTTTTCAATGACGCGCGTTCGGGCTGAAAGTTCTCAGGCTTTCGAATCAGGCTGAGAAAGCAATCGTGCGTGACGTCTTCGGCCAGTTCAACCGAACCCAGCAACCGGTAAGCAAAACGAAAGATTGGCTGCCGGTATCGCTCGTACAACTCCAGAAAGGCTGCCTGCTCGCCGTCAACTGCCTTTTGGAGCAAAAGCTCGTCTGTGGTTATCTCGGGCAATCAAGCACTCGATCCTGCAGGATTTGCTCCTGCTATAGTTACCGACAACGAGAAAAAAGTTACGGTGCTTAACAGAAAAAACTTGCTACTCGGGCGAATATTAATCCCGCGAGGGCGGCAAGTACATACTCTTTTGCGATTTGCCGGGTCAGATCGACCGATCCCTTTGTCAATCAGGGCTTAGGATGCAGTCAAAAGCCAAACGGTTGACGGGCAAACACACCGCATCTAAGATGTTTAACCATTTCCTGATGAAGTTTTCTCTAAAGATACTGATATGCCTTTTGCTGCTGGTGCAGCCGCTGCTCGCACAGGCTCCGGTGCGGCCCGAACGCGAGCAGTTGCTCAACGGCCTGCACCTTCTTTTCTGGACAAAACCCGGATCTCCGGACGTCACGTTAAAACTTCGGATCAATAGCGGCGCGGCCTTCGATCTCGCAGGCAAGTCAGGCGAGATGGCACTACTCGGCGACATCCTGTTTCCCGACGCGGCCACTGTCGAATCGTTCACGGAAGAAGGCGGCAAGCTCGACGTCAGCGTCAACTACGATTCCACCACCATCACGATGGTTGGTAAAGCTGCCGAGTTTGAGACGATCGTCGAGATCCTGCGCAACGCTCTGCTCGCCACGCAATTGACGCCCGAGGTCGTCACGCGCATGCGTGATGCGCGTATGAAACTCCTGCGCGACACGGTGATCGCGCCTGGCGAGGTTGCCGATCGCGCAATTGCTGCGCGTTTGTTTGGCGACTTTCCGTACGGACGTCCGGCGTCCGGTTCTCCGGAAGATCTCGCGCGCGTTGAACGTGCAGATCTGATGCTCGCCCGTGATCGTTTTCTGAACTCAAACAATGCGACTCTTGCGATCATCGGCGGTGTCACAAAACCGCGCGCAATGAGGGCGTTGCGGCAGTTGCTCGGCCCATGGCGCAAGAGCGAACAGATCGTACCGACCACATTTCGTCAGCCGAATCCACCTGATCCGCGGATCTTAGTGGTTAACGTTCCTGGACCAAACGTCGAAGTCAGGCTCGCGGCACGCGGTGTTGCCAGATCAGATCCTGACTTCCATGCGAGTGCTGTTCTTGCGAAACTCGCACAACATCGATGGCAGGCACTAACACCGGAATTGACATCGCAGCCGGTTTTCGCCAGAAGCGAGGCGCACGTGCTTCCCGGTGCATTCGTTATGGGTGCCGTAACTACAAGCCAGGCTGCGGTCGACTCAGTCGCAAATGCGAGGAAAGCCCTTGAGTCGTTGATGAACACACCTGCAACCCCTGCTGAACTCGAACGGGCGAAAACTGAAGCTGTAAACGAAGTAGCCGCTTTTATTGCGAAGCCTGAGAATGCACCTGATCCGTGGCTCGACATGGATACTTATCGCTTGAAAGAGATTCAGGACCAGGTAGGTTTACTCAGATCAGTCACCGCGACCGATCTTCAGCGTGTTGCTAATCGTCTTTTCAAGTCGGCGGCATTGGCTTCAGTCGTTGCTGGCGAAGCAATGCAACTGAAACCAGCGTTGCAAGGACGTCTTGAATTCGAAGTTTTGGGTGAAATAGCGACGCCGGCGCCATCACCAAAACCGCCGGCAAAACCAGCAGGCAACATCAATCCCAGGTAATCACAAATTGTTTGCAAGCGTCTTGCAACCAAACCTCCATCAGATTTGGCTTAACTGTGCCTGACGCGAAGGAACATGCGAGCCGCGTTCGCGAAATGTTTTCGGTTATCGCGGGGCGGTACGATCTTTTGAATCACTTACTCTCCGGTAACGTCGACAAACGTTGGCGCCGGATTGTTGCGAGTCGGGTACGCGACAAGCTTTCGTCGAGCAGTAATTCACGCGTTCTCGATGTTGCTTGTGGTACAGGCGATTTATCGCTGGCGTTGTTTGAAATTACGGGAGCAGGAGTTGTTGGGACTGATTTCTGCCGGCCGATGTTGACTATCGCTGCCGGTAAGACATCTGGTCGCATACGCTTGATCGAGGGTGACGCGCTGGACCTTCCCTTTCGAGATGGCACGTTTGACGTGGCGACAATCGCATTTGGATTGCGGAACCTGTCGAATGTCGAAAGCGGTCTAAGGGAACTCTCGAGGGTTGTGAAACCTGGCGGCTGGGTGGCGGTGCTGGAGTTTTCAAGACCGGCGAATGCGATTCTTCGACCCTTGTTTAATCTGTATTTTAGAAAGCTGTTGCCGTGTATGGGGGGCCTCATCAGTGGTTCGCGAAGTGCCTATTCCTACTTGCCGGCATCAGTTCAGAAGTTTCCGGACCAGTCACAACTCTCGCTTTTGATGGAACAGGCAGGTTTCGAGCAGGTTGGGTATGAAAACCTGACTGGCGGCATAGCGGCCTTGCATATGGGCCGTCGTTCGGAATGATTTTAAGGATTGGTTGCAGCGCTTAGTTTGCAACCAGATACGTAGTCTCGGGGTATGGTTGGGTAAGCGCGCGGTTGTCGGGGCTGTGCGAGTATTCGAACCAGCCCTGGGGCTACGTTTTAATTTTGGGCCACGGATTTACGCGGATGAACACAAATCAGTGTTTATCCGCGTAAATCCGTGGCCATGTTATTATCCGCCGCAGTGCGAACGAAACTTCGGTACCGGATCTTCGGGATCCTGAGACGACTGCTTATCCTGCTCCTCGTTGTTTGGACCGTCGTCTCTCTCGTGACACTACTAATCGAACTCGTGCCGGGTGATCCGGCTGTCGCCGTTCTCGGCGAACAAGCCACGCCGGAACAGTTCGCACAGTTTCGCGAAAAACACGGCCTCGATCGTCCGCCCTTCTTCTTCTCTTTCCCGCGCGACGCAAACAACGAAAGACATTTCGTCTGGCACGGCGCCGATAATCGCTACATGGACTACTGGCGCTTACTGCTCAGCGGCGACATGGGTCTTTCTTTTCGCAACGATCGACCCGTCAGCAGTCTCATTCTCGAACGCTATCCCGCAACAATCGAGCTCGCCATCTTCGCGATGCTCATTGCGATCCTGATCGCGATCCCGCTCGGCGTCATCGCGGGCACGAACCGCGGCACGATCATCGACAACATCGCCTCGGTTGTCGCACTGCTGGGCATCAGTCTGCCGAGTTTCGTGATCGGACCGATGCTGGTCTACATCTTCGCCGTAAAACTCGGCTGGCTCGCTCCGTCCGGAAGATTCGAGTGGAGCGACATTATTCTTCCAGCCTTCACGCTCGGCGCCGCGCTTTCAGCAATCCTGACGCGCATGGTGCGCTCGTCCGTCATCGAGGAGCTGGGCGAAGATTACGTTCGCACCGCGCGAGCAAAAGGCTTGAACGAGCGGACAGTGGTTTACAAACACGTCCTGAAGAACGGACTCATTCCCGTCGTCACAATTCTTGGTTTGCAACTGGGCGTCCTGCTCGCGGGCGCAATCATCACTGAAAAAATCTTCGGCTGGCCCGGACTCGGATTGCTTCTCGTCGAGGACGGAATCGGAAAACGCGATTACAGAGTTGTGCAGGGATGCGTGCTCGTGATCAGCATGACTTACATTATCGCCAACTTGCTTACTGACATGGTCTATCGCTGGCTGGATCCACGGATTAGAGTCGGATAATTCGGCAATAACGCTGGGGTGGCCACAGAGGGCCACCCCTACAAAGATGAATCGATTAACTATTATTGGATTAGTAATCGTTGTGGTGCTCGTCGTCGTCGCACTGTTCGCGCACTGGATTGCTCCGTACGAGGTCGGCGCGACAAACCTGTCGATGCGCTATCTTCCTCCGTCCGCAGAGCACTGGTTCGGGACTGACTCGACCGGTCGCGACATCTTCTCGCGAGTCGTGTTCGGCGCGCGCATCTCGCTACAGGTCGGAATCATCGTCGTCGTCGTGTCCGCTTTCATCGGCACGATCCTCGGCGCGATAGCCGGTTACTACGGCGGCTGGGTCGATCGATTTGTGTCAGGCTACGTCTTCAACGTGTTTCTCGCGTTTCCCGGACTGCTGCTCGCGATCGCGATGGTGGCGTTTCTCGGTGCAGGTCTCAACAAACTCATCCTCGCGCTATGCATCATCGGCTGGGTTGGTTATGCACGACTGATCCGGGGCCAGGTGCTGAAGGTTCGCGAATACGACTTCGTCCAGGCCGCACGCGCACTCGGCGCAAGCGACGCACGCATCCTGCTGATTCACATTCTTCCAAACGCGATTCAACCGTTGATCGTGCAGGCGAGTTTGGGAATGGCGGGCGCAGTGCTTTCCGAAGCAGCACTTTCGTTTCTCGGTCTCGGCGTGCCGCCGCCCGCTCCGTCGTGGGGCACGATGATCGAAGAAGCGCGCGACCTCTCGACGTTGCAAGCCGCGCCACACGCGTTAATCTTTCCCGGCGCGGCGATCGCCCTCACGGTCCTCGCATTCAACTTCATCGGCGACGGCTTGCGCGAATATCTCGATCCGAGACAACGAGCTCGATGAGCGCCATCTCGATCCGCAACCTATCGAAAACTTATCCTGTGCCCTTCCGCCGTCTGCGTGCGTTTTTCCGGCGCCCGGTGAAAGAACCGGTGGAGGCGCTGCGCGATGTTTCGTTCGAAGTCGAGACCGGTGAGATCTTCGGACTGATTGGACGAAACGGTGCAGGTAAGACGACGCTGACGAAGATCGTTGCGACGCTTGTTCAGCCAACCGCGGGCAGCGTCGAAGTACACGGCCACGACAGTGTTGAGGATGATGAACACGTCAGACGTTTGATCGGTCTCTCGACAGCCGAAGAGCGAAGTTTTTACTGGCGACTGACGTCCGAGCAAAACCTGATGTTCTTCGCGCGGCTGCACGGTCTTTCCGATCGCACGGCGAAGCAGCGAATCAAAGATCTGTTTGAGAAACTAGAGCTGGACGAAGTCGCACGACGTCGCTTTGGCGAGCTTTCGACGGGGAACAAGCAGCGACTGGCTGTCGCACGGGCGTTGTTGTCGAGTCCGCAAGTGCTTCTGCTCGATGAGCCGACACGTTCACTCGATCCTTTAGCGGCAGAACGCATGCGCGAGATGATTCGCTCGCTCGGTCAGCAGGATCCGCCAGTCACGATTCTGTTCACGTCGCACAATCTCGCTGAAGTTGAGACGCTGTGTGCGCGAGTGGCGATTATCAGTCGCGGGCGTATTCGCGCGATTGACACGCCGAAGAACCTGCGTGCTCTGACTTCGGAATCCGAGATGGTGCATATCACAGTCTCGAGTGGCAAGAAGATCGCGTTTACGCGGCAACACAATGACGATCTGCTTGATGAGAAGATAAGGCAGTTGCAGAAAGAGGGTGTGAAGATAATCGATATCGAAACGGAGAGAGCGACGTTGCTGGATGTGCTGGAGCGGTATGAAACCGCGGATGAGACGGATTGATAAACCGATGAACGCACTCAAACTACTTCCAAGAAGAATATTTGCGTTTGTCGCGCGAGACTTTCGACTGTTTGTGAGTTATCGCATGCAGTTCTTTTTGCGGATCGTTTCGATACTCGCAGTGGTGACGACGCTCTTCTTTATTTCGAAGATCTTTGCAGGGTTTACTGATCCGCAGTTTTCGCAGTGGCGTGATCCGCTCGCGACGTGGCTCACGGGTCTCGCGGTGCTCAACTATTTCATGACCGGCTTTTCGAGTCTTGCAAACTCGATCAGGCAGGAACAGATGCAGGGCACACTCGAAAGCGTGCTGCTGACTCCGATCAATTTACCGACGGTCATCGTTTCGAGCTCGGCGTGGGATTTTCTCGAGACGACGTTCTTCTCGTTTCTCTATCTTTTCTTCGGGCGGGTTTTCTTTGGCGTTCAGTATCGCGGCAGTTTCTTTCTCGCTGTCGTGTTTCTTTTACTGACGACTGTAGTGCTGGCGTGCCTCGGAATTCTGTCGGCGAGCTTTGCGATGGTGTTCAAGCGTGGCGATCCGTTTGGAATTTTTCTCGGCGCCGGTTCCGCGTTGTTCTCGGGCGTGTTTTTCCCGACGCAGTTGCTGAAAACTCACGCTGGTCCAGCACTCGGAAGCATCTCGCTCTTACTGCCAGCCACACACGGCCTCCAGGGCATCAGGCAGGTCTTGATCGAAGGTCACGGCCTCGCCGAAGTGACGCAACCGCTATTTACACTTCTCGGTTTTCTCGTCGTCCTGCTTCCCTTCTCCCTCTGGGTCTTCGGACGCGCCGTCCGCCGCGCCAAACGCGAAGGCAGCCTGATTCAGTATTAAATCATGTAAATCGTGTTAATCATGTAATCCTGTCAAGCATGTGTTAACATCACGCACGATGTCGCTTGGCGTCGCAGAAAGCATCCTCGATCTGATCGGCAAAACTCCTCTACTTCACCTTTCTCGATTTGCCAGACCACCACTGGCCGGTATTTACGCAAAGATTGAGTGGCTTAATCCCGGCGGCTCGGTCAAAGATCGCGCGGCGCTCGGAATGATCCTCGACGCCGAAGAAAAGGGACTGCTCAAACCCGGCGCAACCATCATCGAACCGACCGCCGGAAACACGGGAATCGGGCTCGCACTCGTAGGAATCGCACGCGGTTATCGTGTTATCCTCTGCGTCCCGCGCGGTTACGCAGTCGAGAAAATGAAGCTGATCGAAGCGCTCGGCGGCGAGATTGAATACGTGCCGCACGAGGCGGGAATGCAAGGCGCGATTGACCGCTGCTGCGAATTGTCCGGGACGATTGAAGGCAGCTTCGTGCCCCAGCAATTTGAGAATAATGCGAACCCGTGTTTTCATGAACTAACGACGGCGCGCGAAATTATCGAGCAGATGAACGGCGAGATTGACGCTGTCGTGATCGGCGCGGGAACGTCAGGCACGTTCTGCGGCATTTCGAGGGCAGTGAGAAAAATCAACCCTCGTGCGCTTTGCGTCTTAGTGGAGCCTGAAGGATCGATTTACGGCGGCGGCCCTCCTGGACCAAAGAAGGTAGAAGGGATCGGGCAACGTGATTTCATCCCGAAGATCTTCGACGCGTCTCTTGCGGACGAGATCATGATGGTGCAGGACGAAGAAGTTTGCGCCGCACTGAAGAAGATCGCCAGGCTCGAAGGGCTTCTCGGTGGCTGGTCGTCGGGCGCTGCTGCGGCTGCGTCATACAAGGTTGCCGAACGTCTTGGACCAGGGAAACGCATCGTGACAGTCTTTCCTGACGGCGCCGAGCGTTATCGAAGCCAGGGAATTTTTGACAGTTAAAGTAGAAACATCATGGGATTTGCAACTACAGCCATTCATACAGGATCGGAACCTGACGAAAGCACGGGCGCAGTAACCGTTCCGATCTACCAGACCTCGACGTACGCGCAGGAAGGACTCGGAAAAAACAAAGGCTACGAGTACGCGCGCACTCAAAACCCGACGCGCACTGCAGTCGAACGAAATATCGCCGCACTCGAAGGCGGCCGTTTCGGTTTTGCTTTCGCTTCCGGAATGGCGGCGATCGACGCTACGCTGCGACTCGTCAAAGCAGGCGAGCACGTGGTTGTTTCAGACAACACTTACGGCGGCACCGCACGTCTCTTCAATAAAATTCTTGCAAACTACAACGTCGAGTTTGATTACGTCGACACGTCAGACTCGCTGAATGTCGAAGCCGCGATCAAGCCAAACACCAAGATGGTGTTTCTCGAAACGCCGACCAATCCGATCATGACGATCACCGACCTGAAAGAGGTCAGTGAGATCGCTCATCGCGCGGGAGCACGCGTCGTTTGCGACAACACCTTCATGTCGCCGTACCTGCAACGTCCGCTCGAGTTTGGAGTAGACATCGTCGTGCATTCGACGACGAAGTATCTCAACGGACACTCAGACGGGATCGGTGGCGCCGTGGTCCTGAACGACGAAGAAGATGCAAACTGGATCGCCTTTGTTCAAAACAGTGCCGGCGCGATCCTCTCGCCGTTCGATTCGTGGCTGGTGATGCGCGGCACGAAGACGCTCGCGTTGCGAATGGAGCAGCACGATAAATCGGGACGCGCGGTCGCGGCGTTTCTCGAAGAGCATCCGAAGGTGAAGAAAGTTTATTATCCCGGCTCTGCGTCGCATCCGCAGCATGCGCTCGCGCGGCGGCAGCAGCATGGTTTCGGCGGGATGGTGTCGTTTGACGTAGGATCGCTCGCCGCAGCGCGCACGGTGCTCGAGTCTGTTAAGCTCTGCACGCTCGCGGAGAGTTTGGGAGGTGTTGAAACTCTGATTTCGCACCCTGCGACGATGACTCACGCTTCGGTTGACGAAGCCAAGCGTCAGCGGCTCGGAATTACGGACGGGCTCGTCCGAATTTCGGTTGGGATTGAAGATACGGATGACATCATCGCCGATCTCGATCAGGCGTTAGACAAGGTTTGACAGGATTGCAGGATTTAGAAGATTAGCATTCATAGGATAAGCAGAATTTGAAGGATTAACAGGATTCATAGGATTGGGTTACAATCTCCCGGTTCTCAGCCAGACTCCTAATACGCTCTCCATATATGATCGTAGATTTATATGCCAAATCAGACGTTGGCCGGGTTCGACGTGGCAATGAAGACAATTTTCTTGTTCTAGACCTGACAAGTGAACAAACTTGGACCGGCAGCGACGGGGCAACTCCACCAGCTAATTTGACACGCTTCAACCTGGGCCAGAAGGGACTCGTGCTCGTAGTCTCTGACGGCATGGGAGGCGCGCTCGCCGGCGACGTGGCGAGCCGCATGGCCGTCGATTCCGTGAGACAGATGTTGATGGGCGAAGGCGAAGCCGCCTGCGACCCGGACGTCGACCTCGTTGAGTGTTTAAAAACCGCGACTCATTACGCCAACACCGCAATTCATCATAAGAGCCAGGAAGACTCTCGCTGCGCCGGCATGGGCGCTACGTTTACAGGCGCCGCGATCCGGGGCGACAGTCTCGATCTCGTGCAGGTTGGTGACAGTCGTGGTTACGTGATCCGCAAGGACCAGATTCGACTTGCGACGAAGGACCAGTCGCTCGTGCAGCAGCTTGTGGATGTTGGGCAGATCAGTGAGTCGGAAGCCGAAACGCACATGTTCCGGAACGTGATACTGCAAGCGCTCGGCGCGCAGAGCGAAGTGCAACCGGTGACGGGAAGGATTCGCCTGCGGCAGGATGACGTCGTGTTGCTGTGTAGCGATGGATTGTCTGGAAAACTGCGTGCGGAAGATATTCAGAGGATCGTGATCGAATGCAAGGGTGATCTTTCAAAGGCCTGCGACGCGTTGATTGACGAGGCTAACAATCGCGGCGGTGAGGACAACATCACGGTCGTGCTCGCACGGTTCTTTGGCGACGACCTTGAAGCTCCGGCGACTGACAGGATCACGATCGAACTTCCGCCACTCGAAGAAGATAAGACGCTCGACGATACCTACGAAGCCGATACCGAACCAC
>DASTQB010000312.1:0-16546 GCA_035761985.1 Pyrinomonadaceae bacterium
GTCGTTGTATCTCGCAGTCGCGCGCAAGCAAAACGTTCCATTCAGCAAAGTCAGAGGCACGCTGCAAAACGATATTCTGAAGGAGTACATCGCGCGCGGCACTTACATCTATCCGCCCGCGCCGTCGCTGCGACTCGTCACTGACATCTTCGCTTACTGCGCGCGAGAAGTGCCAAACTGGAACACGATCTCGATCAGCGGTTACCACATTCGCGAAGCCGGTTCGACGGCGGTGCAGGAAGTTGCATTTACACTCGCCGATGGGATCACGTACGTCGAGGCCGCGCTCGAAGCCGGTCTCGAGATCGACGAGTTCGCGCCGCGAATCTCGTTCTTCTTCAACGCGCACAACAACCTGCTCGAGGAGATCGCGAAGTTTCGCGCGGCGCGCAGGCTGTGGGCGCGCATCATGCGCGATCGTTTCAAAGCACGCGATCCGCGTTCGATGATGCTGAGATTTCACGCGCAGACCGCAGGTTCGTCGCTGACCGCGCAACAGCCGGAAGTCAACGTTGTGCGCACGACGATCCAGGCGCTGGCGGCGGTGCTTGGAGGAACGCAGTCGTTGCATACGAATTCGATGGACGAAGCGCTCGCGCTTCCGACAGAAACGGCAGCGCGGGTTGCGTTAAGAACTCAGCAGGTGATTGCTTACGAATCGGGCGTTGTCGAGACTGCGGATCCTTTCGGAGGTTCGTATGCCGTCGAGCAACTGACGGATCAGGTGGAAGAACAGGCGCTCGAGTATCTGGAAAAAATTGAAGCGATGGGCGGGATGCTGCGTGCAATCGAAACCGGCTATGTGCAACGCGAGATACAGGAGTCGGCGTATCGTTACCAGCGCGCGATCGAGAAGCAGGAGCAGATCGTCGTCGGCGTGAATCGTTTTCAGATCGAGGAAGAGCAGCCGGTGCCGGTGTTGCGAATCGATCCGGCGCTTGAGCAGTCGCAGGTCGAGCGCCTGCGTGCGTTGCGCGCGCGACGGGATTCGGAAAGTGTGACGGCGGCTTTGAAGAAGCTGGAGCAGGCGGCGGGAACGACTGAAAACCTGTTGCCGCGAATTCTGGAATGCGTCGAGGCTTACGCGACCGTGGGCGAGATCAGCAACACGCTGCGGCGCGTCTGGGGCGAGTATCGCGAAACCTCGACGGTATAGGCCCTATAGGACATATACGACTTATAGGACTTATATATAGGTCCTATCGGTCCTATAGGTCTTATACGACCAATAGGATTTATATAGGTCCTATCGGTCCTATACGACCTATGCGTCCTATTTCTTTGGAGAACACCCATGAACCGAAGAACCTTCACCAAAACCCTCGGCCTGAGCGTCGCGGCGCTGGGCCTCGGCGCCGTCCCCGCCTTCGCGTCCAAACAAGCAACCCTCTACTCCATCACCATGGACGACTTCTACTGGACCAACGCCGTAAAGCTCACCGCAACCGCACGCAATGAAGCGATCCTCGGCACACTACGCGCACATTCACACCGCGCCGCGCTGTTCGTCATCGGCCGCAACATCGACAGCGCCGAGGGCAAGGAACTCCTAACGCCCTGGGACAAGTCCGGTCACATGATCGGCAACCACACCTACTCTCATCGCGACTACAGTGCGCCGAACGTCAACGTCGAAGCGTACCAGCAGGACATCCTGCGCGCTGAAGCTCTGTTGCAGGAGTTTCCGCGATTCAAAAAATACTTCCGGTTCCCGATGCTGAAGGAAGGCGAGACGGTGGAGAAGCGCGACGCGATGAGATCGTTCTTCGCAGAGCATGGCTATCGCAACGGCTACGTCACGATCGACAACTCCGACTGGGCGATCGACCAGCGACTCACGGCGCGGATGAAGAAAGATCCTTCGGCGGATGTGAAGCCTTACCGTGATTTCTATCTGGAGCACATCTGGGCGCGTGCCGAGTACTACGATTCCCTGGCGCGCCGCGTCGTGGGGCGGCCGATCAAACACACTCTGCTCGTCCACTTCAACCTGCTGAACGGACTTTTCCTCGGCGACCTGATTGACATGTTCAAACGGAAGAACTGGCAGTTGGTCGACGCTGAAGAGGCATTCACGGATCGCGTGTTTGCATCAAACCCGAAAGTCGTTCCGGCTGGTGAGAGCATCGTCTGGTCGCTCGCTAAAGAGAAGGGAAAGATAGCGAAGTCGTTGCGCTACCCGGCCGAAGACGGGGCTTACGAGAACGCACGAATGGACAAGTTAGGACTGTAAGAGTCAGCTGGACAGGATTTACAAGATTTACATGTAAATCCTGTCAGTCCTGTCAAAAGATGCATCTGTTAGAAGTCAGAAATCTCCAAACACACTTTCCCACCCGCTCCGGACTGGTGCGCGCGGTGGACGGCGTGAGCTTCCATCTCGATCGCGGAGAACTGCTCGGACTCGTCGGCGAATCCGGTTGCGGTAAGTCAATCACCGCGCTCTCCGTCATGCGTCTCATCGCGCCTCCCGGAAAGATCGTCAACGGCGAAATACTCTTCGACGGCAAAGACCTGCTCAAACTCTCCGACGCCGAGATGCGCCAAATGCGCGGCGACGACATCGCTATGATCTTCCAGGATCCGATGACATCGCTCAATCCTGTCTTTACTGTTGGCGAACAGATTGCTGAAGCTCTTCGCCTGCACCGCAAGATGTCGCGTGCCGACGCCCGCAAGGCCACCATAGAAGCGATGCGCGAAGTCGCGATTCCCGATCCCGCACGACGCGTTGACGACTACCCTCATCAACTCTCCGGCGGCATGCGCCAGCGCGTGATGATCGCCATGGCGCTCGCCTGCAACCCAAAGCTTCTCATCGCTGACGAGCCAACCACCGCACTCGACGTCACGATTCAAGCGCAGATTCTTGAGCTACTCGACGATCTCAGAAAGCAGCGAGAACTGGCGGTGCTGCTAATCACGCACGATCTTGGCGTCGTTGCCGAAGTCGCCGATCGTGTCGCAGTGATGTACACCGGGCGGATCGTCGAAGAGTCGCCGGTTGAAGAGTTGTTTGCGCGACCAAAGCATCCATACACCGAAGGTCTCCTGCGCTCCGTTCCAAAACTCACGAGCACGCAGGTGATCGCAAAGGAACGCCTGGAGACGATCGAAGGCGTGGTACCAAAGCCGACGGATCTTCCTCCGGGTTGTCACTTCGCGCCGCGCTGTCGACACCGCATGCCGCGATGCACGGCGGAAGACATTCCGCTTTACCAGCTCGACGGCAGTGTCCAGGTGCGATGCGTGCTTTACGATCTTGCTGCGGCCGTTGCCGCAGACCACGAAGGAGCTCATGAGCGCTCACGTTGATACAAACCATCGACCCGCCTTGCCGGTGCAACCGGACACGACGAAGGAAACACTCGTCAGCGTTCAGGGTCTCGTCAAACATTTTCCGGTCGAAGGCTCTGACGACGTTGTGCGCGCAGTCGACGGTGTGTCGTTCGAGATCTTCGCGGGCGAGACGCTCGGACTCGTCGGCGAATCCGGCTGCGGCAAGTCGACTGTCGGCCGCTGCATGCTTCGTTTGATCGAACCAACCGCAGGTCACATCTACTTCCAGGGCCGCGACGTACTCGCACTCAACAAAAAAGAGTTGCGCGAGATCCGTCGTGAGATGCAGATCATATTTCAGGATCCTTACGCGTCACTCAATCCGCGCATGAAGGTCGGCGACATAGTCGCCGAGCCACTCGTGATTCACGGCGAAGGCAACAAGAGCGAGCGGCGCGATCGTGTCGCCGGTCTGCTGCGCCGGGTCGGTCTCGATCCCGACTACATGAATCGGTACGCACACGAGTTCTCCGGCGGCCAGCGACAGCGCATCGGCGTTGCGCGCACACTCGCGTTGAATCCGAAGTTGATCGTCGCCGATGAGCCGGTGTCTGCGCTCGACGTGTCGGTGCAGGCGCAGGTCGTTAATCTTCTGCAGGATCTTCAGGAAGAGTTCAAACTCACATACCTGTTCATCTCACACGGGCTCGCCGTCGTGGAACACATCTCGACGCGCGTGGCCGTGATGTATCTCGGCCGCATCGTGGAGATTGCGAGCGCCGCCGACTTGTACGCGCAGCCGCTTCATCCATACACGCAGGCGTTGCTGTCGGCGATTCCGATTCCCGATCCGACGCAGAAACGAAAGCGAATAGTCCTGGAGGGCGACGTACCGACGCCCATCAACCCGCCATCCGGCTGTCGCTTCCGAACGCGTTGTCCGCTTGCGATCGAAGAGTGTGCCCACGTCGATCCGGAGCTGCGGGAAGTGGCGCCCGGCCACCACGGCGCGTGCATCCGGGTCCCTGGCTGGGAGCGCTGAAACCTCCGGCTACGAAAATCCGTATCACGAGCGTAAATTTACCAAGAATTCGACGGCAGCTTTCCAGCCTCTCACATAGGAGACTTAACGATGAGTGTTGCACACGAGCAGGAATTTCAGGCACCACCCGCACCGCCGATGCCCGTCCGCAAGCCAAGGCCCACAAGGCTGCTTATCGCAGCCATCGCTCTATTCGTGATTGGCCTGATCCTGGCGATTGGCGGAATCGCAAAGTTTCTTCCGGGCGGCGTTATTCCGGGAGTAGCTTACGCCGTCTGGGGCCTGATCATGTTTGGCTTGAGCTTTATTCCACTGCCTCAGGTCGACTCGAAAGAAGAGCCACTCTCAGCCGCCCAGAGGGTGACCGGAATCTTCATTGAGCCGACTCGCGTGTTCCGCAACCTGCGCGTTCACCCGCGCTGGGCAGCGGCGTTCATCATCATCGCCGTGTTGTCTGCCGCCTACACCTTCGCGTTTGTGCGTCGTGTCACGCCTGAACGCATTGTAAATTTCAGCATGGACAGACTCGGCGAGAGCGGTTTCATGCCTCCGCAAGCCGTCGAACAACAGCGGCAGATCCAGCTCGCCGAAGCGAAGAATCCGATCCAGCAGGTGATGCAGCTCTTCTCAGGAGCATTCGTGAACTTTCTGAAGTACGGCGTAGCTGCAGGGTTGGTGCTGCTGGGCGTACTCGCATTCGGCGGGCGAATGCATTTCTGGCAGGCGTTTTCGGCGGTGCTCTATGTTTCGTTGCCGTGGGTCATCATCCAAAAAGTTCTAAGTCTAGGTTTGCTTTACTTGAAATCTCCCGACGACATTCACCCGATTCTCAATCAGGAGACACTCGTTCAGGACAACCTCGGCATACTCGTTTCACCGGGCGAGCATCCGGTGCTCTTCGCGTTGTTGAGCGTGCTCGGCGTGCTGTGGATCTACTGGATCTGGCTGATGGCGAAAGGCATTCAGAATACGGGCACGAAGGTGAGTGGAAGCGCAGCGTGGGGCGTGACAGTTACTCTGACCGTGTTGATGATCATCGTCGGCGTAGTTCTCGCGTCGCTCTTCGGTAGCTGGATGGGCTAACGTGAGGTCGCCTGGGTTATTGGGATTGTTTAGTAGCGTCAGTTGGGTTCTGCACGAAAATCAGGATTTTCGCAAAGCCCTGCGAATCGAGAATTGAATAGGCCAAATCTAACTCAGACCGATCGTTGCCGCAGATGACGATCGTATGGTCAAGCGGCAACTCGTTTGCTGCTCTAACGCGTAACTCATCCAAGGGGATGTTCCTCGCGCCGTCTCTGTGATTCATTGCATAGGGCGCCCGGTCGCGTATATCGAGCAGCACCAGTTGCTCTTTGTCAGCAACTTTACGCTCGAGACTGGCTTCATCAATCGACCACTCATCAGCAGACCTGGTATCTTGAAGCCTCAGCTTGGACATCAGGGCTTGTTCTTCCAGCGGCGAGAATTTTCCGCCCCACATGTCAGTCACGACACCGTTCTGGTCGAGTATCGCGAGTGTCGGCACACTATTTATGCCTAGAGAGGGAAGTGATACGTACAGCACTTCTCGAATAGGGACCTCGAGTTCCTTTAGATAGGCTTCACCAGCCCCCCGCTGTCTTTCGGGAAAGACGGCTATCAGTCTCGTTTTGCTCTCACTCACGAGACTTGCTGCGAGGCGGCGATAAACCCCCGCATCCTGTGAACAATATTTACACTCGGTCGATATCGCCAGCAAAACAGTTCGATCTGAATCAGCCCAGTTTATTCCTTCTATGCGAAGCGAAGAGTTGGTTGAAAGTTGGTAGTTAGGACTCTGCTGAGCCGGGCTGAAGAAAAACTTCTTGACCAACAAGGCGGACAGTAAGACAGCCACAACCAGGATCGCGATGTTGAGAATGCGAACAGTCATTTGTTTGAGGAATTGCTGTTGGGCTTATCGGTATTGTTTAGGATTTAGGACTTGGCCTTTGCCGTCTTTGTCGATCTCGAAGTAAAAGGTAAGTTTTCCGCGAATACTTACCGGCGTTCCATCTTCTCGTTTGCTTGGCACAAACTTCCATTGCCTGACGGCAGCGATCACCGAGTCGCCTACGCTCTTGGACGGAGCCTCGAGAATAGCCGTATTGACTACATCGCCTTTTGCGTCGTAGACCAACTCGACAACGGTAACGCCCTGTTCGCGTTTTTTAATGGCGTCCTGCGGATATGAAGGCATAACGGTTTTGGAGGCGGATTTCCGCATGCCGTGTTCATCGACGCGAATCGCTTGTTCGTTTTGTTCGGACTCCTTTGCAGGTGCCTTCTCGAGAAATGCTTTTGCAACCTCAACCAGGCCCTGCGCTCGCAGGTTTTCATGCCGCAGTTCCTCCGCTCGCGCCATCGCTGCTTCGGGATCGGCGAGGGCAGCTGCTCGGAACGCTTTGTCGAAGTCGAATTCAATGTTGGGAACATTGAGGGGAAATCTCACGTCGTAAGGCCCGATCTGAATTGATTGCACCCAATCCAGCCTGGTGAGGGCTGACTCTTCGAACGAATTGAAATCCTTGACTGCTTCGGCCAGGGCGCCATGGACCGCCGGCGACTTCAGGTCCGCGAGTTGAGCGGCGGACGTAAGCAGCAGGAACGGACGGCGGCCGTCTGAAATCGAGCGAGCGGCTTTTGATGCCTTATCGATGGTTTCTTCGGTTGAGTTGGAACGTGGCCCCTTACTTTGAATCTTCGCAATAGCCTGGAGCAGGATACTGCGTTCGATCCCCTGCGGCATTCGATTAGCGAGGGCCTCGACCTTCGAGAAATCGGCCCTTTTTTCCTTGATGGTCCATGCGCCATCTCCGAAGTCGATGATCGTGGCTAAACGCTGAGCGGCCGCTAGATCAGAAATGCGTGCCTGGGCGATCCGGGCTGTCTTGAAATCCCCTTTCCACCAGGCTTGAGAGATTATATCGAGATAGGCCATGTCCCGCTCTTCCTGAGTCGGTTTATTCTCGGCGTTGGTTAGTCTCTCCTCGGTAGTTTTTGGTGCCGGATTCAGGTACCGAAAGGCGGAGTCTTTCGTCAGTTCGGGTGGAACGTTCGGCGTTAGCGTCGCCATAATCGCATCGAATTTCGCTATCAGATCCGGAGCTACATTTTTGGCTTTGGGCAACAACATGTAGCAGAGCGCATAACTGTACTTGCGTTGTTCGGCGTCAGATGTCGTTCGCCAAAGAATGTCGGCAGCAGTAGCGAGATACGATCGCACCAGTGCGGGCGGGACGCCGGGGCGATCCACCGTGATGTTTGCCACGAGTATATCTCCCACGACAGTCATCGTTCTGGCATCCGGATGAGGCGAATCCCCGGGGGCAGTAAACAAATAGACTCCAAGCGTATGGAAGTCTTTTATATTCACCGCAGGTTGTTGGGCAAGAGACATTAGTGCCTGAAGAAAAAGCCTGTTAGCCTCGGGTTCGTCTTTCCGTCGCAAATTCTTAATGAAATCAAGAAATCCCCAGGGGAGACCAGCTTTCAAGCCCCGCTCAGCAAATTGCGCTGCTACGGTCGGGTCTTCTTCCAGCAGGTCAAGAGCGGTTGTGATGTTTGCGTCGCCGGCGGTCTTCGATCCCGGGTCATCAGCCTCACGCTTCGCTGCGGTATCGATTAGTCGTTTCGCCCATTCCGGGTCGTTACGGGCAACAAGCGCAATCACGCGCCGGTGCAAAAATGATAATGCTCTTGCTTCACGGTCACTTCCGTTCGCGATCGTCATGTTTAGAGCTTTCTCGAACAACGATCGCGCGTGTGGCTCATCGTATTTCCACAACGCCGACGCGAGTCGCGCGAGTTCGACAGCTTTTGCTCGAACACTACGGAGGGCAAGGATTTTCTCCGCTAATCGATGCACTTGATAGACGGCGAGCTTTGCGTCTTCTTCGGTACCTACTTCGTCAGGTCGAGCGGGCTGCGGTTCTTTGTCACCGGCTTTCGAAGCTATTCGTTTCTGGTCGGCCGGTTGTGTTTGCGATTGGTTTTCTTGCGCTCTTACGAGCGACACGAGGGTAAGAAGAATAGCCAAAAAGCCTGAGAGCATCTGCCTGAACTGCTTTTGAATATCTCTACAACTGATTAGCATGACCCGGTAATTCGTCTCCTTGAAGACGACAGACGTAGAGTGAGAAGATCTCGAGCCACAGATTACACAGATTACGCAGATTTTAGGAATCAATCTGCGTAATCTGCGGACAGAAGTACTGCTATTCGTAGCGAAGAGACTCGATAGGATCCAGGCGGGCGGCTTTCCATGCCGGCCAGAGACCGAAGATGAGGCCGATGCCGACGCTCGCAATCAAGCCTCCGATGGGCGCCCAGAGTGGTACGTAAGACGGCAGAAGTAGTCGCAGCAACAACGTCAGGCCCCAGCCGATCGATAGACCGACGACGCCGCCGAGTCCGGTGAGGGTGGCGGCTTCGATTAAAAACTGCCACATGATGTCGCTTCGCTTGGCGCCGATAGCTTTGCGCACGCCGATTTCGCGCGTGCGCTCAGTTACCGAGACGAGCATGATGTTCATCACGCCGATTCCGCCGACCATCAACCCGACCGAAGAGATGATCACCATCGCGATCGCGAGACCGCCGGTGATGGAACGGAAGCTGTCGAGAATGCTCTCGGAAGTTTCCATGCCGAAGTTGTCGTTTGCCGCAAACGGCACCTGACGACGCACACGCAGCAGGTCGCGCACCTGGTCCTTCGCCTCGTCCATCATTCCCGCGCGAGCAACGGCGAGAATGTAAACGTCGTCTGCGTTTGGTTTTAGCTTCTGCGCGACAGTAAACGGCACGTAGATCACGTTGTTCTGATCGTCACTACCACCGCCGATGAGAAACTGTTCCCGTTTCTCGAGTACGCCGACTACACGAAATTCCTGTGTTCCGATCTTGATCGTTTGACCGATTGGAGAACCGAACTTGAAGAAGTCGTCGGCGACTTTCGATCCGACAACACAAACTTCCTGATTGAAATCGTTCTCGGTTTGAGTGAAGAAACGTCCTTCGGAGATGACCTGTGTCCCGGCCTTTTCAAACTCAGGAAGTGTGCCCTGGAGAGCAACCTGCGCCGACGACTTTCCGCCTCCTGAGACCATCAATCTGCTGCCGAAAAAGTTATTGCTGATGTCGAGGAAGGGAACAGACAGTTCGACGGCAGGCAGTTGCTTCAACGCCATGGCGTCGTCAAACGTGAGCTCTTTGCGCATTCGTTCTTCACGAGACAAGCGGCCGATGCGAATGCCCGCGTTGAACTTGGTTATGTAAATCGAGCGCGTGCCGAACGACTCGACCTCTCGTTTCACTGAAACGTCGATGCCGCTGATGATCGAAGCGATGAGCATGACCGTGATGATGCCGATCACGACGCCGAAGACGGTCAGGAACGAGCGCAGCTTGTTGCCGCGCAACGTGGCGATGGCCATCTTCAGGTTTTCGTAAATGTCGCTTCTCAGGATTCTCATGATCAGAAGATGTAGGTCATTTAGGTCCTATAAGTCCTATAGGGCCTATTTTTAATCGGCTCTCAACGCCTCAATCGGATCCAATCGCGCAGCCTTCCACGCCGGAAAGATCCCCGAAGCCACGCCGGCACCGCCCGACGCTGCCAGCGCCCCAAGGATCGCAAACAGCGACAAATACGTCGGGAAGATCCACGCGCTCACAACAGCGCCAACAACCCACGCGAGAAAGATGCCCACTGCTCCACCGAGAATCGCCAGGGCCACGGCCTCGACCAGAAACTGCTTCAGGATATCCACCTGCCGCGCGCCAAGAGATTTTCTGATCCCGATCTCTTTCGTTCGTTCGGTGACAGACACCAGCATGATGTTCATGATCACGATCGCGCCGACGACGAGCGCGATACCGGGGACCGCGATCGCTACGATAAAGATCGTGCCCAGGAGTCGATCACGAAGGCCCGTGATTGCGTCGGGAGTCACGATCCCGAAGTTGTCTTTCTCGTTTGGTCCAAGCTTGCGACGGCCGCGCATCAGGAAGCGCGCCTCTTCAACGGCATCGTTGAATACGGCGTCGTTGATCGACGTCGCTACGAAGTAAAGCGAGCGCTGGCGGATCAATGCACCATAGTTGATCGCGTAAGTTTTGAGTGGAAGGATGATGAACGTGTCCTGCGGAATGCCGAAGACCGTTCCCCTCGCATTCTCCACACCAATCACGCGGTACGGCAGGCCGCGGATTGAGATCTCCTGCCCGACCGGACTGCCGCCGGGAAACAGCTTGTTCGCAATGTCTGCGCCGATGTATGCGACGCGCGCGCCGCTCTCGTTCTCAGGTTCGGCAATGAAACGTCCCTGCGCGACGTCACGGTTTTCAATGTCCACGCAGTTCGCAGTTGCTCCCGACACAGCAACGTCTTCGATAACGTTATCACCGCGTTTGACTTCGGATGGAGTGGTCCTGGCTTTTGCGCCGATCTTGCCGATGAGCTGGGCTCGCGCTCTGAGGTACTCGTAGTCGTCGAGCGTAAGCTCCTTGTTGCGTCGCTGGGCGGCGGCGATCGTGTCAGTGTCTTTGAAGTCTTCGAGTGGATTGAAACGCTGGACCGTGAACGACTTGGCTCCGATACCTGCGATCTTCTCGTCGACGTAGCGGTTGAAACCCTCGATGAGCGAGACGACCACGACAAACGCCGTCACCCCGACGACCATGCCGAGCAGCGTCAGAGCCGAGCGCAGTTTGTGCGACCAGATCGCTGAAACAGCTAGTTTTAAGGTTTCGATAAACTTCACAGCGTTGCGATGTTACTACGGGGTAGAGACTCTTATGGTTGCAGTGCCAGCATTATGCAACGAACTGGCCACTATTCCCAGCGGAGGGCGTCGATGGGGTTCAAACGGGCTGCTTTCCAGGCCGGCCAGAGACCGAAGATTATGCCGACCGCCGCCGAGATCCCGATGCCGACGGCGATGGCCCACAAAGGCACGTACGCAGGCAGAGGCGAGTATTTGTTCATCAACAAACTCGCAACTTCACCGACAGCAAGCCCCGCGAGTCCGCCGATTGCAGTCAGTACTACAGCTTCAATCAGAAACTGCGAGAGGATGTTGAGCTTCGTCGCGCCGACGGCTTTGCGCACGCCAATCTCTTTCGTTCGTTCCGTCACCGACACGAGCATGATGTTCATCACGCCGATGCCGCCAATCATCAGTGCCACAAAAGAGATGGACGTCAGCACGAGTGCGGTTGCCCCGGTTAGCTGGTTGTAAACGTCGAGAAGGGAATCCTGTGACGAGATCCCGAAGTTGTTTGGCTCACCAAGCGGAATGCGACGTCGCCGCCGCAGAATGTCGGTAATCTCGTCCATGGCCGGTTTCACGAAAGCGCGCGAACGTGGCCGCACGATCACGAAAAACACGACTTCCGGGAACGGGCGATCGGGATAGTACTTGTCGAAAGTTGTTATCGGAATAAAGATCGAGTTGTCGCGCGACTGGCCGAAGAAGTTGCCGAGCGGCTCCATCACGCCGATTACTCGAAACGGGCTGCCTTCGATCCTGACTTCCTTGTCGACGGGATCTTCGTAGGGAAACAGTGCCTGCTTCACGTCGACGCCGATGATCACGACGTTCGAATGGCCCTGCATGTCGATTTCGTTGATGAAGCGTCCGCTCGCGACGTACTGCGTGTGAACAAACTCGTAAGCAGGCGTGACGCCGAGGAGGATTGGCGTGTCAGTCTGTTTGTCCTGGTATCTGACGGTTGCGGCGAGCAGTCGATGAATGGGCGACACGCCCTCGATCGAGGGAGCTTCGGTGCGGAGGGCTTCGGCGTCTTCCATGGTGAGATCTTTGCGATGGATCTCTTCCGGACCAGGCGGACGTCCGAACGCGGGATCGAATTTCGAGATGAAGATTGTGTTTGAGCCTAGCGATTCGATCTGATCGGCGAAAGCTTTGTTGAGGCCCTGGATGATCGACACCATGAACATGAGCGTGACGACGCCGACGCTGACGCCGAGGATCGTGAGGGCAGAGCGCAGCTTGTTGGCGCGCAACGTGTCGAACGCCATGAGCGCAGATTCTTTGATGTCGTCGAATCGCATAGAAGAAAAGAAAGAATAGGACCGATAGGTCGGATAAGACTTATACGACCTATAAATATACGTCCTATTCGTCCAATAGGACCTATACGTCCTATTCGTCCAATCGGACCTATTCGTCCTATTCGTCCTATCGGACCTATACGTCCTATTAGTCCTATCGGACCTATTCCGCTCGCAGCGCCTCGATCGGGTCGAGCTTCGCGGCGCGCCACGCGGGCCACAAGCCGCTCACAATCCCCACCACCGACGAAACGCCAACACCCAGCACCGCTGACGCAACACTCACAAGCAGCGGAAACCCAATCAACGCCGAAATCACATACGCAAGCCCAAACCCTGTGCCCACTCCAATCCCGCCACCAATCGCAGTCACCATCACCGCCTCGATCAAAAACTGGTTCAATATGTCTTTACGTCGCGCGCCGATCGCCTTGCGAATTCCGATCTCCTTCGTCCGCTCAGTCACCGACACCAGCATGATGTTCATCACCACTATCCCGCCCACTACAAGCGAGATCGCCGCGACGCCGATCGTGACGATGTAGATATTCGACGTTGCCGCACCGTAAAGATTCAAAAACACATCCTGCGTTTCGAGGGAGAACCCTTCGTCTTCGCTATCGGCCGTCGAATGACGGCGGTTTCGCATGATCGTCTTCACCTGATCCTGCGCGCCTTCGAGTTGCTCCGCCTGCGGCACCTGAACGAAGACGATCAAAGAACGCCTGCCGCCGTACGCCTTTTGATAAGTCGAATAAGGAATGTAGACGACGTTGTCGCGCGAGAAGCCAAAAATCGAACCCAGCGGCTCGAGCACGCCCAACACCAGATACGGTCGCCCGTCGATGCGGATCTCCTGCCCGACCGCGCGATCCGCAGGCGCATCGCCAAACAGGTTCTTCAGCATGTCAGGACCGATGACGCAGATCTCGCGGCCCGACGCTCCTTCGCTTTCACTCCAGATCCGTCCCACCTGCACCGACACGCCGTCGATATCAAACATCGTGATCGGATCCACCCCGCGAATGCGAACGTTCTCCGCTGTTTGATCGGCGTACTTGATGGTCTCGATCGCATTCGCCGCGATGCCCACTCGCCAGCACGCCGGACACAGACGCGCAATCGCCTCCGCATCTTCATGCGTCACGTCTTTGCGCTTGTTGAACTTAACGAATTCTTCGCGCGACTTAATGATCAGCGGCGCCTTCGAGATGGTGAAGACTGTGGAACCTTGCGAGGAGAAAGTTTGTGCGACTGTCTGGTCCAGTCCCTTGATGATCGTGACAACTGCGATCACTGCCGTGACACCGACAATGATACCCATCAGGGTCAGCGCTGTTCGCAGTTTGTTTGCACGGAGACTCGCGGTGGCGACTCTAAAAGCTTCCCAAATAGCCGCGAAGCGGAGGAACATTTTTGCTCGCCAGAATTAGCAGGATTTACCAGATTTACAGAACTGACCTGTAAATGTTGCTAGTCCTGTAATCCTATTTGATGCGTTCGTCCTTCTCGATCTGACCGTCACGAATCGAAATCACGCGGTGCGCACGTTCGGCGATGTCGTGCTCGTGCGTAACCACGATGATCGTGTTGCCCTCCGAGTGCAGACGCTCGAAGAGGTCCATGATCTCCATGCTGGTGTGTGAATCGAGCGCGCCCGTCGGTTCGTCCGCCAGCAGGATCGAAGGATGGTTAACAAGCGCGCGCGCAATTGCGACGCGCTGGCGCTGACCGCCGGAGAGTTCGTTTGGCTTGTGCGTGATGCGGTCCGCAAGGTCCACGGACATCAGCGCTTTCTTGGCCATCTCGTGCCGTTGAGATGCGCCGATGCCGCCGTAGATCAGCGGCAGTTCGACGTTGTGAAGCGCAGTGGCCCGCGCGAGCAGGTTGAACGTTTGAAATACGAACCCGACTTCCTGGTTGCGGATGCGCGCCAATTCGTCATCGTCCATCTCGGAAACGTTCTTGCCGTTGAGCCAGTATTCACCTTGCGTCGGCGTGTCGAGACAACCGATCAGGTTCATCAGCGTCGACTTACCCGAACCCGATGGACCAATGATCGCGATGTACTCACCGCGGGGAATGTCAAACGAGACGCCGTGCAGAGCGTGCACCGACTCTGTTCCCATCTGGTATGTCTTCCAGATGTTGCGCATCGAGATCAGCATCGACGGGTCGTGCCCGTTGCGCTCTGTAGTCGGTTTTATTTCGACCTCCGGTGCCGAAATCGTAAGAGTAGCGTCCGTCATCTAGCCCTCATTTGAGTTAGCGTTACCAGGTTTGCGCGTTTGACGTTTGACTGTCATACCGTCCTTCAGCGTCTTCAACACGCGACTAGGCCCACGCACGACCTCCATGTCCTTATTGACACCACTCGTGACCTCGATATCAGCTTCACCGGTGATGCCGGTTGTGACTTCGATGAACCTTACCTTGTTGCCTTCGATCAGGTAGACACCTTTTTGCGCTTTCGGCTTCTCGCCGCCTGGCGCCGGTGTTGCAGTTGCCACGCCGTTGCCGCCACCACCTGCCGGCGCGTTCGCGCCCTGCGGTGCTCTTTCAACAATCGCCTCGAGCGGCACTGCAAGCACGTTGTTCTTGGTGTCGGTGGTGATTGTCGCAGTCGAGCTCATTCCCGGACGGAGTGCAATCTGAACATCTTCCGGCAACTCTCTCAGTTCAAGTGTGACTTTGAATTCCTTGGCTTCCTGGACGTTGACGCGGTTTGACAAACCACCCGTCACGTCAGACTTCGAAATCGCAAGCGGATTCTTCTGCGTGACGACGGCTTTGATCTCTTTGTCGCCAAGCGCGTCAACTTTGACCTTCGCCTCCTGGCCCACCTTCACGTTGTTGATTTCCGTCTCGTCGACGTTCACTTCGACGTTGATCTGCGACATGTCCGCGATTGTCATCAGGGGCGTGGTCGAAAGACCGGCGACGGCAAACTCACCGACGCGCGTCGGAATGTCAGCGACGACGCCGTTCAACGGCGACAACTGCGTTGCCTTCGAACGCTGGCTCTGCTGTCCACGCAACATCGCCTGCTGCTGGCTCGCACGCATCTCTGACGACTTGATGCTGGTTTGTGCTTCCTTGACCGCGATGCGCTGTTGATTGGCGCGCTCAGTCGCTTCCTTCACCGCGATCTTCTGCGACTCGAGATTTGCTTTCGCGGTTTCGAGTGAAATCTTGGCAGTTTCGAAGCGGTCGCGAGCATTGTCGTACTCGACTCGTGACGAAACACCGGCTTCGATCAGTTCTGTGTAACGTTTGAGCTCGCGCTGGGCGGTGTTGAGTTCAACCTGGGCCTTGTCGACGTTCGTCTGCATTGCGACGACCTGCTGGCGCGCGGCTGCAACTGAAGCTTCGGCGACGACGAGTGACTGCTGTGCCGAGTTGACCGCGTTACGGGCGTTTTGCACGTCGTTTATCGATGCCTGAGTCGCGGCCCACTGGGCCTCCTGGTTCGACTGCAACTGCGTAGGATCGACGCGCACGAGGGGCTTGCCCTTGGTAACCATGTCGCCCGCGGTCACATAGATCTCCTCGATGCGGCCCGGCACCTCACTTGTGAGCTTGATATAGCGTATCGGGCGCACCTCGCCTGAGGCCGTCACGGTCTGCTTGAGCTCTGGTCTGTATTCGAGCTTCACCGTGATTACTTCCGGCTCTTCCTTACGGGTGGCGATCACGCTGACGACGACTACAATCGCCAGCACAGCGACCACAACAACGCCAATAATAATCTTCTTTTTGCGACTAACTGCCATCTTTGAATTCCTTCTACCGGGGCCTAAAGTTCATTGAGAAGTAGCTTCTACGTGAAAAGTTACCAAACTGTTTCATTTATGAGCAACCTGCCATCGGCGCTCCAGCGGGGCCATAGATACCAGACGTTTCACAACGCCACTCCGTTAACAGTGGCTGCAGAGCAGCCAGATGTTTATAGTTTCTGGAAATCAAAGCTGCCTCGCTCCGTAGGAGCGACATGCTGCTACATGGGGCTCCGCTGGAGCCCGCTCACTCATTCGCTGAAGCCTATAAACATTCGGTCCCTCCGGGACCGCCATGACATTCGTCTCACCTTGTATGATGCGTTGGCGCGTTGAATGCGTTTCGCGCTA
>DASTQB010000313.1:0-25703 GCA_035761985.1 Pyrinomonadaceae bacterium
GGCTTTAGAAGGTGAGCAATTGCTTTCGCTCGCCGCGGCTTATGGAGTGACGCTTCGGTATAGTGCGGCAGTTGGTGGTGCGTTGCCTGCGTTGGAAAGGATCAGCCGGGCGCGCAGTGATGGACCGATACGATCATTCTCGGGTGTGCTGAACGGAACTACGAATTACGTTCTGGATCAGCTTGCAGCAGGGAAAGATTTTGCGAGTGCAGTTGCGGCGGCACAGAAGGCTGGGTATGCGGAAGCGGATCCGCGCTTCGATCTGAACGGGACTGACGCTGCGCAGAAACTCATTCTGCTGGCGCGGCAGGCTTTCGGCGTTTGTTTACCGCTGGCTGCAGTGGAGCGGGAAGGCATCGATCAGCTCGAACCGCAATTAGTCAGCAAGGCGAAGGACGCAGGTCTAACAGTGCGGCTCATTGCTTCGTGTCGTCAGGAAGCGGACGGTCTGAAAGCGAGTGTGAAACCGATGATGTTGTCGCTTTCGGACACCTTCGCTTCAGTTAAAGACGTCGAGAATCGACTGATGATCGAACCCGTCGCCGGCCCACCCTCAGTCGTGTCCGGCAAAGGCGCCGGCCGCTGGCCCACGTCGGAGTCGGTCGTGGCCGATCTGTTGGACATCAGGCGAGAGCTACAACAAGCGCACGCAGTCGAGTCCTTCGAAGACTCAGCGGAGTGCGTCGCGTGAGAGTTTGTAACTAACTGTTAGACGTCTGATCAATCGCCATAGAACTTGAGATACTCTCGAGATTTTTGGATATTAGTTTAGTTCGAGATCGATCAAACGCCGAAGGCGTTCGGGTCGACTAATCTGACAGTTAGACCACTTAACATCATGCGACCACTTCGGTATTCGATCAACGTCACATTAGACGGGTGTTGCGATCATCAAGCAATTCCCGCGGACGAAGAGTTGCATCGTCACGCTATCGAGAACCTCAACCGGGCCGATGCACTCCTTTTTGGCCGCGTGACTTATCAAATGATGGAAGCAGCGTTTCGGCCGTCGGCGCAGACGGAGACAAGGCCCGAGTGGACGGACCCCTTCGCCAGGACAATCGACGCGGCAAAGAAGTACGTGGTGTCGAGCACGTTGAAGCACGTCGATTGGAACGCGGAGCTCGTGCAGGGAGATCTGGCGCAGGCCGTTCAGCAACTGAAGCAGGAGCCGGGTAACGGACTGTTCACAGGAGGCGTGAAGCTCCCGATGGCACTCGCAGAGATGGGATTGATCGATGAGTATGAGTTTGTGGTACATCCCAGGCTGGTGGGCCATGGACCGACGTTATTCGCCGGGCTATCGCAGCACGTCGACTTGAAGCTCGTAAGCCGGCTTGAGTTCGCCTCTGGCGCAGTCGCAATGCGGTACGAGCCGCGAAGGTAGCCCAGCCAAACGCTAACTCGTACACGCCTAACACAGGCTTTGCACGAGAAGTCATGTCAATCCTGTAATTATGTTAATCCTGTGAAGCATGCCTTTCGAGTTAGGCGTTTTTACAGGATTTACAGGATTTGACATGATTTACATGATGATCATGGACACGCGAACCGAAACGATCACACTACCACCTGCCGATGCGCTCAGCATCAGCTCGTCACGCACTGCTCGCCATGATCCAGTTTCGATTTACTGGTTATCCACTGTTCCCTCGATCACTGCTTGTATGCCGGACGAGACGTTGGAAAAGAAATCAAAGCCGGTAATCGCCTCCACCTGATCCACGCTCACGCGATACGTTCGCCAGTCGCTGTTAATCGATCCTGAATTCGGCACTACCACCGCAATCGTTCTCGTCGACGTAGTCACTCGCGACACATCATTATTCCCGACAGGCAACACGATGATCACCTTCCACGTTTGCGCAGGCACCGCCACGTGACCGTTCGCAATGAAGTGCTGCAAACCATGACCACCGGAAATTATGTAAAGCTCGTTGCCCTGTGACACCAGCGTCCGGCTGTAGCTTTCAAGATTGGCCCACACGCCCTGATTGTTAGCCGGAAGCTGCGGGATCATGTTGGTCATCAGGAAGGTGGACGAGTTTGCCGTGATAGTCACCGTGCGATCCGCTGACGGGCACATGTGACCGCGATCAAAGCCCGAGCCCGAATAATCAGTCGCCTGCACTCGATACCAACCAGCGGGCAGAGTCGTATCTGCACGAAAGTCATCCTGGCGAGGCGCACTTCCCAGCCACGAAGAGTCGAGGTGCCAGCTTACCCAGTTTGGACCACCGTTATCACGACTGTACGACAGCGAGTACTGCGGCTTGTCCATCAGGTAATTGTTCGGCTGCAGCACGTCGGTAACTGCATTGCTCGGGTTTCCCATCGTGAGATGTTCGCTGGGAGTTGGCGTGGGAGTCGGCGTCGGACTCGAGAAATCACCAATCTGGATATTGTCGATGTTGATGCGATTCGCGCCACCGGAGGCTTTCCTTATCTCGAAACGAATCGCGTTCCCGTTGTTGACGGTGAAGTTTGCTGTCTGAAGTGTCGTCGAACTGGTCGTGACAGTTGGACCAACCTGCGTCCAGGTGCTTCCATTGTTTGTCGACGACCACAACTGCCACGTGCTTGAACCGTCGGTGCCGAACACCGCATGTTGCATCGAAACAGTGCCCGCGCCGGCCTTGTTGAAATTCATGCGGACCACACCGGTGTTCCGAATGCGCGCGGAAAAAGCACCCGTCTTCCGGTCAGTCGAGAGATTGCCGGTCAACGCGTCGTTCATGAACCACGACCCGGTGCCCAGCGTTACGTTAGCCCCCGCGTAGGAAGTCTTGCCGCCTGCTTCGAATCCTTCGCTCAGCGGTGCCGTGGTTGCAGTTGTCAGCGAAATCGTCAGGACGATTAGCGCAGCAGAACACGCAAGCACCGTCTTGGAAACAAATCCTAACCTCAACTTTTTCATCCTCTTTCCCCTTTCTTCAGAGTGGTTCGTCAGCAGTCACACACCTCGAGGTGCATGCCGGCGGGCGACACGGTTGGTAACGGAGTAAGCAGATCGATGCGAACTGCATACGTGTCTCGTTCTGGACAGGGAGTTCCCATCGCTAAGCCGATGGGATGGGAGGGCGAGGAGTTAACGATTGCGTAATGGTCTATTCAAGAGGGATGCAAGCGGCACGCAATCAGTGAGTTCAATCCGCTTCGACAGAGTGTACAAGCATTCGCGCCGATCACGACAGTGGATTAATCGTCGGGCCACCAGGAGTAAAAACAATAACGGGCAGCGAATGATGGTCATTCGCTGCCCGTTTGGCGTGCAATGGTTTGGGGCGGTCTCCGCCACGCTTTCACAGCAGCTTACGGTGCCGTCCTTTGATTCCCACACCGCAGAAGCGAACGAAATTCGCCGGGCAACATTCCCGTGCGCTGTTTGAACACTCGCGACAAGTGGCTTTGATCCGCGAAGCCTGCTTCGAGCGCGATTTCAACTAACGCGTCATCACTCACCGCAATGCGTCGAGCAGCATGCTCTACACGCAGCATGCGAACGTATTCGCCGATCGTGCATCCCTTGAACTTACGAAAGCACCGTGCAAGGTGCACTGCGTGAACTCCGGCGACGGCGGCAACACTTCGCAAACCGACGGTTTCGGAAAATCGTGCGTGCAACAACTCGGTCACGCCCGCGAGCCAGCGAGGCGCGCGCGCTTCCATTGGACCAGCAGCAGTGCGGGAAGTCTCTGACAGCAATTCCAACATCAACGCCTCGACGATCGCAGGCGAATCAGGTTCGAAACGCCGAAACTCGCGATAGATCTTCATCATGAGCCATGCCGGTGGACCATGCTGCAGATCGGCGCGAACGTCGAGATGCAAATCGCCTTCACGTACATACTCGATCCAGTCGTGGTCCATCTCCAGCAAAAGATGCCGGCCCGGCGCGCGGTACGACTCGGTGTGCACACTGCCCGACGGATAAAACGAAAGCGCGAGAGGCGTGCCCGTGCGCTCCTTTCTTCCGACACGTTCGACGTAAGTGCCTGCGAGCACGAAGCAATACAACGGCGACTCGTGTCCGTGCTCCGGCTGATTCATCCCCGTTGAATAGAACGTCTCAGTCAAACGCAGCCCGGAGAATTGCTGTCTCCGCAGAGTCTCGCCGAGAAAGTTTCCGGCCGGCAGTTTCAGCACCTCGTCACTCTCCATCGTAGTCAAGGTTACTTTCGTTCAAGACGCGGTCGTACCAGCATGTTACAAAATTCCATGCTCTCGAGAAGCATCGCCGCAGTAGTCCTGCTCTTCATCGCGCAGGCGACAATCGTTTCCCAGCACACGCGCACCGCACGCATCGACATCTTTGTAAAGGCCAAGCACAAATATCACAACTTCAACGGCAACGTCCTCGTCGCAGAAAACGGACGTGTCGTCTATCAGCGATCGATCGGTTTCGCGGACCTTCGCTCACGCCGTGCCTTGAACAGCGAAAGCGTTTTCAACATCGCGTCGATTAGCAAACAGTTTACAGCAGCGGCGATCATGCTGTGTCGAGAAAGAGGTTTGTTGAGCCTCGACGATCCGCTGTCGAAGTATCTCCCCGAGGTCCCCTACGATGGAATCAATCTTCGCCAGATGTTGACGCACACGTCAGGTCTGCCGGAACAGAATGAGCTGATGTACAAGTACTGGACCTCGGCGGATCCGGTCACAAACCGCGACATGCTCGAATATCTCATAAAGTACAAGCCCCCGATCGCGTTCAAGCCGGGCGAGAGTTTCAAATACTGCAACACTAACTATTCCCTGCTCGCATTAGTCGTCGAGAAAGTCAGCGGACAAACGTTTCAACAGTTCGTGACGGAGAACATCTTCGCGCCGCTGAAGCTGAAACACACGCGTTTCCCGAATCCGAAGCCCGGAAACTACAAGACCATTCCCAACCAAACGGAAAACTACATCTTCGATCATGAAACGAAACAGTTGCTGCCGCCGGAAGAGATTCCGCAATGGAAGAAGGCGGTGCCGGTGACGGGACTCGTCGGCGCCGGAAACATTCATTCAACCACCGGCGATCTTCTGAAATGGCAGGAGAGCCTGAACAACGCGACGATCCTGAAGCGTGAAAGCATTCGCGAAATGGAAACGCCACACGTTGAAGCGAATGTTGACGGGTCTGACGCGTATGGTTACGGACTGGCGATCAAGTCGATCTACGACGATACGAAGATCTTTCATTACGGCGGGACGCTCGGTTACTGGAACTCGTTGCAGCATTTCAAGAGAACAAACCGGACGATCATCGTGCTGACTAACAATGAGAGTGAGAAAGGGCTAACCAACGCGATTGGCGCGATACTCTTCAATCAACCTGTCGTGTTGCCGTCGCTGCACAAAGAAACGAGTCTTTCGCCAGCGCAACTGAACAAGTTCGTCGGGACTTATCAAGCCGCGAACGGAAGCTCGTTCAGTATCGAAAACAAAAACGGAAAACTGTTCAGAGTTGTGGCCAACGCGCCACCGAGGGAGTTGAAGGCGGCGTCACCGAGCAAGCTGTTTTATGACGACGAAACTGATCGCCAGATTGAATTCGTGTTCGACAAGCGCGGCGTGAAAGTTCGGTTCATTTCGCAAGGCCTCGTAACCGAACTGAAGAAGGCGCAGTGATTAACTGTTGTCCTGAGGCGGTCAGGAGATCGTCAATACGACCTTGCCGAAAGTCTCGTTGGATTCCAGCCGACGATGAGCATCCCGGATCTGCTCGACTGGAAACACTGAATCGATCACCGGTTGACTAGTTCCCTCGGCCAACAGCGGCACAACTTCTGCCGCGAATGCGCCGGTGATTGCGATCTTCTCCTGCAGTGAGCGCGCACGAAGGACGGTACCGATGATATGAAGACGCTTACTCAGGATCTGAAGCAGGTCAACATCAGCGTTACGCCCGGCAACCCCGCCAATCAGCACGATCCGGCCACCAACCGCCATAGCTTCGAGGCTGGCAGTGAAGTATGGACCTCCATTCAGGTCGAGCACGACGTCGAATCCACGGCCGCTGGTCACCTTTTCGGCGAACGGCGCAAGCCCGGCCAACGCACTCGGCTCCGCAACCGCGTATCCCGACTCAAGACCAAACGCTTTCGCACGCTCAATCTTGTCGGGTGTTCGTGACGTGCCAAACGCACGTCCGCCCAAAGCTCTGACGAGTTGCGTTGCAGCGAGACCCACGCCACTTCCGACTGCATGGACCATGACGCTTTCTCCGGCTTTGAATCCTGCTTGCCGAAGAGCGTCATGTGCTGTGATGAAGACCTCCGGAACAGAGCCCGCATTAGACCACTCCAGATTCGCTGGCACGGCGACCACTGCATCCTGATGGGTCGTCAGGAATTCCGCATGTGCGCCACCGCCAACGATCCCCATAACGCGATCCCCTCTCTGCCAGCGTTGAGCGTTCGCGCCCAACTCCGCTACTTCGCCGGCAAACTCCAGCCCGGGAATGTACTGAGGAGCACCTGGCGGTGCAGCATATCGGCCTAGTCTCTGCAAAAGGTCAGCGCGATTCAGCGCGCTACTCCGCACGTGAACGAGGATTTCATCTGGTCCGGGCTCTGGTTTCGCAACGTCTTGAATTTCCAGGACCTCCGGACCACCGAAACGAGTAATAACAACTGCTTTCATGTTGTTTGATTGAAACAGCTTCGTTACCGTCTTGCCTTTGAAGTTAGTCGAAAGGTATATCTTAGTGGCAGAAGTCGGTTGTGGGAATTCGTGAGATATTATGCGAGCTATAAAACACCAGGAGGCACGATGAGCAGAGAAGAAAAGGAAGACAACACTATCTATAAAGTGGTCGTCAATCACGAGGAGCAATACTCGATCTGGCCCGCGGACCGCGAGAACGCGTTGGGGTGGAATGATGCGGGGAAAACGGGGACGAAGGAAGAATGCCTGGCCTACATCAAGGAGGTGTGGACCGACATGAGGCCTTTGAGCTTGAGGAAGAAGATGGAAGAGGCGTCGAAGAAAGAGTAGAAGTTGAACTTGATCAAATGCGAACTCCGCGCCAGGTGAATGGCGCGGAGTTTTGCGTTAGTAACTAAAAGACTTGCTCACAACAGTCGCGTCGTTGTAGACCACCGGAGAGGGTATGATGCCCGCCGGCCTGCTTCCCAAAGCACTCTGAGACAATTCAGGTAAGCTGTAACTCTGGTCCACTACCCTCATTTTCAGCGGCTCTTCCGCGCTGAATTCCAGCGTCAGCTCCATGCCTTCCGGCAGAGCGTTGTGATAGTTGATACTCCACGAACTCCTCCGCTGCCCGGACGCTGCGAGCTCAATGCGACGTCCATTTACCCAAGCGGCTTGAAGGTTCTTTGCGGAATCAATGTAGACCGAGGTCACGGGTGCTGCTCTTGATGAAGTAACTCGCAGCTTCAGTGTGCGAGACGTGTCTTTGGTGCCATCCGATAGGACAGTAACGTTCGGCGCGGGCAACGGCGCGGGCGCAGCATCTGCTTGCAAAAGCGATCCCGCACGGCCCGGCGCGAAGAACTCAGGCGCCGCTCGTCGTTGAGCGTTGGACGGCAAGACGCGCGAGGTCCACTCGTCCGGTCTGTCATCGAAGGTTGCCCAGATAGCTTTTCCTGTATCGGCGTTCAATCCGTAAAAAAGACTATCGAGCTTCGGATGCCGAGCGTCATGAGTCGATCTGAAAGCTGCCACGCTGATTAAGAGTACGCCAGCGAGTGCTATGACGATCGCGAACACGCGATCATTGCCGAGTCTCAGCGACAGCAAATGCGGGACGAGCAGCACGCACACCAGAATCAGTATCGCCAGTATGGTGCCAAGTGAACTGAGGTTGAGCCCGATCGACATCACATAGACCGCAGGGGCCAACAGCAAAAGTGCCGGTGTCACCGCGAGAGTGAAGAAGACGATCGGAAGTAAGCGATTCGATTTCTGCTCACCAGTTAACACGAGGTAAGCAAATGCCGGTAAACAGAAGAACACTGGCCAGGTAAGCATGTATGTGACGCCGGGTAAAAGCAGGCTAGTCACAATCAACAGCAGTATCCACAAACCCAAACTGCCTGCCATGAAGTTCTCGACGCGGATCTTCGGCAAGAGCGCCGCACACGCGATGTAACTGATTGCGATGGCAACTAAGGCAAATCCGCTGAAGTAGAGTTTGCTCTGATAAGCCGCCGCCTGCGCCGACGCTCCAAACGCATTCAACAACCTCTGCATCACAAACCAGATCAAAGCCAGGCCCGCTGGAACGACGATGAGTGTTGCAAGCTGAACTGCAAGTGCCAACACGATCCCGAGAAGCGAGAATCTTCCCTTCCGCCAGCCTAAGACGACGAGGCCCAAAAAGATCACAGTAACTAACAGAGTTATGAACGGAACAAACGCGCCTGAGTAACGCACGAGAAACAGACCAAGCACATCGAAATACACCGCGTTACGTTCTTTAAGATTTACGAGGTCGAGGTTGCCAAAGTGCTTCGTGAGGGCAAGCGCGTAGTTGCCATGATGCTGGACGCTGTTCGCGTCGATTTCGTCGCTCGTATCGAGTTGAGTGTGGTAGTGAGTGGACTTGTCAATGAATGCAAAGTTGAGCCCGGGGAGATTTGCGTCCTTAAAGATCGTCAGATCGGTATCGTTGGGAAGCAGACGATAAATCTCATACGCCAGCGAGTTTGCAACCGGATGCGGCGCGGCTTTCGAAAACTCCTCAATGAGCCGCCCGTTCTGATCGCTGGTTTCAAACATTATCGATGGACCACCAGCGCCTCGTGCTTCGAAATTGAGTACGAGGCCCACGTCTTTGGCCCACGGGTGCTCGGCAACAAATGCCTGGGCGCCTAAGAGAGCAACCTCCTCGCCGTCAGTGAACAGGAAAATCACGTCATTATTTAATGCCGCGCCTGACTTGAGCGCCCGCAGCGTTTCCAGCAGAACAGCAACGCCGGATGCATCGTCGCTGGCCCCGAAGCTTGTCGGGACAGAGTCGTAGTGACTTAAGAGAAGGATGGCCCTGGTGTTGGAAGTTCCCTTCAACCGCGCCGCGATGTTTTCGACTGTTCCAGCACGAACGTTTCCGTTTTCCATCTGCTGGACGGCGGTTGTTCGCTGCACCTCCGGAGCCAATCCTGCAGCCGTCAATTGGTTAAGGATGTAATCACGCGCGGCGGAGTGCTCGGCGGTACCCATCGCGCGAGGTCTCCCGGCTATCGCTTTTACATGGGCCAACGCGCGGCCGGACGAAAACTCGGCGGCAGGTGCGTCTGACGTCGTTGCGACAGTTGGCCTCAACTGGCGTATCGCAAAGGCGGCCACTAAAGCCATGAAGGCGATCGCGGCGATACCAAACGCAAAGCGGCTATTCGATGAGAGAGGTTGTAACCCTGACATTTGACTAGTGCTCAATCGGCCATCCCCATCTTCTTCGATTTAACATCGACTGCGCCTAACCCCTTTTCATTCATACACTTTAATGGATATCGCGGGCTCGATCAGGGGGCTCTAGCAAAAGAGATTGCTATTCACCAGACTTTCTTCGTATTATCCCAATCGCAACCAAAACACGTGTTCTTTAGCTCGCAAACAGTGGGCTCATCGCCTGTTAGCTCGAAGTGACGCAAGCTGAAGAATACGCAACGAAACGGAGGAACTGTTCGCCCATCCTCTTTTTTGTAGCTGTTAATTTTTTTGATACTGATCACCAGTTTCGGGGATCGGACAAACATTGATCTGATCCCAGTCCCAGCGACGACTCAATAAGAGGCGGCGACCTTTTAGTCCTTCCAAAACTTTAAGGCCCTGAAACAGAGACGAGATCTCGTCTCAGGGGAAAACTGTTAACGAGGCAAACAGAAGTTCGAATTCAACGCATCACACTCGGAGCTCCCGACGGCCAGGGTTCCAGCTAATCATGTACCCCCGGCACTGCATCATCGAGACACGAACATACCATGGTTGGAGACGACGATCAGGTTTACGAGTTCAAGGGGTTCCGTCTTGAGGCAGCCCAACGTCGACTTCTGCATAACGGCCAAGCGGTTCCTCTCAAACCCAAAATACTCGATCTACTGCTTCTGCTGGTACAAATGCGTGGGCGGCTCGTCGAAAAAGATGAGTTGATGAAGGAGATCTGGCCCAACACCATCGTTGAAGAAAATAACATCACTGTCAGTATGTCGATCCTGCGCAAGACGCTCGGCGAAGACCGCGCTGGACGGCAGTTCATCGAGACAGTTCCCGGCCGAGGCTATCGCTTCGTTGCCGATGTAAAGATCATTCTGCCAGAGCAAGCGAACGCGCAGGAGAGTCCGAAGGCCGCGGCAGCAAGCGCCGTAGAACTGGAGCCTCGCGAGACGCCAATCGATTCTCTTGCCGTGTTGCCCTTGCGCAATATCAGCAAGGATCCTAACAGCGAATATCTTTCAGAAGGTATTACCGAGTCAATCATCAATACGCTCTCACGCATTTCCAAGCTTCGCGTTCTGGCGCCCAGCACCGTCTTTCGCTTCAAGGGAAAGGACGTTGACCCGCAGGAGATTGGGCAACTGCTCAAGGTGCGTGCAGTGATGTTGGGCCGAGTTATGCAACTGGGCGAGAAGCTGGTGATCAGAAGTGAGTTAGTCAACGTCGCCGATGGATCGCTGATCTGGGGCGAGCAGTACGACCGAACGCTTTCAGACCTGCTGTCTACACAAGACGAGATTGCGAGAGCGATTACGGAGAGTTTGAAACTCAAGCTCACTCGTCAGGATCAGATCCGCCTCAGCAAGCGGTACACGGCAAATACCGAAGCCTACAATCTATACCTGCGCGGGCGGTATTTCTGGAATCGATATGATAAGGAATGGGTGCTGAAGAGCATCGAAGCGTTCGAGCAGGCGATCCGGATTGACGCTTCGTACGCGCTGGCTTACACGGGAATCGCCGACGCTTATTTCCGGCTGTCGAATCTTCATGCATCACCGCTCGAGGTTTTGCCCAAAGCAAAGGAAGCGGCGTTGAAGGCAGTGGAGATCGACAACGACCTGGCGGAGGCGCATTCATCGCTCGGGCTGCTGCGAGTCTACTACGATCACGATTGGACCGCGGCTGAGAGGGAGTTTACGCGGGCCCTGGAGTTGAATCCGGATCTTACGTTGGCCCATCAGAGGTATGGCACGTATTTGAAACTGATGGGACGTTTTGATGAGTCCTTTGCTCATTACAAGCAGGCGCTTGAGTTGGACCCCTTCTCGCTTCAGATCAACATCAACCTGGCGACGATCCATTATTTAAAGGGCGACACTGACGTTGCGATTACTCATCTGAAGAAAACGCTCGAGCTGGAGCCCAACTACATGCCGACGCATTTCGTTCTCGGCAATGCGTATATACAGCAGGGCAACTGGGCCGACGCGATTGCGGAGTTTGAGTTGATCTACCGTAGGGATGACGAGGCTTATCTTGCGCTTGGTTTCCTTGGGTACTGTCACGCGATGGCTGGGCGGCGGGCGGAAGCCGAGAGCCTGCGAAACATCCTGCAGGATGTATCAAGGAGAAAGTATGTTTCGCCTTACGGGATCATCATCATCTGCGTAGCGCTGGGCCAGATCGATCAGGCGATGGAGTTGTTCGAGCAACTTTACGCAGAGCGTAATGACTGGCTGGTGTGGTTGAAGGTTAGTCCGAAGCTGAAGCACCTGCACAGCGACCCTCGCTTCCGTGACCTGCTCCGACGAATAGGCTTTCCTGATTAAACAGTTCTCGCTCCGGACTTATAGGTCCTATAGGTCCTATAGGACTTATACGACTTATAGGACCGATAGGACTTATAGGACCTATATAACTCACGTTCCCACCGCGTGAAGACCGCTGTCGCAGGCCCCGTCCTTTTGTTGGACCATCAACCTGAGCCTGCGAAGCAGGCGTAAGCATAATGCCTGGGGCGTAAGCCCCAGGATCAGATCCCAAAGGCAAAGCCCCAGCCCGTGAATACGGGCGACAGGCGCGTGCGTACCGGTCTTTCGCCCGCTGTCGCGGGCTCTATGCTTTGTTGGACCATCAAGATGATCGCGATTCAACTTTGTGCAGAGCCTCTGCTTCATGTTGAAAACGTCTTCGGCGTAGTCGAAGATTTTCAACGCACCCCGATGGGGTAAATTGCCCCTCCACTTCCCTCACAGCCCGCTAAGAACAATTAGGAATTTATTAGGAACTGGTTAAAGACGACGCCTCATGCTCGGGCGTAGTTTTGGGACGCAGATTAGGAGGCGCTTATTTATGTAACTCTGAAAACCGCAACCCCGACTCGTTTGCAATCAGAGCGTTTTCGCAACCTGATCAATCGTAGTGTCGCCGAGTGACACTGAAGCGCTCGGTTGGTCCTGCTTTAGGGATAACTATGCCCAGTTGCGAGTGTTGATAAGACAGAATGGAGAAGACTAATGAAACCGGTAGCTTGGTTTGCCTTAGCATTCGTAGTTACGCTCACCTGCCAGCGAGCTTACTCACAAACAACCCCCACTCAGACCGATGCAGGCATCACGTCGAATCGCGTAATGGGCGAACTGAAGGCGATAGATCCAGCAGCTAAACAAATTACCGTCAAGACCGACGCAAGCTCAGTCGTCACCGTTTCGGTCGCCGACTCAACCGGTTATTCACGCATTCCTCCGGGAGAAAAAACACTCGATAAAGCCACGAAGATCACATTCGCAGATCTCGGTGTCGGCGATCGTGTTTTAGCAGTGGGCAAAGTTGCCGACGATTACAAGTCAGCCACAGCGCGGGCTCTAATCGTTATCAGCAAAGGCGATCTCGCGAAGAAGCAGGAAGCAGAACGACTCGAGTGGCGACGACGCGGAATCGTCGGCGTCGTCTCGGCCGTGAAGCCCGACACGAAAGAAGTCACTATCACAACTCGCAGCACAATCGGCACGCAGGCCGTCGTCATGTCCATGCCGGAGAAGCTCGACATGCGCCGCTATGCGCCTGACTCGACCAAGTTTGGCGATGCAAAGCCAAGCTCTTTCGAAGAATTGAAAGTCGGCGATCAAGTCAGAGCACTCGGTAACAAGAGTGCGGACGGAACACGTTTTACTCCAGAGAAGATCGTGTCCGGATCTTTTCGAATGGTTGCAGGCACCGTGACCGCTGTTGACGCTGCCACGGGCGAAGTAAAGATCAAGGACCTACAGGGTGGTCAAGCTCTCACAGTTGTAATCAAACCCGATTCGGTGATCCGCAAGTTTCCTGATATGGCCGCGATGGCTGCTGCACGCGCCGGCGCAGGAGCGCCCGGAGCTGGTGCACCAGGAGCTGCTGGAGCGAAACCGGGAGCCGCTGGACCAGCGGCTGCGCAAGGAGCGAGTGCACCGAAGGCAGCTGCTCCGGGAACAGGTGCGCCGGCAGCGGCTGCACCGGCAGCAGCGAAGCCGCCAGCAACAGCTGGACCAGCAACGGCCGCACCGAAAGCAGCACCAGCGACACCAACGCCCGGCCAGGGTCCAAAACCAGGTGCGCCAGCAGCAGCACCCGCTGCTCCGAGCATTCAAGACATGCTCGACCGCCTGCCGGTCATCACTGCAGCGCAGCTCAAAGCAGGCGACATCATCATCGTTTCCAGCACTAAAGGCGCCGATCCCTCGCGTCTTACTGCAATCACACTAATCAGCGGAGCCGAAACGTTGCTGGCAATGCTGGCCCCCAGACCCGCAGGCGGAGGAGTTCCGAATCCAGCCGCCGGTTTGGGTTCCGGCGTCACCTTCGGCATCGGCTTGCCATAGCTCAGCCGATCATCGAGCGCGACGCAGTGTCTGTCGTTAGTAACCGGACCATCTCACATTGAGGACCTGAATTATGTTCACAAAACTTCTGCGATGCTTTCTCAAGTCGACTCTCGTCATCACCGTTGCAGCCTCTCCTGCTGTAAGCCAGCAGAACAGTGCAGCAGTACGCGGTCGGATCAGCGATGAGATGAACGCTTCGATTGTCGGCGCATCCGTCACGATTACCGACACAGCGGGCCAAACGAAATCAACTGTGAGTAATAACGAAGGCACTTACGCCTTCAACGGACTAACGCCCGGAAAGTACGTGCTACGTGCGGCGGCGAAAGGCTTCGCGCCGTCGGGTAATGAGGTGGATCTGAAAGCCGGACCAGGCTCGTCAGTCGATCTAACTCTAAAGGTAACGATCGAGGAGCAGCGAGTGACTGTCGCAGGCGAGACGCCGGTGAGCACAGACTCAACTAGCAACGCGAACCAGATCGTCATCTCCGGCAAAGAACTCGATGCTCTGCCCGACGATCCGGATGAACTAGCTGCGGTGCTACAGGCACTTGCTGGTCCAACTGCAGGCCCGAATGGCGGCCAGATCGTCGTCGACGGCTTCTCAAACGCCGCACTCCCATCGAAGAGTGCTATCCGCGAAGTTCGCATCAACCAGAACCCATTCGCGGCCGAGAACGATCAGCCTGCGGCACGCATCGACGTCTTAACCAGACCCGGTACAGACGTGATGAAGGTCAGCACTTACATGAACTTCAACGATGAAAGTCTGAACTCCCGCAACCCGTTCACTTCGCACCGGCAGTCTTTTCAAGTGCGGCAGTTTGGCGGCAGCCTGAGTGGCACACTCATCAAAAACAAAGCTTCATTCTTCGTGGACGTCGAACGACGCGAGATTAACGACAACGAACTCGTGACAGCGACTGGTCTCGATTCAAACCTCAACACTGTCACCGTCAGCGATGCAGCGCTTACCCCCAGGCGCTACATCACAATCAACCCCCGCATCGATTACGCGATAAACAACTTCCACACCCTCGTGGCGCGCTACACCTTCTCGCATTCGAACCTCGAGAACAATGGCGTAGGCGGATTTTCACTACCTGAGCGGGCTTACAACTCGCGCTTTCGCAGTCACAACATTCAAGTGACTGAAACAGCAATCATCAACCCAACTGTCATCAACGAAACGCGCTTTCAGTTCACTAACACACGCAATGAGAGTTTCGGCGACAGCTCAACGGCGGCCGTCCTTGTGAGTGGCGCATTCTTCGGCGGCAGCTCTCAGGTGGGCCATGCTGTCAACTCAGACAATCGTTGGGAGCTGAGCAACTTCACCGCCTGGCAAAAAGGCGCACACGCATTCAAGTTTGGCGGACGTCTTCGCGGCGTTCACGTCGACAACACAGACCCTGCAAACTTCGGCGGCCAATTTACATTCAACGGCGCCCTGGTGCCGCTATTGGACGCCAACAACAATATTGTGACTATGCTGGATCCGAGTACAGGCACGCAGGTTCCGGTACCGGTCTTCGCCTCGAGCATTGAGCGCTATCGTCGCACACTGCTATTCCAGCAACAGTCTTTCACCCCAGCACAAACACGCGCGCTTGGTGGCGGCGCGGCCCAGTTCAGCATCAACACCGGAAATCCGGTGGCCACGGTTTCACAGTTCGACGTTAGTGCTTATGCGCAGGACGAATGGCGCATACGGCCCAACCTCACCGTGAGCTACGGACTGCGATACGAAGTTCAGACAAACATACACAGCCCACTCAACTTCGCTCCGCGTCTGGCAATTGCATGGTCGCCTGGCGCGACAGCACCCGGGCGGGCGCCCACGACGGTGTTTCGCTTTGGCGGCGGTGTTTTCTACAACCGCTTCTCCGAAACGAGCACCTTGCGGGCGCGTCGCTTCAACGGCTTCAACGAACAGCAATTCATAGCGAGAGAAACCGCACTGTTCCAGTGCCAGACGGTGCCGATCATCAACCCCGCGTCAGCGTGTCGAACGAGCGACGGCGGCGCCGGGCAGTTAGTTTATTCACCACCTGTAGCGACAACACCAGTGGATGGTTTTCCCAATGTTCCAAACATCGACAGTGCTGGTCTAACACGTCTAGCCGTCTGGCGTGTAGCGCCGGATTTGAGGACACCGACGGTTTATGCCGGCGGGTTCCAGGTCGAGCGACAACTGCCGTACAAGACCACGATGTTTGCGGGCGTGTTCCTGCTGCAGCTTCAACATGTACTTCGCGCCCGTGATATCAATGCGACGATACCGGGAAGCATCACGCCCTCCGATCCAGACGGAGTTCGCCCGATGGGCAACATCGGTCACGTCTATCAGATGGAATCGAGCGGCCGCATCAATCAGCAACAGTTCTTTATCGGTTTCAACAACCGCTTCAATCGAAATATCAGTTTCTTCACTAACTACAGTTTAGGTTACAGCAAGGGCGACACGGACGGCATGGACACTTCATTCGCGCCAAATCCGTATGATCTCAGTCGCGAATACGGGCGCGGAGGTTTTGATCTTCGTCACCGTTTCTCATTCGTCGGTAACTACATCGCGCCCTGGTGGGGTCTAACGTTTAGCCCGTTCATCCTGGCTACTTCAGGCGCGCCATTCAACATCATCACCGGACAAGATACGAACCTCGACGGTGTGGCAGCCGAGCGTCCTTCGTTTGCACCAGCAGGTGTCGCTTGCAGTGGTCCATCGAAGCCGGCGAACATCGTCTGTACTCCATTCGGAAACTTCAACGTGGCTCCGGCTGCGGGTGAACAATTCATCCCGCGAAACTTCGGCCACTCGCCTTCTTACTTCAACGTAAACCTGACAGTGAGCAAAACGTTCACCTTCGGCCCAACTAATTCAGCAGCCGCTGCCAGACCCGGCGCGGCTCCGGCACCAGCAACAGCGGGCGGCGCAAACAGAGAAGCCAAGCGCTACACGATGCAGGTGTCCGTCAGCTTCAACAACTTGTTCAATCGCGCAAACCTGCGCCCGTTCGAAGGCAATCTATCCTCGCCGTACTTTGGCGAGTCGCTGGGACTGAACGGGTTCGCAGGATTCGGAACTCCCTCGGGCGCCGGTGCGGGAAATCGCCGCATCGTCGGTCGAGTTCGGCTCAGTTTCTAGCTACAGCTTGAGAACCCAGGAGCAGAGTGATGCAGAGTGAAGGCATTATCGTTTTGAAGTTCGGCAGCTCCGTTCTGCGAAGCGAACGCGACTTACCGAGAGCAACCCACGAGATCTATCGCTGGTGGCGTGAAGGCTTTCAGGTTGTCGCTGTCGTCTCAGCATTCGGTAACACGACTGACGAACTAGCTCAGCGCGCACGCGCAGCGTGCGAACAACCAACCGATGAACTGGTCGCTGCCCTGCTTGCAACGGGAGAAACTGCTTCATCTGCGTTACTCGGTCTGGCGTTGAATCGTGCGGGGATTCCAACGGCTGTGCTCGATGCTGAACGCGCGGGCCTCGCTACCGATGGTCCAGTGCTCGATTCGAACCTGACGTCGATCGACACGAGCGGCGTACTCGAAGCCTTGCGGGATGGAGTTGTAGTTCTGCCAGGCTTTGTTGGTCGCGGCAGATCGGGCAAAACGACGTTGCTTGGCCGCGGCGGTTCGGATCTAACAGCCCTCTTTATCGCACAGCGTCTTGGTGGAGTATGCCGGCTAGTCAAAGACGTCGACGGTCTCTACACGAGCGATCCCAATTCCACGAATGGACCACCGGCGACGCGCTTTGTTCGCGTGAGTTATGCAACGGCCGCGCGCGTTGGTGGTGCAGTAGTGCAACCCAAGGCAATCGATTTCGCTGAACGGCATCGCCTGAGGTTCATCGTCTCCAGCGTCGGATCGAGCCAGGCGACGGAGATTGGACCACACGCGGACTCCATCGCGTTGTCGGAAGCACGTGTTCAACCTTTGCGAGTGGCTTTGCTCGGCTGCGGGACGGTTGGCGGAGGAGTTTACCAGCGGCTGTCAGAGATGCCGGAGATGTTTGATGTGGTTGGCGTGGGCACGCGGAATGTCGAGTACGCGATCCAGTCTGGTGTACCGGTAAGTTCGATAACCACGCGCCTCGACGCGTTGATTGCGGAGCCCGCTGACGTCGTCATCGAATTAATGGGCGGTGAAGAGCCGGCGCGAACGCTGGTTTCAAAAGCGCTGCGATCGGGAAAACATGTGGTTACAGCAAACAAAGCTTTGCTCGCGAGTGACGTCGCATCACTGGAACGACTGGCCTCGAGCAATGGCGTCGCGTTGAAGTACAACGCTGCCGTCGGTGGCGTCTTACCTGCTCTCGAAACTGTCAGTCGCGCACGCAGGTTTGGCTCGTTGCATTCAATTGCCGGAGTACTAAACGGAACAACGAATTTCATTCTCGATCAACTGGCAAACGGCACTGACATGGCGGGCGCTATCTCGGCAGCACAGCGGAACGGTTTCGCCGAGCGCGATCCGAGATTCGATCTAAACGGAACAGACGCCGCACAGAAACTGGTCCTGCTGGCCCGCGCTGCTTTCGACGTTGACCTGCCTTTGAACTCGATCAGGAAGCAAGGCATCGAGAACCTGACGACAGTTCAAAACAACGGTCACGTCACGCGGCTGGTTGCCGAATGCCGGCGCGAATCACACGGCTTTACCGCAACAGTATCTCCAGTCGACTTACCTTCGGATCATCCACTGGCAAGCGTCAGTGGCGTCGAAAATCGTCTGGTCATCCAGTCACAAACCGGAAGGTCATGGGACATCAGCGGCAGCGGCGCCGGACGTTGGCCCACGACTGAAGCGGTTCTGGCTGATCTGTTTGATCTATGGCGCGAGTCGAATGCGATGGAAGAGGAACAGGAGTGTGTCGCGTGAAAGCCCAGACACAGAGGCTCTTGAAAGTATCGATCTTATGAACAAGTGGTGACGACAAGTACCGTGAAACTTCGAAGTCACCACTCGTTCACAAGCCCAGGCCTCTGACGCTTATGGTTCATCAGACTAAACATCATCCTTGTGAATCTCATACAGCGTCAGAAGGCTTGGGAATCAATATCACGAGTAACGAACTAGCGAAAGGTCAACCCGAGTGAGTCAACAAATCAGTCCATCACCCTCGTGGCACCATGCCACTACCCTTGCCGAACGTATCCCTTCACTCAATGGCGATGCACTCGAAAGGATGCACGACATAGATTCCAGTATCGCTACGCGCCGGCTCGAACGCTGGCGCTCACAGACACCCTTCGGCAATGACGACTACTTTACTCAGCGTCTTGAGATGGATGGACTGACCCAGGACAAACTGTTCTACCTGCTGGGCGAACCCGTTGAGTCGCTGCAGCATCGGCTGGCCAGTGATCCCCCATGGCTGGCTGAGTTTTTGACATCTATTTCCACTTCGACAGTCGCACAAACGGGAACGGTCGAGAAAAAGAAGGCGAACGACGCCAGCAGTTTTCTCGAGGTCATCAGGCCGGTGGTTGAGCGCAGTGCAGCGCGACTACACGAGAAGCTCTCGAGCATGATCGGCGATCGAACAGACGTTCCATTTACTGTCGCCGACGTCCAGAAACATCTCCGGAACAACTTGTTCATGCAGTTGATCAGAATAATCAACCGCACGATGGTCCTCGAGCTGAATGTCGCTCGCATGCAGGGCTACCTCAACGGCGAGACGCCGGAAGAGAGGTTCGTAAGTTTTATCGAACGCATTCAGGTGCCGGAACACAGGCTCGCGCTCTTTGAAGAGTATCCGGTATTGGCCCGCCAGATCGTCACGTGTGTCAACCACTGGATGAATTTCAGTGTGGAATTCGTCGAACACATGCTCAAGGACTGGAAAGAGATAAAGGAAATTTTCACGCCGGACGACGATCCGGGCACCATCACCGAAATCAAAGGCGGCGCGGGCGATTCACATCGCCAGGGCCGTTCCGTAATTGTTGTCAAATTCAGTTCCGGCTTCCAGGTCGTTTACAAACCGCGGTCACTTGCTGTTGACATCAAATTTCAGAACCTGCTGACCTGGCTTAACGAGCGCGGCGATCATCCCCCATTTCGCACCCTGAAAATTCTCAACCGAGAAACACATGGTTGGGTGGAGTTTGTGAAAGCACAGGATTGCTCATCTGAGGAGGAAATTGCCCGCTTTTATGAGCGCCAGGGCGGTTACCTGGCGTTACTGTATGCCCTGCAAGCGGTGGATTTCCATTTCGAAAACTTGATCGCCTCAGGTGAGCATCCTGTGCTTATCGATCTTGAATCGCTATTCCACCAGCAAAGCGCGGAGTTTGAATCCAAACACTCGGAACAGATCGCATGGGACCACTTCAGTCGCTCGGTCCTAAGAGTTGGTCTACTGCCTCAGCGCATCTGGTTCAACGCCGAATCGGAAGGTGTCGACGTTAGCGGATTGGGCGGCACTGCGGGTCAGCTAACGCCGCATCCGGTTCCCTACTGGGAGTCGGCCGGAACTGACGTGATGCATATCGCGCGAAAGCGCATGGAGATGCCTGGAGGCCAGAACCGTCCTGTGTGGGCAGGTGGCGAAATCAATCTGCTGAATTACAGCGAGTCGCTGGTCAAGGGTTTCGGTTCTGTCTATCACACGCTTTTACGTCATCGCGACGAACTGCTTGCCGAAGATGGTCCAATCGCGAGTTTTGGCGACGTTGAAGTTCGAGTGATCCTGCGACCGACCAAAGTCTACGCTCAACTTCTTAACGAGGGCTACCATCCGAACATGCTGCGGAACGCGCTCGACCGCGACCGGTTCTTTGACCGGCTATGGGTCGACATCGAACGACAGCCGAAGCTCGCGCGTGTCTACGCTGCCGAACGTCGCGACCTTCAAGGCGGCGATGTTCCGATGTTCACCACAGTTCCAAACTCGCAGGACATTATCGACAGCACAGGCGTACGGGTCGAAAACTTTTATTCGCAGACGGGCATGGACCTGGTCCGGCAGCGTCTGAACGAACTAAGCGACGAGGATTTTGCAAGACAGGAATGGTTCATTCGTGGCTCGCTCACATCACTGTCGATTGGAACCGAGTACGCGAAGCAGCGGTATTACAAGCTGGAAGAGCCCAGAACGGCGGTGGACCGCGAAAGGTTAATTGGAGCAGCACGCGAGATCGGTGATCGTCTCGGGAGTCTTGCATTGCGTGGCGAAGACGATGCGAGCTGGTTGGGAGTCACGCTGATTAACGATCGCAACTGGGCGTTGATGCCGCTTGGCATAGATCTATACAGCGGTCTTTCAGGCGTCGTCCTCTATCTCGCTTACCTCGAAAAAGTTACTCAGGATCAGCGTTATGACGTTTTAGCCAGAGCTGCGTTCAAGACTCTCAAACGCCAGCTCGAGAGTCACAAGATGTCCAGGAGCGTGGGAGGCTTCGGAGGAACGGGCGGGATCATTCACACCTACACGCATCTGAGCGTGCTTTGGCAACAGCCGGAACTCCTCGATGAGCTCGACAGCATCATCGAAACATTGCCCGACGTTATCGAGCAGGAGCAGGAGCTGGATATTATCGGCGGCAGTGCCGGATGTCTGATCACACTCATCAATCTATATAAATTAGCTCCTTCCGAACGAACACTTGCTGCCGCGATTTGCTGCGGCGATCACCTGCTGTCAAAGGCACTACGCATGGAGCACGGTATTGCCTGGATGAATAACCTGCCGGCTTCAGCACCGTTGGCAGGTTTTTCTCATGGTGCCGCTGGAATTGCCTGGGCACTATCGAGTCTTGCCGAGTTGACCGGCGAAGAACGTTTTCGAACTGGTGCAGCGGAGGCCATCGAATACGAACGAAGTCTCTACTCAGCCGAGCACGAGAACTGGCCCGACATGCGCGACTTTGAGAGCTTCCGGCTACAGCCTGGTGGAGTTCATTACCCGGTTACGTGGTGTCACGGCGCTCCCGGAGTGGGACTTGGCCGGCTGATGATGCTGCAACAGCAACCGGATTCGCAGATGCGCGCTGAAGTAGACGCTGCGGTCCGAACGACGATCAAATCAGGTTTCGGAGCGAATCATTCTCTCTGCCACGGAGATCTTGGAAATCTCGAACTGCTCATACTGGCAGCCGAGTCGTTTGACGATGCGGAACTGAGAAGTCGTGTAAACAAACTGGCAGCGAGCATTTTGGAAAATATCGAAGACCAGGGATGGACCACCGGTATCCCGTCGGGAGTTGAATCACCGGGACTCATGACTGGACTCGCCGGCATTGGCTACGGATTGCTACGCCTGGCAGAGCCGGCTCGCATTCCGTCAATCATGGTTTTGGCGCCACCAATCAACAACTAAGGGAGTAAATTACATTGAAGAACTTTGCTGTCTGCGGCGAGCGAGTTAAAGAACTCCTGCCCGATAACGACTCAATCGAGATGGTGGAGATCAAAGGCCATCCGGTAACTTGCGGCATCATTCCGAGTGACGCACCGCGCTTCGATGCGCGTTCCCCCGAGCACGAAACCTCCGTGCTGCTCCAGGTCAGAGCGTTTTCATGCAACTACCGCGACATGAATCTGATCTTCACCGCGTTGAAAAAGGGTCCCGGCGAATCTTTCTTTTCGATCGGGTCTGAATTCGTAGGCGAAGTGCTCGAGGTTGGCTCGAAAGTCACTTCAGTCAGGGTTGGCGATCGTGTAATCGGCGATTGTTTCTATCACGGCGGCGGACGAACACCTGCGAGGCAAGGTGTCGTTACCAATCACGCTTCGAAGGAGTACCAGATCGTTGCTGCTTCGAAAGTGATCAGGATTCCGAAGCCGATGCCCGACGACGTTGCAGCCTCTTTTACTATCGGCGCACAAACAACCTACAGCATGGTGCGGAAGCTCGGCCTCGAGCCCGGAGCAAACGTCCTCGTGACGGCAGCCAAGTCAAACACTTCCCTCTTCGCGATTAATGCACTCAAGGCACAGGGCGTGAACGTCTACGCTACGACGACGTCGCCACAACATGCCGACAAATTAAAGCAGCTCGGTCTAAAGGAGCTGTTCGTTATCGATTCTGACATCGATAATTTTATTAAGCACGAACACATCAGAGACGTTATTGCGGAAACAGGAGGTTTCGACGGCGTCATCGATCCATTCTTCGATATCCACTTACCGAAGGTGTTGGATGTTATGGCGCCAGGCGCGAAGTATGTCACGTGTGGTTTACATGAGCAGTATCAAAAGATCATCGGGCAAGCGACGGGTTATCAGCCGATCAGCGTGAAGACGCTTTTGCTCAAGGCGATGTTCAGGAATTTACACATCATCGGTAATTGCATTGGAACCACGGCGGATCTGCAGAGGGCGATTGACGACTACAGCTCAAACTCTCTGCCGGTGGTTGTTGATTCAAGGTATAGCGGCAAACAGGCCGGCGCCTTCCTCGACCGCACGTACAACTCCGGCGATCGATTCGGCAAAGTGGTCTATCAATACGTTTGAAATTTTTGCGACGTTGTAGGGGTGGCCCTCTGTGGCCACCCCAGGATTGAATTCCACGCTGGGGTGGCCGCGGAGGGCCACCCCTACAGTTAAACCAATGACACCTTCGAACCGAACGATCTTCCGCTCCGGTGCTGTCGAAGCGTACATGCAGGCCAAAGCGCAGACCGTTCTGCCGCGGTTTATCGCTCCGCCGGCACCGCTTTGCCTGTGGCTGCTGCTCGGATGCCTCTTCGCTGTGAGCACGCTCGCGTGGTTGGCCCACGTACCGGTTTACCGCAACGGCACCGCGACAGTGAAAGACGCGGAACTGATCGTCGCTTTCTTCCCGCCTGAGTCGCAATCCGAAATGAGAACCGGGCAGAAGCTGTCATTCAAACTCGATCCTGCTGGTCCACCTTTGCTCAGAACGATCGAGTCCATCGAACCCACAATCTTAAGCCCGGCCCAGGCGCGGAGAAGATTCAACCTCGATAACGCGAGCGCCGGGGTTTACAAGAGCCCCGCAGCGATCGCCATCGCTCGTCTGGGCCAGCCAAGCGAAACGTTGCCCGCCAGTGCTTACGACGGAGTGGTTGTCGAAGCACAGGTTGAAATCGGTTCACAACGCTTGATCACACTGTTACCCGTAGTTGGAAATTTCTTCAAACAATGATTACTGTTCGCCAGTTTGCCGACATCATCGCAAAGCCGTTTTCGCGGCGGCGCGTGCCCGTGCTCCGCCAGATGTCCACCGTCGAATGCGGCGCGGCTTGTCTTGCAATGATGCTCAGCTACTACGGACGCAAGACCAGCATCCCCGAAGCGAGCAGCTATCTCGGCATCGGTCGTGATGGAACAACCGCACTAGCGATCGCCACCACCGGACGCGAGCAGGGCCTGCGAGTTCGCGCGTATACGATCGAGCCTGAGAACTTCAAGTACGTTAAATGCCCGGCCATCGTCCACTGGAACTTCAATCACTTTCTGATCGTCGAACGCTGGACGCCGAAATACGTCGAGGTTGTCGATCCAGCCGTCGGCCGGCGACGTTTGACTGCGGCTGAGTTTGACGCCGGATTCACCGGCGTGGTCCTTGTTTGTGAACCCGGAGTTAACTTCGAGCGACGCGCCGGAGCTCAACCCTTCTGGCGCACTTTCCTCCTTAAGTACGCTTTACAAACGCCGGGGTTGCTGGCCCAGATCCTCGGCGCCACGCTGCTGCTGCAATTGCTCGGACTGGTACTTCCCCTCTTTACGAAGATCCTTGTCGATAACGTCCTGCCGATGCGCAACAGCGACATCATGACCATTCTCGGCCTCGGAATGCTCATGGTGTTACTGGCCCACGTTGTAACGAGTTACCTGCGCGCCGCTTTGCTCATACACGTTCAGGCACGACTCGACTCGCAGATGATGCTCGGTTTCTTTGAGCACCTACTCACTCTCCCCTTCAAGTTCTTTCAACAGCGAAGCAGCGGCGATCTCCTGATGAGACTGGGAAGCAATGCCGTCATCCGCGAGATGCTCACCGGCCAGACGATCTCGATCGTGCTGGACGGTTCTTTAGTACTCGCGTACGTGCTTTTGATCCTGTTGCAATTCCCTGTTTTCGGCGTCGCGATCATTGGTATCGCACTCCTCCAGGTGCTCTTGCTGGTTACGACTACTCGCAAAGTACACAACCTGGTCCAACGCGATCTTTCGGCGCAAGCGCAATCGCAGAGCTACCTCGTTGAAACACTCTCGCGGATCGAGACAGTCAAAGCCGCCGGAGCTGAAGAGCGTATCTTCGATCACTGGTCCAATCTCTTCTTCAACCAGTTGAACGTTTCGTTACAGCGAAACTACCTCTCGATCGTCATTGAGACTGGAGTGACGGGGCTCCGCATCCTGTCACCGATGCTGTTGTTGTGGATCGGCGCTTACAAAGTCCTTAACGGATCGATGAGCCTCGGCACGATGCTGGCACTGAATGCGTTGGCTGCTTCGGTAATGGGTCCACTTGCTTCTTTGATCGCAAACGGGCAACGGCTGCAACTGGTCGGTTCGCATCTCGAGCGCATCGCCGACGTATTGCAAGCCGAACCCGAGCAGGATCCGCAGACGGTGAGTCGCGCGCCGCGTCAAACCGGCGCGATTGAATTGCAAAATGTCAGTTTTCGTTATAATCCCAAAGCGCCGCTGGTCCTGAAGAATATCTCGATCAAGATCGAGCCGGGCCAGAAGGTTGCACTGGTCGGTCGCACCGGATCGGGCAAGAGCACGCTCGCCAGGCTCTTGCTTGGATTCCACGAGCCGTCGTCAGGGGCAATCCTCTACGACGGTGTTCCGCTTCAACAACTAAATTATCGCACTCTGCGGAGTCAGTTCGGCGCGGTGCTACAAGATCCGCTGCTCTTCAGCGGCTCGATACGGCAGAACATCTCGTTCAACGATCCGGCGCTGCCTTTGGATAAGATCGTTCAGTCAGCAAAACTCGCCGTGATACATGACGAGATAATG
>DASTQB010000314.1:0-5048 GCA_035761985.1 Pyrinomonadaceae bacterium
GCCGTTGATCATTTCAGATATTGGTCGAGTGGTGGGCGCAGCAGTGTCTGCACGTCCGGCGATTGCATGTTTTCCTTCGTCACCAGCATCACACCAGTATCGATCTTCTTCTCCACAGGCTTGCCGAGCAGACTGTCGACCATCGTCTTCACGCCGAGATAGCCCATGTTGAATGGGTTCTGCACGACGATGCCGTGCAACTGGTTTGCGTTCATCGCGTCGATGAACGTCTGGCTGGTATCGAACCCGACAAACGAAACTTTCCCCGCCTTGCCGATGTCCTGCAGCGCGAGAAGCATGCCCGCAGTCGACGATTCATTCGGCGTGAAGATCCCCTGCACTTCATCGCCATAACGATTCAAAAGATTCTCTGAAGCACGCTTCGCCGTGTCGCGCGTCGCGCCTGCGTATTGGTCCGTCGAGACAAGCTCGATCTCCGGAAACTTCTGTTTCATCTGTTCGATAAAACCGGCTTCACGTTCGCTCGTGCTCGCGGATCCTTCGGCATATCGCAACACGAGCACCTTGCCTTTGCCGCTCAAGAGTTGGCCCATGCGATCGGCCGCGAGGGTTCCGCCTTTGCGATTGTCGGTCGCGACAAAGCTGACGATCTCTTCCGACTCCAACGCCGAATCGATAATCACTGTCGGCACATTCGCGCGTTTCGCATCCGCAACTGGACGAACGAGTGCGCGATCATCCAGCGGCGCGAGCACGATCCCGCTCACACCCTGCGCCGCAAAACCTTCGACGACCTGGATCTGCTGTTCGCGATCGTCCTCGCGCAGCGGTCCTTTCCAGATGATCTCGACGTCGTTTCCCTGCGCCTTCAGTTCGTTGGCCGCCTTGATGCTGCCCGCGTGAATGCTCTTCCAGAATTCGTGCGTCGTGCCTTTCGGGATAACTGCGATGGTGAGTTTCTTCGCGGTCGTTACGTCTGGCGCTTCCGCTTTGGAGCAGCTGATGGAGGCGCCGAGGCTCAGTAGTAAGCAGAACAGAAGAAGTTTGCGCATCTTGTTTTCCTATCCCGTCGCGTCGACGATGACGTACAACTCCTGTGGGCCATGCACTCCGATGGCCAGGGTCAATTCGATATCGGCAGTGCGTGATGGACCAGTAATGAAAGTGACTGCCGGACTGATCTCCTTATCTTTTCGCAGCAGGGCCAGGGCGTCGCTGAGTGTATCGCAAATTGTTGAAGCATTGACGATTGCAATGTGTACCGGAGGCACGAGCGAGACGAGTCGATGACGTTCGGAGGCGCTGTCGAGCACGAGCGTGCCTGTCTCCGCGATCGCCGCCTGTGCGCTCGTGATGCCCACATCGAACCGAAAGATGTCATGCGCGTTTGGAGCAACGCCCAGTTCCTCAACTTCGGGATTGACGTCATGGAGCAGATGTCGTACCCGCACATCATCCGAGATCGCGATCCGCTGCGGCTTCAGATCCGTGAGAATCCGCTGTAAAGCATCCGTCACATCCGTGGTTACAATGCAATGCCCATCCACGGATTCCACGGATTCTTTAAAATCGGCACTATTCATCCTTCCATTGATCCCGAAAGCTCCGCGACTCGATCGGCCGCAGATCGCGTCCGTTGGTCCATGCTCTCGACAGCGGCATCACTCGCTGCATAATCCGGCCCGCCACAGAACTCATCCTGTACAACGCCGGGCTCATCATCACACGCGCCCAGATCTTGAACGCCACACGTTCCGCGACGCTGCCCTGGCGAGGCGCGATCTCTCCACGCAGGTGCAACAACAGTTGCGGTATGTCGATCTTCACCGGACAAACGTCACGACAGGCCCCACACAAACTCGACGCGTAAGGCAGTTGAGAACTCTTCTCGATGCCCATCAACTGCGGCGTGATCACGGCGCCGATCGGACCCGGATAAACTGAGCCGTACGCATGACCTCCGATCTGCTGGTAAACGGGACACGAATTCAAACACGCACCGCAGCGGATGCACGCGAGCGATTGCCGCGTAACGGGATGGGCCAACATGCGAGAACGGCCGTTGTCGAGCAGCACGATGTGCAGTTCCTCGGGACCTTCATCAGTCGCCTCGCGTTTCGTTCCGGTGATGAACGATTGATACGTGGTTAATCTTTGACCTGTGCCGGAACGTGGCAAGAGCTTGAGAAACACGTCGAGGTCGGCAAAACGCGGCACGACTTTTTCGATCCCCATCACGGCGAGATGAATCCGCGGCAAACTCGTCGTCAAACGAATGTTGCCTTCGTTTTCGATGATCACGATCGTGCCTGTTTCGGCCACGGCAAAGTTGACGCCGCTGATCCCGACATCGGCAGACGCGAAGCGATCGCGCAGGGTCGCGCGTGCGGTGCTGGTCAGTTGGGCCACATCATCCGTGGGCGGCATTCCGAGTTCGGCAGTAAACAACTCGGCAACTTGTCTTCGCGTCTTGTGAATTGCAGGCGCGATGATGTGCGACGGTGTTTCATTCGCGAGTTGAATGATGTACTCACCCAGATCCGTCTCCACGACCTGCAATCCGGCAGCTTCCAACGCCGTGTTCAGGTGCGTCTCTTCCGTCGTCATGCTCTTGCTTTTGACGACTATCTTCGCGTGACGATCGATCGCGAGCTTCGTGATGATCGCATTCGCTTCGGCGGCATCACGCGCCCGATGGACGACAGCACCTCGGCCCTCCGCATTCCTCTTAAACTCCTCGAGATACTGGTCGAGGTGCGACAACGCCTCGTCTTTGATCGCTCGCGCCTGAGTGCGCAGCTCCTCCCAGTTGGGCAGACTCGCCGCTGCCTCCTTGCGTCGCTCACCAAAAAGCGACGTCGCGTTTTTCAACGCGCCACGCAGTTGCACATCCGCCAGCGCCGCCCTGGCATTCTCCCTGAACGTTTCACTCGAAAGTCGATTCATAATTCACGTTTATCCGGCGGCTAACAACTCCGCGAGATGCATCACACGCACCTTCGATCCCTTACGCGACAACCGCCCACCAATCTGCATCAGGCAGCTCGCATCACCCGACACAACCGCGTGGACATTCGCCCTCTCGATCGCATCAATCTTCTGGTCGAGGATTGCCACCGAGATCTCCGGATACTTCACCGAGAACGTGCCACCAAACCCGCAACACACATCCGCATGGTCCATCTCAACGAACTCAGCACCGCGCACATTGCGAATCAGCGTTCTCGGTTCGTTTCGTATGTTCAGATCGCGCAGACCATGACACGCGTCATGCCACGTCAGCCGTCCATTCCACGATGCGCCCACGTCTTCGATCTTAAGGACACGGATCAAGAAAGAACTCAACTCGTGCGTCTTTGCAGCGACTGCCTCAGCGCGTGGAAGCCAGTGGGGATCGCCGGCAAACAGTTGCGGGTAGTGATGGACCATCGCCGTGCACGATCCCGAAGGGCTGACGATTGCATCCGCATCGCTCTCTTCAAATATCTGGATGAATCGTCGTGCTACCTGGCGCGCTTCCTCGAGATATCCCGTGTTGAAGGCCGGTTGCGCGCAACACGTTTGGCGCTTATCAAACTCGACCTCACACCCAACGCGCCGCAACACCTCGACACTGCTGACGCCGATGCTGCTCCACATTTGATCGACGAGACAGGTGACGAAGAAAGCGACCTTCATTGTGTGTACATAATTAGCAAGATTTACCTGTAAATCATAGAAATTTTTCCCACGTGGAGAGGATCGTGCGGAGCTCGTCTTCTTCCTCGCTGGTGACGTTGACGAGCGGCGGGCGCACTGGTCCACCATTGAGTCCGACCATGTCCATCATCACTTTCATCGCCGACACTTCGTACCCTTTGCGCCGTGCGCGCAGCGCGTACAGTGGAATCACACACACATCCATCAGCGCCGTGAGCGCTTCGCTTGCACCGGCTTCGGCGAGTTCGTGCAGCTTCAAAGACAAGCGTGGCGCAACTGTGGCGATGCTCGAGCTGAACGTTCTGATTCCGGCGCTGTAGTACGCGGCGACCATGTCGTCTCCCGCGCCCCCGATCCAGTGCAGGCGATCTCCGACGAGGTTCATGATCGCTTGCAGCCGGCGAATGTCGCCGTGGCCGTCTTTCCATGCGACGAGTGACGGAATCGCGCACAGGCGCTCAACCATTGCGGGACTGAAGTTGGCCCAGTCGCGAGTGTAGATAAGCATGCCGAGACTCGTAGCCTCGCCGATCGCGCGGTAATAGTCGAACAGGCCGTCGTCTTCGGCCAGCGGATAGTACGGAGGAAACGCGAGGATGCCGTCGGCGCCGGCTTTTTCAGCCGCCTGGGCCATCTCGACTGCGAGTCGTTGACCAAAACCCACGCCGGCGATCACGGGTATGCGATCTTCGATCGCGTGCGTGGTGAGCTCGATCACGCGCGCATACTCGGCGGGGGTCAGCGAATACATCTCGCCGGTTCCGCCCGCGGCCACGACTGCCGAGATCGGATGCTCCAGCAGCTTCGTCAGATTGTGATGGAGGCCCGGAAGATCGAGCGAAAGATTTTCCTTGAACGGCGTGACGGGAAACGCGATTACGCCCGAGAGCTTGTTGCGCAGGGTATTTAGATGCATGGCTTCGGGGGAGATCCTATACGACTTAGAAGCCCTTAGAAAGGCAAATAAGCCACGGATAGACGCGGATAAACGCAGATCAGCATTTATCCGCGTCTATCGGTGGTATTTACAATTTTAATCTTTCCATAAAGATTATAGCTTTGACTCTTGGCCCAACCCTCCGTAGCATCCTCGCTTGCCCCAGAGGAGGAGCTCCCGTGCCGGAAACCAGAATCAGCATCTTCGATACCACGTTACGCGACGGCGAACAGTCGCCTGGTTGCTCGATGAACCTTTCCGAGAAGGTCCGCATGGCCAAAAAGCTGCAGGAGCTCGGCGCGGATATCATCGAAGCCGGATTCCCCATCGCGTCCGAAGGCGATTTTGCCGCCGTTCGCGCGGTCGCGGCCGAGTGTCGCGAGGTTAAGGTTGCTGCGCTCTGTCGCACCTCGGAGCAGGACGTCGCACGCGCCGCGGAGGCGCTAAAGTA
>DASTQB010000315.1:0-6599 GCA_035761985.1 Pyrinomonadaceae bacterium
CGCAGATCAGTTTGTACATAAGGATCAGTACTGATATCGCAGCGACACGAGCACGTTGCGCGGCAAGTAAGACGTCGCCACGCCGGTGATCGCTCCAAAGTTTGTGTTGCTGATCAAAGCGCTCGGAAAACCGTACTGCACGTGGTTGAACGCATTGAACATGTCAGCCCGCAACATGATCCGGTGCCCTTCCCACGGCATGCGAAAAACCTTCGCGATGCCGAAGTCAACCGTCTTCGTGCCGTCGAGGAAGAACGTATTGCGTCCGAGTATCGGCGTGTTGAAGTCGTTAGTGGTCAACGCTCGAAATGCAGCACGCGGCAGAGCATCGCGCGACGTGGACGGATGATTCACGCTGTTGCCGAGGATCGACGGATCGAGCAACACGGGCCTGCTCTCGCTAAAGCCGTCGAAGTTGAGATCGAGCGCGGTTGTCGTGACTGTAAACGGCGTTCCCTTCGCGAGCTTCATCACCGCCGAAAACTGCCAGCCACCAAAAGCCTGGCCCAACACGCCCTTTTGCGCGCTGAAAAACGGCAGACGATACGTGCCATAGACTGTGAACCGGTGCGGCGTGTGAAAACGCGATAACGCACGTGCCTCGCGTGCATTGTTTCCATTTTGATTACTGTCGCCCGCGCCGACAAACGTCGCTTCCGACGTTGTATCGATCGCCTTGCTCCACGTGTAGGCCGCCTGGAAGTTCAGGTTCCTGCTCAAGCGCTTGATCCACTCGAGCTGCATGCCGTGGTAGTAACTCCATGCACCATTCGAGACGGTGACGTTCGTGCCGAATAGACCATTCGGTCTGCGTTCGTTCGTGCGTGGCACGCGGAAGCTGTATTCGAGCGCGCCGATCGGGACCACTACCGGACACTGCGCCGTGAATGGCGCCGCCGTCGTTCCGGTCGTTCCCGCGCATTGAAAATCACTTGCAAGCCTGATCACCTGGCCGCGCAGGTTCGCAGGGTTGTTCGGATGGTTTGCGACAAGCACGCCGTTCACAGGATCGTGCACGGGCAGGTTGTTGAGCGCGTATTTCAGCAAACCAATGCCACGATTGCCGGTGTAGCTCGCGCGAAACGCCGATGCGAACGGCAGCTCGCGTTCGATCGTCAGGTTCCACTGTTGCGTGTACGGCATTTCGAGTCCCGGATCGATCAACGTCACTGTGTGACGCGCGGTTTGTGGTCCAGGAACGAAGACAAAGCCGTTCGTCGGATCGGCGAGGTTGACTGGATTGAACGTCGCGGTTGCGACGCCTGACTGGTTGTAGAAGAAGGCGTTCGGCGGATTGAACCTTACGGTCGCGCCGCCCTGTGAAAACACTGATTGGAAAATGCGTCCGTGGAAAATTCCGTAACCGCCACGGAACGAGGAGTCGCCGACATTCCCAAACAGGGTGTGCAAAAAGCCGGATTCAAAGTTCGGGCTCCACGCGAAACCGACTCGCGGTTCCCAGTTGTCTTTGTCGTCCTTGATTCCGTAGTTGATGCGATCCTCAGCTTCCCGCGGTCCCGAAACGTACTCATATCTCAGGCCGAGCGTCAGCGTCAGATTCGAACGCGCCGTCCACTTGTCTTCGAAGTAGAAGTTTGCGTCCGGAATCCGGTTCTCGAGAAAGAATGGTCCATAGCCTTTCTGGAAGTTTGGCGTGCAGCCGTTGATGAACTGGTTGAATCCGTTGGTGTAGTTGATTCCGTTGCAGGTTGCGGTCGTGCTGCTGTAGAAGCCGCGCGAAAAGTTGTCAGCAAGATCGTCGAGCTGCTGGCGGCGAATGTCAGTACCTGCTCGCAACTGGTGCGTGCTGAGGTGACTGGTGAAGTTGTAAACAAACTGGTTGTCGGTCTGGTACCGCTGGATCGGGAAGTTACCTGCGCTGCCGATGCTCGACTGCGTGGTGATGGGCGTCGGGTTGAAGAAACGAATGATCGGCGTGTCGTTTCCGGCAGCGATGTTTACGAGCGTGGTCCTCAAGCCGAGTCCATAACGAAACTCGCCGAGTACTCGCGGCGAGAAGATGTGCGTCCATGTCAGACCGAAGTTCTGCTGCTTGTGATTCTGATCCGCGCGTTCGCCGGGGATGACGTCTTCGGCTTCGAAGCGTTGCCGCGTGTATTGCCAGCGAGCGGAGAAAGTGTCTGCCTCGCGAGGGTTCCAATCGAGACGTCCGGAATAATCGCGCGCCGGAAAATCAAATGCCTGCTGCCCGCGAAAGACTCTTGGACCAGCAGCGGGATCGTTCGGCACCGCGTTCTTGAAACGATCGACGACGCTCTGAATGAACGCACGGTTCGCGGGTGTGTCGTTCGCCGGTGTTTGCGCAAACCAGTTGGCGGGGTTGCGTTCGGCCATCGTGAACACGTCGCGGTTGAAAGCGTTCGCTCCGGAATTCTCGATGTGATCCAGGCTGATGAAACTGAATAATCGATCCTTGAAGACTGGAAACCCCGACGTAAAGCCAAACTGGTTGCGGCGCGTAACGCCTTTCCTCGCGCCGGGTGAGAACGTGTTGTTGGTTGCGTTCAGAGCACTGTCGTTGTGATACCAGTAAGCATCGCCGTGCAGTTGGTTTGTGCCTGCTTTCGTTTGGACCAGCACGACTGCGCCGTAGCCGCGGCCAAACTCGGCGGAGAAGTTGTTGCTGATGACCTGAAACTCTTTGATGGTCGACAACGATGCGCCCTGGCGATTCTGGTTTTCGGAAGAGTCGTCGTTGTTGACGCCGTTGATCTGGAAAGTCGCGCCGCGCGTGCCGGTGCCGTTGAAGTTGATGGACGAGCCTGATGATGCGGTCGGGTTGTTTTGACCTGAAGTCGGATTTTCCTGGAAGCCGGTGAACGTTTCCGCGAGCGTCAGGAAGTTGCCCTGGTTGAACGTCGGCTTATCGAGGATCTCCTGCGCGTTCAGTGAGCCTTTGATCTCGGCGCTCGTGGTGTTGATTGGCGCTGCTTCCGATGTGACCACCACAGCTTCGGTAACGGAGCTCGGGTTGAGCGTGAAGTTGACGACCGTGGTTTGGTTGAGAGTGACCTCGATGTTTTCCTGCGCGACCTTGTTGAAACCGGCGTTCGAGGCAGTAACCGTGTAGCGGCCGAGCGGCAGGAATGGGGCCACGAACACGCCTTCGCTGCCTGTTTTCAGGTTGCGCTCCTGTCCTGTTTCGACGTTGCGGATCGTTATGTCCGCACCGGGAAGGACTGCTCCCGTGGAGTCACTCACGGTGCCGCGAAGCGTTCCGGTAACTGTTTGCGCGGATGCCGCGGATGCAAAGAGTAGGATTAACACTGATCCAAACAAGAAACTTCGTCGCTTTGTTTTGAGGTTAAACATCGGGGCTCCTCCTAAAATATCCAGGGGCTAAGACCGAACCGAGGGCATAGCCCATTTCTTTTTTCAACTCTACCGGCGGGGCGAAGCCCCGCCTCACATCCGGCGGCAAAGCCGAAACCGCCGAGACCAGTTGGCCGTTCACGCTCCGGCTCTGCCGCCGGATGTGAGGCGAGGCTACGCCTCGCCGTCATCACTCACTAACGCCCGGGGCTATGCCCCATATTCAAATAGCCGGGGCCGCGCAGGGCCATGCCGGGTCGAGCGGCGCTCATCTGGTTGTTTTCCAACACGGGCGCGCCGTTCACAATCACGTAACTGATACCCAACGGAAACTGGTGTGGCTTCTCGAACGTCGCCTGGTCCATAATCGTGTTCTCATCAAAGATCACGATATCCGCCGCGAAGCCCTCGCGAATCATTCCACGATCGCGAAACCCAAACGTCTGCGCCGGCAGCGAAGTCATCTTCCTGATCGCATCCTCGAGCGCGATCAGTTTCAGCTCGCGCACATAACGGCCGAGCACGCGCGCGTTGTTGCCGTAACCACGCGGGTGCGGAACGCTCTCGTCGACCTGCCGCACACCACTGTCTGACGCGATCATCGTGAACGGCTCCTGCATGATCCGCTTCACGTCGTCTTCTCCCATGCCGTGATAGATCATTCCGGCGCCGCCAGCTTCGTACATCTCGAGGATCTGCTCGATCTGGCTCTTAACGTCGCTCTTGCCTTTGACCTGCTTCGTAATCTCTGCGATCGACTTGCCGTTGAACGACTTGTCTGGTCCATACGACGCAACCACGGCAAACGAGTAGTCTTTGAAACCACTCTTCTTCAGACTCTCTTTCGTCTCCTCGATCACTCGCTCGCGTGTCGCTTTGTCCGCAAGCCGTTTCTTCGCTTCCTCAAGACCGCCGGCGCGCAGCCACGAAGGCAAACGCGAATCGAGCGACGTCGAACTCGCGGTGTACGCGTACTGGTCCACCGTCACCGACAGACCACGCGCGCGTGCTTCACGCACGAGCCCGAGTGTCATCGGACTCTGCCCCCACAATTTCTTGTTGCTGATCTTGAAGTGTGAAATCTCGACAGGCAGTCCCGCCTGCTCGCCGATTTGAATACTCTCGCGAATTGCGTCGGCAACTTTGTCGCCTTCGCTGCGCATGTGCGTCGCATAAAGACCGCCATACCTCGAAACCACACGCGCCAGCGACGTGATCTCGTCAGTCTTCGCGTAGGTGCCCGGAACGTAGATCAGCCCTGTCGAGATCCCGACAGCGCCGTCTTTCATTCCCTGCTCGACTAAACTCTCCATCTGCTTCAGCTCTTCAGCCGTCGGCGCACGATCGTCGAGCCCCATCGCGCGGCGTCGCACAGTGCCATGACCAATCAACGTGGAGAGATTTACTGCGAGCGGCTTTTCCTTGATTCGATCGAGAAACTCCGCAACGTTCGTAGTCGAAGTGCCGCAGTTTCCAGTAACAAGCGTGGTCACGCCCATGCGAACAAAGTTTTCAGCCGCCGGAAGGTTGTAGATCGATTCGGTGTGTGTGTGAACATCAATAAACCCGGGAGCAACTATTTGTCCCCGCGCATCGATGGTCCTCGTTGCCGCTGCTGCAGTTAAGCGGCCGATGCGCGCGATGCGGCCATCTTTAATGGCCACATCGCCGCGAAACCAGGGATTGCCACTGCCGTCAACGATGCGTGCGTTTGTGATCAGTAGATCGTAGGAAGGCGCGGGAGCTTGTGCATCGACGCGAAAACGGCAAAACAGAAAGCCGCCGAACGCCAGTGTTATCAGCACCAGCGCGGCAGCTTTCACGATGAGACGCGTACTCACCAATTGTGCTTTTGTGCCTCTTTTTTACACGGCTCTAAAAGCTCAGTTTCCCTGACAGTTGTATTCTGCGCGCATTGTTTGTAACGCTGTCGTTGATGCGACCGAAGATATTCGAAGTGAGTAACGCGGTCGGGTTATCAAACGACGGGTTGTTCAAAACGTTGCGTGCATCCACTCGAAGATCGAAGCTAACGCGTTCGGTAATTTTGAACTTCTTCGCCAGCGATGAATCCCACTGGAAGTAGTTTGGCGCGAGGAAGAAGTTGCGGCCCGTGTTTCCGATTGAACCCGGCGCAGGCGCCGAGAACTGAGCGCGCGTCGCCGCGTCAAACCAGAAGTTCCTGCCGCTTTCAAGCACCAGCTGCCCGCTGTTTCTCGAGCAGCCGTTGCAATCGGCGGTCGATTGGACCACATTGCTGACTGTCGTCACACCCGAATAGACCGTGAACGGACGTCCGCCCATCCAGACCACCGTGCCCGCCATCTGCCAGCCGCCGATGATGTGGTCCACGATCGAAGGAGCGCCGGACAAAAACTTCTTGCCCTTGCCGAACGGCAACTCGTACGTGTAAGTGCCCTGGAACACGTGACGTCGATCGAAATCAGACCACGTGTAGTTCAGATTACGATCGCGGAGATCGAACGGAGTGCTCGACGCCGATTGGACCGATCCGGTCGAGACAGTGCTGAGCGAAGGATCCCAGGAACGATTGTCTTTCGACTCCGACAATGTGTAACCAAACTGGAACCCCAATCCGGCGCTGATGCGTCGTTTGAAGATCAACTGAAGTCCGTGATAGTTCGAATAGTCGTTGCTGTCGAAAACGTTGATGCCGCCCGTGAACTGCGGATACGGCTGCAGCAGGAACGGAAAACCGTGCAGGTCGAGCAGGCGCCGGTTGAGCTGTGCATTCGTGCAAAGGCCGGCGGTCACGTCAGCAGCAACACACGTCTTCTGCGAAACGACGAGAGCCGCTGCGGCGACGCTTCCCTGCGTGATGCTTGTCGTGTTGAGTGCGCGGAACCTCGCGGTGCCGCCGTTGTTTGCGGCATTGCCCGACATGATCAGGTTGATCAGGGGGCTGTTGTAGTTCGGGTTTGCCCTGATCTTGTTGAAAGCGTCGAGGAAATTCGCCTCTGAAACTCCGGCCACCGACGCAAAGATGTTCACCTGGTTTACGTTGTAACCACCGAGCAGGTGAACGGCGTGTTTGCCGATGTAGTTTGCTTCGAGAACGTTCTTACCGATCTCTCGTGGCACGCTCACCGACCACTCATGAACTTGCGGGAACTGCAAGTCCGGATCGATCACGCTCGTAGACGACGTGCTGAACGGTGGTGGTTGACGCAAAGCAGCAGGCGTGGACGTCGGCGCGAGCCCGGCAATCACTGGTCCAACATTTCTGAACAGACCACCACCGGCGC
>DASTQB010000316.1:0-56873 GCA_035761985.1 Pyrinomonadaceae bacterium
GTTTACGCGCACACGACACGACCTACTCTCGATCTGGTGAATGAGATCGAAAAGATCGCGAAGGCGGAATCCGGAGAACGGACGGGGATCTCGATCCTCAGCGTCGACTACTGGCCGCTGCCCTGGTACCTGCGCGACTACACGCGCGTCGGCTACTTCGGACGCATGGCCGCAACTACTGAGCCGATCATAATCGCCAGCGAGAGCCAAAAGGCCGAAGTGGAAGCTAACTTTGGCGAGCTTTACGAGCAGGTAATGTCGAAACAGCCCGGAGGCACTTTCGAGCTTCGTCCAGGCGTTAAGCTCCTCCTGTATCATCGCCGGAGGCCGCCAATCTGATTTTCCATCCGTGTAAGCCGCGGCAAAAACAGACCACGGATTACACGGATGCTTAACTTTGCTACTCACTTCACTTAAGTCACCCGTACTTCAAGTTGTGGTTGACATTCTAAGCGGCTCCAACTTATAGTGGTCCGACCCGAAATTTGAGCCTCGGAATCAAATCTCGCGCTCCAGAGGCTGGCCGAAAACAGAGCTTGTCTAGCTAATGTTTAAACTCCAACGCCTGGAAATCACCGGCTTCAAATCCTTCGCCGACTACACCGAAATAATCTTCACTGGGGACGGAATCACCGCCATCGTTGGTCCCAACGGCTGCGGCAAGAGCAACGTCGCCGATGCGATTGCATGGGTGCTCGGCGAGCAGCGCGTCAAACACCTTCGCGGCGGCGAGATGAAAGACGTCATCTTTCAGGGCTCACGCAACCGCCAGCCGAGCGGCATGGCGGAAGTGGTGATGCACCTGGTCCGTGATGAAGTGCTCGAAGCTGAACCCGATATCGAAGACATCGATTCAACTCTCGAACGCATTGACGATCGACTGGTGAATCTCGACGACATCCTTCCGCAGGAACAACCCGAGCCCGCGGTCGAAGCTGTCGCGGCAGCAGCTACAGACGCAGTGCCGGCAGAGACGACGGACCAACCTGTTCCTGAGTCAGCTCCGGTCCATCGATCACACAAGCGTCACTGGCGACGAAGAAATCTCGCGCTCGAGTTTGCTCCCGGCGAAGCCGTCTCGGTTACACGCCGCTTGTACCGTTCGGGTGAGAGCGAGTATCTGCTGAACGACAAGGTGTGCCGCCTGCGAGATATTCAGGATCTGTTTTCGGGAACAGGTTTGGCCGGCGGTCACTACGCGATCATCGAGCAGGGACGCATCGGGCAGATCCTTTCCGCGAAGCCGATGGACCGTCGCACGATCATCGAAGAGGCGGCAGGCATCACGAAGTTTCGCGTGCGCCAGCGCGCTACTGAAGCGCGGCTCGAGTCTGCACGCTCAAACCTATCTCGCATCTCCGACATCGTTGCCGAGATCGATCGCCAGGTAAACAGCCTGCGACGCCAGGCTGCGAAAGCTCGACGTTATGGCGTGCTGCGTGAAGAGTTGCGTGAGCTTCTGCGTCACGTTTATGTAGCTGAGGATCGCAAGCTCGCCCTCGTGCTCGAAGAGACGAAAGCAAAGCTCGCAGAAGTCACTGAGCTCGAACTCAGCATCGCCGAAGATCTGAGTCAGCGCGAAGAAGCAGCGCGTTCTGCGACCCAGCAAGCGAGGAGTTTGGAAGACGCGCTGGCAACTGCACGCGCCGCTGCTGCTGAAGCAGTGTTGCGACGCGATCGACAGGCGCGCGAGTGCGTCTACCAGCAGGAGCAGTTGAGTGAGATCGAGAAGCGCAGGAACGAAGTTGCGGCTGAGATCGAAGCTTTAACGTCGCGGCTCGTGTTGATCGAAGCGGAATGCCGTCGCTTGCAGGAAGAAGACGCGCGACTCCGGCAGGAAGCGGATCAGAGTGCCCTCGTGTTAAGAACTGCCGAGGAGTCGTACGCGGAGAAACTCGCCGCCGCAAACGCGGCGGAGATCGAGATCGAAAGCGCGCGCACCGAACTGCTTTCGCAAACGGCACTCGCCGAACGAGTGCGCGAGATCGCACGCCAACTCGAAACGACGCTCGAGCGGCTTGGACAACAGGCCGAGGGCCTTGCACGTGAAGGCGATCGCGCTGCGAGCCAGCACGCCGAAAGAAAGCTGGAAGCGGAGAAGTTTGCACGCGAACTCGGCGATGCCCGTGCGCGTGTGGCAAAGCTGCAAGCGGAACGCGAAACGGCAGTCGATGCTGTGGTGCGAGGGCATGAAGCCGTCAGCGACACGGAAGCAGAGTTAACGAGAGTGCGCGATGAGTATTCGCGTGCGAGTCACCGGCTCGAGAGTCTGAAGGAGCTGGACCAGCGACGCGCTTATTACTCTCCCGCAGTGCAGCTAATCTTTGCGCCGAGCGAAACACCGCGCGATTTTCATTTCATCGGCACGCTTGCCGATGCGTTGAACGTCGATGCGAAGTGGGAACGTGCGGTCGAGGGCGTGCTCGGATCTTCGTTGCAATCGATCGTGGTGCCGACGCCGGAGGATGCGGTTCTCGCGGCGCAGTGGCTGCGCGAGAACAACGGCGGACGTGCGAGTTTTCTTGTTGCCGGTTTGCACGGCGGCAGTGAAGAAGTGAACACGGTTACGGCGCTCGCTTGCAGGCTTGAAGAACGTTCGTCACTGTCCTTCAGCCTCGTTGAAGGTTTTCGCGATGATCTGCGGATCTGCGATCTGCTAGGCGCGCCACAGCAACTCGTCACCGTTCTCAAACGCACCCTGCCGCAAAAGATAAATGCACGACTCGCAGCGAGTCTCGACGACGCCATGGCGAAGTCGATCGCGACCGGCGAGATGTACGTGACGTTGAACGGCGACTGGATTGCCAGTGGACAATTCGTAAATGCCGGCGACGCGCGTGATCTCGAAGAAGGTGCCGGATTGCTTGCGTTCAAGCGAGAGTTGCGCGAGCTGGAAACGCGTGCCGAAGCGTTGGCGCGCGAAGTCGACGGTGCCGATAAAGCTGCGAAGGATGCGCGTGCGCGGCTCGTGGGACTGGAAGATGCCGTTGTCCTGTTGAACGAAGCAATCGGGCGTGAAGAACGCGAGGCGCTCGCGTGTGAACACACGTCGACGAACCTTGCGCAGGAAGTCGAACGCGCCGAACGTCACATGCGCGTCGTAGGCCAGGATTCACTTCGCGTCGAAGAAGAACGGTTGGAAGTTGAAAACCGGCGTGCACGTGCGTTGCTGGAAGCTGAAGCCGCCGAAGCCGCGCGCGAAGCAGCGGCTGACAACGTCATCAAAGCATCGGCGCTTCTGAACGAACTGCGAAGAGAAACAGAGGTCGAGAGCGAATCGCTTGCCGAGCAGCGCGCAACCGCCGCCGCCGCGGCTGAGCGACGTCGCGCCACCACCGCCGAACTGCGCCGGCTCGAAGGCGAACTCGCCGACTTTGCCGCGCGAGTCGATCGACACCGGATGGAACTCGCCGAGATGGGCGGACGCAGCGAAGAACTGCGCACGTCGATCGCAGAACTCGAACTCGCCGCGAGCACAGTCGAAAGCGATCGCGCACGCGAAGAACAGGAAATCGCAGAGCTCTCAAACAAACTACACGAAGCTCGCCGGCAGGCCGACGAGTTTTCAGAAGAACTGTCCGACCTGAACCGCCGTGCTGCTGAAGTTCGCGATTCTCGCGGCGCTCTCGAAGTGCAGCGAGCTGAAGCCCAGGCGCGGCAGACTTTCGTTCACGAAAACTGCCACACCGAGTTGGGCCAGTCGCTCGAAGATCTCGCGCGCGATCTGACGTTCCCTGAAGAGTTTGATCTCGATGCGAGCCACACGCGAGTTGAAGAGTTGCGCACGCGTCTCGAAGGTTTTGGCGGCGTAAACATGATGGCGCTTGAAGAGCTGGCGGAAGCGGAACAGCGTTTACTGTTCCTCACCGTCCAGCGGCAGGACATCATCGAAGGCATCTCCGCAACCGAAGAAGCGTTGCGGGAAATCAAAAAACGTTCGCGCGAACGTTTCCGTCACGCGTTCGAGCAGATCAACAAAAACTTCAGCGCGTTGTTCCAGGAGTTGTTTGGCGGCGGCCGCGGCGAGATGAGTTTGATCGACGCCGACGACGTGCTCGAGTCGGGCATCGACGTGGTGGCCCAACCGCCCGGCAAACGGCTTCAGAACGTGTTGCTTTTGTCAGGCGGCGAGAAGGCGATGGCGGCCCTTGCGCTCGTGCTCGGCATCTTTCATTACCGTCCGGCGCCGTTCTGCTTGCTCGACGAGGTCGACGCTCCACTTGACGAAGCGAACGTGGGACGCTTTACTGATAAGGTCGTCCAGATGTCTGCCGATACGCAATTTATCGTAATCACCCATAACAAGAGGACGATGGAGATGGCTCGCGCCCTGTACGGCGTGACGATGGAGGAGGCAGGCGTCTCGAAGCTGGTGTCGGTAAAGTTTGAGTGAATAGGAAAAAATCATTGAGGCAAGTGCTCCCCGCCGCGCTCCTGGTTTTGAGCGCGGCGATTTCCATTTGTGCGCAGGATGGTAAACATAATGCGCGCCCGCAACAGGCTACCGGATCTACCGGAGCGAGCGTTGAGAACAAGTCTTCAGAAGCTGTTAAGTACACGTATGAGTTTCTGCAGCCGAAGTTTGTCGTCAAACGAATTCTGATTGAACACGATGAGAGCGGGCGTGGCACCGTTACCTTCGAACGTTTGAACGAAGACACGCCGATCGTCGAAAAAGTCGAACTCTCTCCGGCTGCGCTTGAACGGATAAAATCGTCGTGGCAGGCGTTGCAGTTTCTCGAGTCGGAAACGGACTACCAGTCGAGCAAACAGTTTCCTCATCTCGGAACGATGCGCATCGGTATGCAGCGCGGCGATCGCAAACGTGTGGCTGAGTTCAACTGGACCAACGACAACAACGCTTCGACTCTCGTAACCGAGTATCGCAAGGCGGCTGACCAGGCGATTCTGATTTTCGATATTTCGGTCGCGCGTGAGAACCAGCCGTTGAATGCGCCGAAGTTGATGGAAGCGATGGAGTCGTTGCTCAAGCGAGATGGACTGTCAGACCCGCGCCAGTTGCTCTCGCTGCTGCAGGATCTCAGCACTGACGAACACGTCCCGCTAATCGCGCGCAACCACGCGTTGCGACTCATCAAGAAGATCCAGAAATAGATCTTTGGCCACCCGAGACGAATACATCATCGACGTTTGGGAGCGGATGGAGAAAGAGGTTGCGGGCGCTTCCGAACTGAATTTGATTCAGGAAGCGGTGCTGGAGCGTTTCGGGACGCCGGTTAGTCCCGCTGCAATTGCGCGCACTCTAGCAGATCATAACGTCCGCCTCGGTCATCCACAGATTCTCGAAGCCGACCTCCAATGGCGCGAACGCGCTTCATTATTCACCCCCGACGATCTGACCTTCGGCACGCTTTACGGCGCGACGCTCTTGATGGACAAGATCGAAAATCTGCGCCAGCAGTTTGAACTCGATCAATCCGGGCTCGAACATCTGCGCCAATCCGTGTTTCAACTGAAAAACGAGCTCGAGATCATCGCGGCCAGTCCAAAATCCGTGAACAAAGATCTCGCGGAGGAAGTCGCCCAGTGGCTCACCGTCTGGCTCCACAACCCTCCGATTTTCACAGACTGGCTCGCCCTGCGCCGCAACACTGCCGACTTCCAGGACCGTTTCCTGTAAACTCTTCAAGATTCTGGAACTTTCGTACCCTGCTGAGCGAATACCACTGACCAACGGGCTCAAAGGGCTAATGAACCTGAACAGCGAACTCCACGATTCCGAATTATTGCGGTTGATGCTCGCCGGCGACGAAGAAGCACTGGCGCAGCTCTATCACCGCCGCCAGGGCTCGATTTACAGGTTTGCCCTGCAAATGAGCGGCTCGAAGCCAATCGCCGAGGACGTGACGCAGGAAGTTTTCCTGTTCCTGATGCGCGAAGGCCACACGTTTGATCCCGCGCGCGGCTCGGTCAGCGCGTTCCTGCTCGGCGTCGCCCGCAACTACGTGCTTCGTCGTTTGCGGACCGAACAGAACCTGGCGCCGCTCGGTGACGACTACGACGACGAGGCGCCGTCGATACACGCGACGGCGGATTTGTGTCCCCTCGAGGATCTGACACGTGCGGAGACTATTGAATCAGTGCGGAAGGCCGTATTGAGCCTGCCCTCAAAGTATCGCGAGGTTGTAGTCCTGTGTGAGTTGCAGGACATCAGTTATGGAGAGACTGCCGAAATCCTGGGGTGCGCGATCGGCACGGTAAGATCGCGTTTGCACCGGGCGCGAGCGCTTCTGCTCGCAAAGTTGCGACCGGCAGCCGAGACCGAAAGCTCCGGTTCCGCAACAGTGAAGACGGCGAGGTGTTTTGCATGAACTGTCAAAGATTCGAAAATGTGGTGAGCGACTTGGCACGGGGCCAGATGATGGCTGCCGAGCAACGCGCAGACGCATTGGCCCACAGCGAGACTTGTGACGGCTGTGCCGCGCGGCTGCGCGATGAAGAAATGTTGACGCGCGGTTTGCAATCGCTCGCGGGCGAGATGGAGACGGTCTCCGCGCCTGCTAATGTCGAGGTTGCGTTGCTCGAGGCGTTTCGCGCGCAACGAGTCGTCACTCCACTCACGAAGAAGCGGTCGAATGCAGGCTACTGGTTAGCGGCAGTGGCGGCGATGCTGTTGATTGTGATGAGTGTCGTCGCACTTCGCTGGCGCAACCCGAATGATGTTCCGCAACAAGCGTTCAAAGAATCACAAGCCCCGAAGCAGGTCGAAACGCCAGTTAAGCCTGACAATCAACTCGCGAAAGATACGGTCGAAGAAGAACGGCAAGTCGAAACGCCCAAACGTCAGATCATCAGAAAGCCAGCGCGACGTCAGGTTCCAGTACGCAGGCCTGAAAACACGGTCGCAAATCACGTCGGCAACGAGATCGCAACCGACTTCATTCCACTCGGGTACATGAGTCCCGCGAGTCTCCAGGACGGCGGACAGATCGTTCGCGTGGAACTGCCGCGTTCGGCACTCGGAAGATTTGGTCTACCAGTGAACATGGAACGGTACAACGAGAAAGTTAAAGCCGACGTTTTATTCGGGGTCGATGGAATGGCCCACGCCATACGTTTCATTCAGTAACTAAGCACCGCGCGCAGCCGCGCCGTTAATTGAAAGGGAAGAGAAATGAAAAGACTAACTGGACTCCTCGCCACAGCTATTTTGTTATCGCTCGCCACTGTTGTCGCCGCACAGCACCCGGCCCCGGAAGGTACTATGGTGATCAGGGAACGCGTGTTCCAGGGACCGGAAGGCGCGCCGCCGCCCGATCGCAACGTTGTGTTCGTCGCCTCCGAAAGCTTTACGGGCAAGATCGTTAAAGGTGCTCCATATTCCGGTGAAGCCGTTACCGAAACGATCCAGACACTTAGCGACGGCAATCGCATCGTCAATAAGTTTACGAGCTCGGTCTATCGCGATAGCGAAGGCCGCACGCGCCGCGAGCAGTCGTTGAAAGGTCTGGGCGTGTTGGGTTCAGGCGATGAGCCGTTGCAAACGATTTTTATCCACGATCCGGTAGCACATGTGACTTACTCGCTCGATTCCAAGTCGCGTGTTGCTCACAAGAGCACGCCTTTCCGGTTTGAGTTGAGCCGGCCGGGTGTCGGAATCGGCCAGAGTCAGGGGTTTGCATTCAAACTTGGACTAGGCGAGGCCGCCGCGAGTGGAAACGTGGTCATGACCGCGCCGCCTGATGCACCTGTTGACGCGGCGCGAGTGCCGCCTCCGGGAGTCGAACACTTCACGATGCGTACCGAAGGTGGCGTGGGTGGCACATACGCTTTCCGCACCAGCAAAGCGGATGCGAACGCAGTGACGGAGCAGCTTGGGAAGCAGATGATCGAGGGCGTTGAAGCTGAAGGAACGCGCACGACGGTCACGATTCCAGCGGGCGAGATTGGTAATGAGCGTCCGATACAGATCCTGAGCGAGCGCTGGTATTCACCGGAGCTTCAGTTGGTGGTTATGACTCGTCACAGCGATCCGCGTTTTGGCGAAACGACCTACAAGCTCACAAACATCAGCCGGACGGAACCTGCGAAAACACTGTTCGAGGTCCCATCCGACTACACGATCAAAACTAACGTGATTCCACCGAGTTTTGGGCCGCTCCGCACACGCAAGCCCGCGAACCCCGAGTAAAACCGTAACGCGGATGAACGCGGACAAAAGCGCGGATGATCACAGATAGTGACCATCCGCGTTCATCTGTGTTCATCCGCGGCTTTACTCTTCTTCCTCGCCGCCTCTGATTCGTCCTTCAGCGCGTGACTGCTCCACGATCTTCTGGGCCAACTGGCCCGGGACCGGATCGTAGTGCGAAAACTGCATGTGGAACGATCCGCGCGCGGCGGTGATCGAGTTGAGTATCGACTGGTAATTCAGCATCTCGGCCATCGGCACCTGCGCCTTGATCACCTGTTGCTTGCCGCTCATCTCCATGCCCTGCACACGGCCGCGACGCGAGTTGAGGTCGCCCATGATATCGCCGCTGTATTCCTGCGGCGCGGCGATCTCGACGTCCATCACCGGCTCGAGTATTGAAGGTTTCACCTTCTCCATAGCAGCACGAAAAGCCTTGCGACCAGCGGCACGGAACGAGTGCTCGTCAGAATCGACCGGATGATACGAGCCGTCGATCAACTGCACTTTGAAGTCAACGAGCGGGTAACCGGCAATCGCGCCCGCCTTCGCCGCTTCGATGATTCCTTTCTCGATCGCCGGGCGGAAATTTGCCGGAACCGAGCCGCCGAAGATCTTGTCTTCGAAAATAAAACCACCACCACGCGGCAACGGCTCAAACACACACTTGCAATCGCCAAACTGTCCGCGGCCGCCAGTCTGTTTCTTGTGCCTGCCCTGGACCTCCGCACGCTGTGTGATCGTCTCTTTGTACGGAACCTTCGGCGGATGAAGCGTAACTTCGACGCCGTAACGTTTCTTCAACTTTTCAACCACAGTCTCGACGTGCAACTGTCCTGATCCTGACAGCAAAAACTCTTTGGTCTGCGGATCGCGAGTGAAGTGAAGCGCCGGATCCTCTTCGAGGATCTTGTGCAGCGCACCGCTGATCTTCTCCTCGTCCTGACGCGACTTCGGCTCAATCGCGAATGCAATTGCCGCCTCGGGATACTCGACCGGATCGTAAACAATCTGCGCCTGCTTATCGCAGAGCGTGTCGCCCGTCTGCGTCTCTTTGAGTTTCACGCACGCGACGATGTCGCCGGCATGGGCTTCAGCGACTTTGTCGAGTTGTTTACCCTGCATCGTGTGAAGCGCTCCGAGGCGTTCCGCGACTCCGCGAGTGGAGTTGAGCGCGTTAGCGTCGGTTTGCACGTGACCGCTGATGATCTTGAACACGTTGATACGTCCTGCAAACGGATCCGCAACCGTCCTGAAGCAGTAAGCCGAGAGCGGCTCGCTGTCGCTGTACTTGCGGCCGATGCGCTCTGCATCCGGCGCTGCGTCAACCGGCTTGCCCCATTCGGTTTCATGATGAGCGGGATCCGGAGCGTAATCGACGAGCCCGTTAAGCAAGGCTCGCAGGCCAACCTGCGTCATACTTGAAACAGCAAACACCGGGCACAGTTTGCTTTGTGCGATAGCGTTGTTGATGTTTGGAAGAATGTCTTCCTCGTCGAGTGTTCCGTTCTCGAAATACTTTTCCATCAACTGATCGTTCGACTCTGCAACCAGCTCGACCAGGCGTTCGCGGGTTTTATCGACAATGTCACGACCTTCGGATGGGATGTCGATCTCTTTCGCCTGTCCATCGGCACCGAGCTCGTAGGCTTTCATGTGGACCACGTCGACGACGCCGCGGAAGTCTTTCTCTTTTCCAATCGGTAACGTAAAGGGAATGATGGCTCTACTAAAAGTTTTTTGTGCGCTTTCGAGCGCGGCGCCGAAGTCTGCGTGTTCCTTGTCGAGCTTTGTGATTACCATCACTCGCGGAACCATAAACTCGTTTGCGTACGCCCATGTCTTTTCAGTCTGCACTTCCACGCCTTTGACACCGTCAACAACGACGATGGCGCAATCGGCGACGCGCAGTGCGGGACGGGCGTGAGCGACGAAAGCCGCGTATCCCGGCGTGTCAATAAAATTCAGCTTGGTATCGCGATGCTCGAGATGTGCGAGTGCGGTATTGAGTGTGATCTTGCGGGCTATTGAGTCTTCTTCGTAATCGGTGACCGTGGTGCCTTCGTCTACCTTTCCCCAGCGTGGTGTGGCTCCGGCGACGTAGAGAAGCGAACTAATAAGCTGCGTCTTCCCTGCGTCGCCATGTCCAATGACAGACAGATTTCTGATAGCTTCGGTCGGATAGACTTTCATAAGTTTGATTCCTTTCAGGCATGCGAAATTTGAAGAAGGATTTGTTCCGATTTAGGGCTGTAATTTATCCGAGCGCGCGGGGCAAAGGCAAGTTGGGCCGCGGATGACACGGATAGACGCTGATGAAGGCTGAATCTGTGTTCATTCGCGTTAATCCGCGGCTGTTTTACGGCCATCTTTTACGACCTGTGGCGCATCACAGTGGCTCGGAATAGGAGTAGTGAAAGTCATGTTATACAGGAAAGTTTTTGCGTTATCTGTGGCGTTTCTGATTGCCCTGTCCACCATTGGAATTACGTTGGGCAAAACGGACGGATCGCAGAGTTTACAGTCAATTGAACCTCTGAATATTGCAGTTCTGATACAGGACGATCTCGTGTCGCAGGTTGCTAACGAGATTGGCGTAACACGCGATTTCATCCGCTCGTTACCGGAAGGATCGCGCGTGATGGTTGGCTACATCAGGGCGGGTTCGCTGCAGGTCAAACAACCGTTTACAACCGACCTCGAGAACGCTGCAAAGTCGCTGCGTATGCCGGTTGCGAGTACCGCTAGTTCGCCGTTCAACCCGTACGTTGAAGTAGTGGAAGCGTTGAAGAAGTTTGAGAGCAACTGGACCAACGCCAACGCGGTGTTGCTGATTTCAGATGGTTTGGACACGTCGCGAGGATTTGATTCCACGGCGGCGGGTCATACGGTCGACATCGACCGCGCCATCCGGGAGGCGAACAAACGTAACGTTTCGGTGTTCAGTTTTTACGCTCCGTCAGTTGGCCTGACGAGCCAGAGCCGTTTGGCAGCCAGCTATGGACAGAGCTCGTTGAACAGGCTGAGCAATGAAACCGGTGGCAGGGCGTTTTTCCAGGGCAGCACCGGCTTCGTAACTTTCGATTCTTACTTCGCGCGCTTGCGTGACACGTTGAATCGGCAGTACGCGCGGGCCCGGTAAGCGCGCGTCGTTCAATCCCGATAGGTCCTATAGGTCGTATATGTCCTATAGGACCTATTCTTTTTTCTGCTTTCTGATGATAAAGTTACCTCCCGGCGCTCTTGGTCCAGAAACCTGCTCACCAAACATCCAGAGAAGTGCGCGAATATTGTCTCATCGTCGAAGGGGCGTATCTTTCCGAGTCCGAAGCTGAACACGCTTTGCGCGACCCATTTCTCGAAGAGTGGGTTGAGCAAACCGGGCGCTTCCGTATCCACAACATGGACGAGATCATTATCACGCCCGGCGTTACGCTCGGCTCGCTCGGAGTGGTGATGCTGGACGACCGTGTTTTTGAAATCGCGAGCACCGACCCCGATCACCCGCTGACCGAGCACAAGGCAAAGGGAGTTGCCGAAGCGCTGCGACGCCAGGACATGTTCGACGAAATCAGAACTCAGCCCCGCGATGAGTGATGGTTCAGCGCTTCGAACGGTCCTGTTTTCCTGCCAACTTTTCTTGCCAAACAGGCGCCCGCATTTCTCGACCACCACGAATTCTAGTAGACTTGCCAACTTTGCTAACTACGAATGATTGAATTGGAGCAACGTGTGCAGCGGAACAATGCGTTACCCGAACCGCTAATTCCGCTTGAACGACTCGCGTGGAATTACTGGTGGAGTTGGGCAGCGGATGGCGAGAGTGTGTTTCGCGATCTCGATCCCGAGATCTGGGAAGAATGTGAACGCAATCCACGACAACTTCTGGCGAAAACATCTGCCTATCGACTGGCCGAAGCGGCTACAGATCCCGTTTACCTCGAACGTGTAAGTCGTCTCAGCGAGAGTTTTCAATCGTACATGGCTGCCAGTCCGCACTGGCAGCATGAAGGCAAGTCGATCACGTCTGATCATCCGGTTGCTTACTTCTGCGCGGAGTTTGGTGTTCATACTTCGCTGCCACTTTACTCAGGCGGCTTGGGCATACTCGCCGGCGATCATCTGAAGTCTGCGAGTGATCTCGGATTGCCGCTCATCGCGGTCGGCCTGCTGTATCGCTACGGTTACTTTCGCCAGCGACTGCGCAACGACGGCTGGCAGGAAGAACACTACGGCGAAACATTTCCAAACGACCTGCCGATTCATCAGGTAACGAACAGCGACAACACGCCGCTTCGCATCGAGGTCACGATCCGCGAGCGTAAAGTGCTGGCCCAGGTGTGGCGAGCTGACGTTGGCCGAGTGCAGCTTTACCTGCTCGATACAAACATTCCCGAGAATGTCGAGACTGATCGCTGGGTCACGGGGCATCTTTACGGCGGCGATCGCGAAACGCGAATCGTGCAGGAGATGTTGCTCGGTATCGGCGGTGTGCGGCTGCTGCGAAAGCTAGGTATCTCTCCGCGAGTGTTTCACCTCAACGAGGGCCACTCTGCTTTTCTTACGCTCGAGCTCGCGCGAGAGATCGTGCAAACAGGCGCGCAGCCATTCGCAGCTGCGGCTGAGACCGTGAAACAGCAGTGCGTTTTCACAACGCACACGCCGGTTGCCGCGGGCAACGATGAGTTTGATGCTGCGCTTGTCACACGTGCGTTTGGTCCAGGTTACTTAAACGAGCTTGGTCTAAGCGAAGAAGAGTTTCTTTCGCTTGGCCGCGTCGATCCCACCAACAAAACCGAGCGATATGGACTGACGCCGCTCGCGATTCGCATGTGCCGTTCGACGAACGGCGTGAGTCGTAAGCACGGCGAAGTTTCGCGAGCGCTCTGGCAGAGGCTTTGGCCCGATAAAACACTCGAAGAAATTCCCATCACTCACATTACCAACGGTGTTCATGCGCCGACCTGGGTCTCGCCGTTGCTGCGTCACCTGCTCGAACAGTATGTGGGCCAGGATTGGGACAGCAGGATTCGTAATCAGGATGCGTGGAGTGAAGCGATCGCGCGGATCCCGGATGAAGAGTTGTGGGCCGCGCACGTGAGTCTGAAAGAGCGGCTGGTAGCGTTTATTCGTCATCGAGCGGTAGTGTCGCGAACGGCTGCAGGGGAACGCGCGGATTACATCGAAGCAGCGAAGACGGTGTTTGATCCGCACGCGTTGACTATCGGTTTTGCGCGTCGCGTGGCGGGTTACAAACGCTGGAACCTCATACTCACCGATCGAGAACGGCTGTTGAAATTGATCAATAACGAAGAGCGGCCGGTGCAGTTTGTATTTGCCGGCAAAGCGCATCCGCAGGACGAGGGATCGAAACAGGTGCTGCAACAGTTGGCCCAGTGGAAATACGATCCGTCGGTGCGGCAGCGCGCGGTGTTTCTCGAGGATTACGATCAGGAGATCGCGCGGCAGTTGGTCCAATCGGTCGACGTTTGGCTGAACGTTCCGCGGCGTCCTCAGGAAGCCTCGGGAACGAGCGGAGAGAAGGTGGCAATTAATGGTGGTTTGAATTTTTCCATACTCGACGGCTGGTGGCTCGAAGGCTATGACGGAACCAACGGGTTTGCGATCGGCAATGGCAACGTCAGCACCGAGGTCGCCGAGATCGATGCGAGCGATGCTGAGTCGCTTTACAGCACACTCGAGTTGAAACTAGTGCCGCTCTTTTACGATCGAGAAGACGATGGACTGCCTCGGAAGTGGATCGCGATGATGAAGCGCGCGATTCAAACGCTCGCGCCGAAATACAACAGCGACCGCATGGTCGAAGACTACGCGAAGACGATTTACTCCTGACAGGATTTCAGGATTTACAAGATTTACAGGATTAAATCATGTGAATCCTGCAAAATCATGCAAATCCTGTAAACTGTCTCTGGCATGAAGTACTGCACTGCCTGCAAAGCAAAATACGACGACAGCGTGAGTTTCTGTTCGATTGACGGCGAGGTCCTCGAGGCCGATCCGGCGTCGATCGTCAATACCGTGCTCGACGGGCAGTATCAGATGGAAGCGCTGCTGGGCAAGGGCGGAATGGGCGCGGTTTATCGTGCCCGTCACATTCTGCTCGGCGATCGCGTCGCCATCAAGGTTCTTCCACCCGAAGTCAGAAACAACGCGGAGTGGCTGCGACGCTTCAGACGCGAGGGACAGGCCGCGCGCCGTTTTCGACATCCGAACGCAGTCACTGTTTACGACCTCCGGACTGCCGCTGACGGCACCATCTACATGGTGATGGAGTACGTCGAAGGCCACACCCTCGATCACGAGATCAAAACGCGCGGCAGGTTCACGGCCGCTGAAGCGCTCGACATTCTCACGCCAATCATGAGCGTTCTCGACACCGCACATTCGATGGGTGTTGTGCATCGCGATCTGAAACCCGAGAACATCATGATCGGAAGAGCGGAGGGTGGTCCACCAGTGGTGAAACTGCTCGATCTCGGAATCGCGAAGATGCGTGAGATCGCGGGGGACAACGGTGGAAACACGGCGCTCACGATGGCGGGCCAGGTGCTTGGCACTCCTTATTACATGTCGCCGGAGCAGTGGGGTGAGATTCCACGCGATCAGAATACAGAGATCGATGGTCGGGCTGACATCTACAGTCTTGGTCTTGTTTTTTACGAGATGATTCTCGGACGCCGTTGTTTCTCGGGTAACACTTTGCACGAGTTGCGCCGCGAGCATGTCACAACCAGGCCAAGGCCACTGCATGAAGTCGCACTCGGTGTTCCGATGGGGTTTAGTGCTGCGATCGAACGTGCGACTGCCAAAGATCGTGCGGATCGACAACCGACAGCAGGTGCACTTGCTGAGGAACTGCGCGCGGGTCTTGCTTCGGCGCCCGCTGCTGTTACAGGTCAGCAAACTGTGAACTTCGGTGAAACAGTTCCAATCGCTCGCGGCCTCGACACGAAGTCAGACGTTAACGCGCCGACGATCACTATGGATGCGACGCCGACATCCGCACCGCCGCAAGTTGTAAAAAACGACGCGACAGTTTTCGAACCGGCCAAACCTCAGCCGAGGGCTGAGGTGCCGGCGGCTACAATCGCTGAATCAGCCGCGATGGCGTCGAGCGTGACTGTGCAGCGTGCGCCGCAGCCTGCTGAAACTCCGAAAGTGCAACCGCAACCGGCACCTGCTTCAAAGGGCAAAGCAGGAATTCTGATTGGTGTCGGAGTGTTGCTGGTGCTGCTTGTAGTTGCGGGCGTCGGAGGTTTCTGGTTGTGGAACCGTTCGCGAGCGACCGGCACTACTGGTCCAAACGTCAATAACTCAAACGCCGCCGTCAGCGCACCTGTAGAGATCACTCGCTACTGGCTTGAGCTGGAACCGACAGTTGCCGATGGAGAAACGACGAGAGTTGCGGCACTGGTGCCGCTTGCTTCAGGACAGTCGTTCAAGTTTCGTTTCATCTTCAACGAAGACGGTTATGTGTACATCTTCGGGCCGGGTGAAAAGAACCAGCCGACCGCGTTTCTCACGACAAAGCCGCTGCCCGATTCAGGAGTCACGAGCAACCGCGTCACGCGTGGAGTTGAGTTCAGTTTTCCAAAAGGGGCCGGCAACAACATCACGTTAGACACAAATCCGGGAACGGATCGGTTTACAATCATCTTCGCGAGGTCGGAGTTGCCGTCGCCGTCGTTCATGAATCAAGCGGTCACTGGAGAGCCTTTATCGGCGGCGCACCAGACAGAATTGAAGGCGTTTTTGGCCCAGTTTCAGCAGAATCAGCCGGTCACTGAGCATGACGACTCTAATCCCCGGTCGCCGTTTGTCAGGGTAAAAGCGGTTCCGGATCCAACCAATCCCATTGTCTTTGACATTCGTATCCAGCACAATTAGCCCTCGCGGGCACGTCAACGCGCGCGCAGGCGCAGCCGCCGGAAGAACTTCGATACCGATTGAGCCAATAAGGAGATTTCAATGCGATTGAGCGTGATGGTTTCAGCCTTCGTTTGTCTCTGTGCCGTGGTTATTGGAATTGCTGCGCAGGTCCAGGATGGGGACGACGTTCGCGGCGCGTTTCTGACCTCGCGGCCTAAGGAGAAGAAGACCGCAAGCTCAGGCGCGGCCGCAAAGCCGAGCCGAAGGCGGCCAAAGTCGACGGTTCCTGCGACGACGAACAAACCGCCTGAGAAGAGCACTAGTACCCCTGCAACGACCTCAGATGCAGGCACGGCTGCGAGCACGCCGTCGAAACCCGTCAACACGCCACGCATCGGACTCGGGTTGACCTTATTCATGCGCGATTCGACCGGACTCGCCGTGCGAACAGATCCGGATCATGTTTTCCGCAGCGGCGATCGCGTCCGTGTACTTCTCGAAACGAACGCCGACGGTTATCTCTACATTTTCAACACCACCAACGATGGTCCAGCCGTGATGATTTATCCGGACGCGCAACTCGACGAAGCTGGCAACTACATTCAAGCGCATGTTCCATTCGAAATTCCGTCGAGCCAGGCTGCTGAGGAAAAACTACGCTGGTTTGCATTCGACGACGTGGGCGGCACCGAACGTGTCTTCTTCGTTTTTACGCGTGAACCTTTGAAGGGAATTCCGATTGAAGACGAACTGATAGCTTTGTGCCGCGACTCGAAGGAGAGTTGTCCAGTCAAGCCCAGCAGCGAAGTGTGGGCGGAGATCAAGAAAGAGTTGCAGGAGCCTCTCAAACGCGACAAGGTGCAAAAGATCGGCGGCGCGGAAACGGATGCGGAGCAACAGGCAACGACGCGCGGACTTGGTTTGGCCAAGAGCGATCCGCAGCCTTCGCTGGTGATGATGGCGTCGTCGCCGCGCTCGACGCTCGTCGCCACACTCGATCTGATTCATAAATAAAACTCCAACGTTCAAGAGTTATCGAAAGGGAAGTGAAATGAGGAGATTAGTTAACGTTTGCCTGGTCGTGATGTTGATGATTACTCCCATCGCGCCGGCTTACGGGCAGCAGGCTGACCAGGCCGGCGCAGCGTTGCGGGAAGGACGCCGTCTGCTGAAACGTGGACGAGCGGATCAAGCACTCATTCAATTGCGAAACGCTCTCAACCTCTACACCAGTGCCAAGAACAACAGCGGTATGGCTGCGACGCATAATGAGCTCGGCGATCTGTACCTGCGGCAGGGCCAGTACCAGGTTGCGCTAGAGAACTATCAAAAAGCGTTGGAGGGGTTCTCGGCTTTCGAAGCGAAAAAAGAAGTGGTCAACGCAGCGGTTGGGATTGGAGACGACAAGTACAACGCCAACCTCATGCTCGCAAAAATCGGCGACGTCAACTACAGGCTCGGCAAAACGGCCGATGCGAGATCGGCTTATGGACGCATGGTCGTCAAAAAGCCCGAAGGTGCCGCGTCAAAGGTCAGCCGGAGGTTCGGCGGGTTTGGTGCAATCGTCGGTGGTATTTCGACAGGCGACGTCCGCGTGTCAGCACCGACTAGCGCGCTGACCGTTGCTCTCGAAGCGAAGAAAGAGCTCGACGAGTATCGTGTCTCAATTGTTTATTCGAGCTACGAACTCGGCATGGGCCGGCTCGCGTACGCCGACGGCGATCTCGAAACCGCGAAAAAGCATTTCACCAACGCGCTCGAGGCTGCCGGAAGCAGCATCGCCGGAATCGCCAAACTCGGGCAGGTGCGACGTTTCCGCGCTGCAGCGCGGACGAGTCTGGGCGACATTTTGCTACGGCAGGGCAAGTTCAAAGACGCGACGAAGTTCTATAACGACGCGAAAAAAGGTGCGCACGACGACAAGCGACTCGATCTGATGTGGCCCGCGCAGCGCGGCATGGGACGAAGTTTGTGGTTGCAGGCGGTACAGGAGAAAGATCAGAAGAAAGCGTTGTCGCTGCGTGAGTCGGCGTTGACGAACTATCGTGAGTCACTCGCCACCATCGAAACACTCAGGCAGGGAAGTTTGCGAGCAGACGAATCGCGAAGCACGTTTCTCGCAACCATCAAAGACGTTTTTGACGAAGCAGCCGGGGCTTACGCATCGATGGCTTTGATCGCCAGCCCCGCAGCGGGTACGCCGCTTAGCGGCAAGGCGTTGGAGTACGCAGGCGAGGCGTTCCGCATCAACGAACAGTCACGCGCGCGTTCGTTGCTCGACATGCTCAATGAAACAGGTGCAGCGATAACTGAAGGCGTTCCCGTTGAACTGTTGAAACGCAAACAGGAAAACCTCGATCGCCAGCAGGACATCGCCGATATCCTGACGGGAATTAATGTCTCAACAGAAGAGTTGAAGAAAAAGCCTGCTGAACTCGATGAAGAACTCGAAAAACTCCAGCTGGAGTTTGAAGAAATCGAGAACCAGATTCGCACTGCCAGTCCGCGTTACGCAACGCTGACTGCGAACAAGCCTCTGACTCTCGCCGAAGCGCAGCAGAACGTTCTCGACGATCAAACAGTGCTCGTAGAATACGCATTGCAGGCGGACGAGTCGTATCTGTTTGCGGTAAGCAAAGGCGCGGTGAGTTTGTTCAAACTGCCTTCACGCGCAAACGTCGACAAGCTCGCCACGGATCTTCGTGCGCAGTTGATTCCATCCAAACTCCAGCGGCGAATCGTCGGCATCGACGTCGCTGAGGCAAATCGCGGTTTGGGTATCGCTTCTGCTGCGCCGGAAGAAGTTGCTCCTTTCGTTGCGGCATCCAACGCGCTCTACAAGGTCGTGCTGGAGCCCGCGGCTGCAATGATCGGCGAGAAACGCCTGATGGTTGTTGCCGATGGCGCACTCAACTACATACCGTTCGAAGTGTTGCTCAAGGCCCCTGACACTGGTGATTTTTCATCGCTCGGATACCTCGTCAAGACAAACGAGATCGTCTACGCACCTTCCGCGTCGGTAGTGGGCGCAATCAAGCAGCAGCGAGCGAAGTCTACTGCACGCTCGATGCTGATCATTGCTGACCCGGTATTCAATTCAAACGACACGCGCGCGCGCAAACCGGCTGGTGCGCCCGCGAGCGACGCAGAAGTCCGCGGCCTCGGAATCCAGGGCGCACTTGCAGACGTTGCAGGCTCCGCTCCACCGGCGCCAACCGGTGCGATGGAAGGTTTACCGCTATCGCGACTGAACGGCACACGCACGGAGGCCGAACAGATTTCCAAGCTCGCGAAGGCTTCCGGCGGTCAGGCAGACGTCTGGCTCGACCTCGACGCGAACGAAGAGAACCTCGGCACGCGCGACGTCAGCAAGTACCGCATCATTCACGTGGCCACACACGGCCTGCTGAACGCCGAGCGGCCGCAGTTCACCGGCGTGGTCCTGTCGCTCGTCGGCAACAAGACACACGACGGCTTCGTGCGTACGGACGAAGTCTTTAACCTGCGCCTTGGCTCGCCTCTCGTGATGCTCTCGGCCTGCGAGACAGGCCTCGGCAAAGAGAAGCGAGGTGAAGGCGTGATGGGTCTTACAAGAGCTTTCATGTACGCCGGCGCCCCGACGGTTGGCGTCAGTCTATGGTCGGTCGCAGATAAATCCACGGCCGATCTGATGACAGACTTCTACCGCCGTCTTTTGAGCACGAGCGAAAGCACCACCTCCTCCGGCGCGCTGCGCGGCGCGCAGTTAGCCATGATCTCCGGCAAGAAATACAGCGCACCCTTCTACTGGGCGCCGTTTGTACTCGTCGGCGACTGGAATTAATCGCGAGCTAACGCGACAAAAGCACGAATGGGTTTTTACTCATTCGTGCTTCTGCATTTTTGTGGCTCGTTTCCGTTTCAGCTTGTAAAGGCCACCGAGCCCGCTCAGCAACAACACGGCAGTCGTAGGCTCGGGAATCGTCGCGTTCGTCGCGTTGATTCCTTCGACAACAAAGTTATCGATCCGGTTTGTCCCGGTTGACGAAGTCGCGCCATTAAAAACGATCCGGAATGCGGCGTTCGGATTGTTGTCGAGTCCCGCGATCGCAGCGAGGCTGAACACTATCGGCACCGCTCCAAACGTAGTCGCGGGAACGTAAGGTGATCCGAAGTCGATGAAGTTTATCCCGTCGAGACTGTATTGAAACTGGTTACTGTTGAACCCTGTGCTCGTGCCCTGCGTCGCAAAACTCACGACGATATTCGAGAAACCAACCGTGCTGACATTGAACGTGATGTTCCGTCCATTGTTGGCAACGCCGCTTCCGCCCTGAAGCGAAAGCGCCTGCCCGGCGATATCTCCCTGCCGGGCGTTGGTAGTCGTGCCTGCTGCAAACAGCAGGTTCAGGACGTTGATGTTGCCTGTGAGCGTGCCGCTTCCACGATCGACGTTCAAATTGGAATCGTTGAAATTCCAGACGGCGAGTTCGTCCGCGCGTGTATCCTGTGAAGTCGCCATGAAGATCAGAACGGCACAGATGAGGCTGAATGGAATTCGTCGGGTGAGACGAGGATCCGGTTTAATGAACATACACTTTCTCCTTTGATGAGGTTTTTGGACGTAGTTCGTCCGCGTCTGAGAAAGCAGAGAATCTGTTAAGAGACTCGTGAGGCGTCGGTAAGTAGCCAGGGCTCTGAGGACAGCCAAAGCTTTCTCGATAGCTGCGGCACAATAAGCCGATTCTGTCCGGTCGTCAATAAGAAAGTTTGTATTTCTACAATCTTGTATAATGAGGCCCGGAAAAATTCGCAAAGGAATTAACGGGTCATGGGGAAAAACTTCTTCAGAATTGCAGATCGGACGACGCTCGACAATCTCATGACAGACTCGAAGCAGCGACCGGTCCTTGTTTTCAAGCACAGTAACGCCTGCTCGATCAGCGCTAGAGCATATCGTGAAATGCAGAAGCTCGAGGGTGACGTGAACATTCTCGAGGTCCAAACGGCTCGCGAGATCTCGCGCGAACTTGCGGACCTGACGGGAGTGCGGCACGAAACGCCCCAGGTGATTGTTTTGCGAAACGGAAAAGCGGTGTGGAACGCGTCGCACTTCGACGTGACCGCGAACGATGTCGCCAAAGCCCTCGAAGCGAATAGTTGATTTCGACCGCGCACGGATTCTAATCTTCTCTTGACAGGATTTCGTCCTGCTAACGATCCCAGGGCCTCTGCATTAAGGGTTCCATCCTTGATAGTCGCTTTACAGCTTTAAGCTTTGTTCCTTCAATCCAGACGAATAGCGCGAGGACGCATCAATGCGAACAAAGAACGCAATCCGAGTGGTCCAACTACTCATGCTGGTTGGCGTATTCGCCGTCACGATCGACAGCGCGTTTGCGCAAGCTCCATCTTCAACAGCGACTGCCGATGCTCAACCTGCAGTTCAACCATCGCCGAGTCCGACTCCCGAACCATCACCCAGGGTTACGTCCGTCGCCGGCAAGGTGGAATTGGACGATATTCTTGAATTCAGGGTCGAACACCTCGAAAAGTGGGACGAACACGAACAGCACGACGCCTCAAAACTTGTTCCCTACATAAACGGCCGCGCAATCAGGGGGAATTACCCGGAGGAGCTTCACCTCGAAAAAGGCCGCCTCATCTATCACCTGGAGATCAGTCCCGATAACAAAAGAGTTTGGACTGACCTGTTAGGCGCGCCGAGTGGAATCAGACGCCCAGTGACGCTCAGCGTGGGCCTCGAAGACGGGTCCGCGTTCGATAGTGTGCATGAGAAGGACAACCCGCTGCCATTGACGGTGATCTCGCCCGTGTACGGCGTGATCGCAGTCTTAATAATCGGCGCCACCTTAATCCTGCTGCTATGGCTCGTTCGTAAGACAAACATCATTCGCGAACCCGGCCCGCCACCCGCGCCCGGCAAAAGACGCCCGTACAACCTCGGGCGCGCACAGATGGCATTCTGGTTTTTCCTCATCTATGCCTCGTACGTAACCATTTGGCTTATCACCAGCGCGCTCGACACGATCACTGCGTCGCTGCTTGCACTGATGGGCATTAGCGCGGGTACCGCACTCGGCGAGGCGATGATCGACAACGGCAAAGACGCGAGCAAGACAAACCAGTTTCAGGATCTCACGGCTGAAAAACTTGCGCTCGAACAAAGCATCGCTGAGATTCAGACGCAGTTCGACGCTCTCGACGCAACAACAACGAATGCCGTGGATCAATCAAACCGCGAGGCTTTGGGCCGGCAGTTGCTCGATGCACGGACGCGTATCGGCCAGATCGATCAGCAGATACGCGCGCTTGGGTCGCAGCAGACGCCCGCCTCCGCCGGTTTCCTTCGCGACATTCTTTCCGACTCGAGCGGTTACAGCTTCCATCGTTTCCAGATCTTTGCCTGGACGATCGTGCTCGGGATTATTTTCATATCTTCGGTTTACAATAACCTGACGATGCCGGAGTTTAGTACGACCCTGCTCGGGTTGATGGGACTAAGCGCGGGCACTTACATTGGATTCAAGTTCCCGGAGCAGAAGTAAATTTTAATGGATGAACGACGCGGACCAGCCATCGAGCCACGTGAAATCAAACACGAAGACGATTTCAGTGTGCGAATAACGTGGGGCGACGACCGGCAATGCCGTTACAACGCGGCCGAACTGCGGCGCGCGTGCCCGTGCGCGCAGTGTGTGAACGAGTGGACGGGCGAACGCATGTTGAAGCCGGAAAGCATTTCTGAGAATATTGAAATCCGCGACCTTAGCATTGTCGGGCGTTACGCGCTCAACTTTCGCTGGAGTGACGGTCACGAAACCGGAATTTACAGTTTTCGATACCTGCGTGAGTTGTGTGAGGCCCAGGGTTTATGAACGAGCGTGATTTTTTTAACGAGAAGGAAGAGATCAAAAAGGCGACGTATAGCTGTCCTCACTGTCGCGAGCGCGCCGAATATGACGTCCGCTGGTTGAAGCGGACGAAGAAACCGCAGCCGCCGCGAGGCGCAAACGAGCAGGACCGTGCTCGTTTTCAAAAGTCGCGGGATTACCTCGTCAGGATCGACGACATGCTCGCCTGTCGAAACAACCGCTGCCGCCGGCGGTTCGAGATCCCGAGTTCACAGTCAGTGGTTTTCATTTAATTCCGCGGTTCCGCCAGTCAAAATAAAAAGCCGACACTCGTCGGATAGAAATCCGTGCATCCTCTCTAGAAGTTCAAAAAGCGGCGGAAAATCGCTGGCTTGCGTCTTGCACCGTGTCGCGGCGGACGACCTGATAAAAAGCCATGATTGAAACCCAACAATTCCCAGGCGCAAGTAAAAGCAACAACTCCTTTCTGACCCCCTTTGAACGCCGGCTCGCCGTCAGGGTTTTACCCCGAATTCCCGCGTGGCTCGAGACGTATCACCTGACGATGCTGACGCTCGTCTGGTCGGGTTTGATTCTGTTTTTCTCCTACCTGGCAGCGAGTGACCTGCGCTGGCTCTGGGGCGTGTCTGCAATGGTGGGGCTCCAATATGTGACTGACCACTACGACGGCAAGATCGGAAAGTATCGCGGGACAGGCCTGGTGAGATGGGGCTATTACATGGATCATCTCCTCGATTACCTGTTCCTGTGTTCGATAATCATCGGCTACGCGTTCATACTCCCGGAAAAGTCGCGCTACCAGATCCTGATCATGCTCGCAATATTCGCTGGTTACGAAGTCAGTACGTTTCTCGCGTTTTCCGCGACTGACCGGTTGAAGATCAGTTACCTGAAGTTCGGACCGACTGAATTTCGTCTGGCGCTCATCATTATCAACGCCCTGCTGGTGCAGTACGGGACGCGGACAATGGCGAACGGCCTGAAGTACGTGAACATCGGCGCAGCGATCGGACTCGCTCTCGTGGTTTACCGCACTCACAAGGTGATTTGGGCGCTCGACATGAAGCACAAGCACGCGCAGTTGGTCGAAGAATCGTAGCCTGTCTCGCTAGAAGTCCACTGTTCTATTCGCAGTGTACGGTTTGCGACCGTACAAAGCACCCGTTGACCTGTCTCCGGAAAAATTTTTGGCGTGAAGTGGCCCTTTTTTGTTTCGAGGTGCGCGTTAGCGGATGTGGCCTCTTCTTTGCAAGCGTAAGCGCAAGTCAGCACTTCATGGTCTTTATATTTTGGGAACTGTGTGGCGGGAAATTCGTTGGATACATTCAGATTCACTCGAAACCCGATAAATTAGCAATGTCTGAGAAGAAACAAATCCGAATCGTTAAAAAGGGCGAGAAAACTCGTCCAGTCGTTAAGGCAAAAGCAAATGCGGCTCGTGAAACCGCGCGCGATATGGTTGAAACTGTAACCAATTGGGTTACCGAGTTTCAGCAGCGTCGACGGCAGGAAACCACCAACGCGTTGAGGCTGATTTCGAAGACGCCTCGTGGCAGCGAAGCCTAAACCCGTCCTTTAGCAAGAAGCCGGCACATTCGATGCGGCGCGAGCAGACCCGCCAAGGGGATTCAGCTCGCGCCCTTAACTTTTGGTCCTGAACCTCCGTTTTTATTGACACTCCATTTGCCGTGGCGATAGCATCGCGGCAGTTCCGGAAAAACTGAGTGGGGGCGAACGATGGCGAAAAGAAGTTCTCCACCAAAGACGAAGCAGCCGCAGGCGAGGCCGGTGTTCGACAGCCTTCGCAAACCCGTCGCGCCGCCGGGGCATCCTCTCTCACGAGCCAAGCCCGAGGAAGTGGCGCGTCCTGCGCAGCGCAAAGCCAAGCACAAACGGCGTCCAGAAGCGACAGGCGATGAGGATGTCTGAAACTGCACGCGACAATGCGCTTGGGGCTGCGTTTATCGATCGTGCGTTGGAGTATCTGCTGGGGCACTATCAGCCGAAGATCGAACGCTGTCTGGAGAAGCTGACGGACGAGCAGATCTGGTGGCGTGCGAACGAGGAGTCGAACAGCATTGGGAATCTGGTGCTGCACCTGTGCGGGAATGCGCGGCAGTGGATTGTTACCGGGCTTGGATCCGAACCTGACACTCGTGTCCGTGACGCAGAGTTCGCCCAACGTGACGTAATCACCCGCGCCGAGTTGCTGACCTTGCTCCACTCAACACTCGCGGACGTCGAAAAAGTCCTCCGCTCTCTTGATCCGTCAACGCTCCTCTCCCATCGAACAATCCAGGGCCACGACGTCGACCTCCTCGAAGCCATCTTCCACGTGACCGAACACTTCTCGATGCACACGGGCCAGATCATCATGCTGACGAAGATGCTCACCGCATCCGATCTGCGTTTCTATGGTTTCGAAGGGGACGTACCTGTCGAGCGCTGGCACTCTCGTCCGTCCGGTTCTTAATCGCTCGATAGCGCATTCCAACGATTGAGGAGTAACTGGTATGAAGCTGGTCCTGTTGGTAACTTTAATTCTGTTGTGGAGTGGACCATCGGTAGGCCAAAGAAGCTTCTATCTTGATGAGGAATTTAAACGGCCTGCGAAGCTACCCGACGCTTTGGTTCCATTACTCCGTGATGTAGTAAAGGAGTCGTGCCGTGGACAAGCCATAACGGAGAACGCTGATGTTCGATCGTCGTTTGTTGCCTCCCGAATAACGCTGAACCGGAATCGCCTGGCGTTCATAGTACGTTCCTCCGGTGAGCGTTATTGCCTGACCGGAGCTGATAATGTCTGGTTCTGGGTTTTTCTTAAGACCGCTAAAGGTTATCGGAATGTGTTATGGGGTGCCACTCTCATGGTCGATGTTCTCAAAGCTAAATCGCATGGCTTGCATGACATAGAAACGAACATAGCTACCGCCCGCACTCACTACCGCAACTTTTATAGATTCGATGGCACAGTTTACAAGCCGCGTAAATGCATGGAATCAACGCCTTTTGGAGCCAAAGCTGTAAGAGTGCCGTGTCGCTTTTGAAGACCCTGGTCCGTTGGAGAGTTGATGAGTAGACCGCCTGACAAAATTGATGGAGCAACAGTCTTATGTTTTGCTGACGCATCCAATCTAAAGAAAACGGAATACGTACGACATTTTGTTGGGTCACAGCACCAACAAACGTTCAAGCGATTGGCGGTGTGTAAGTATGAGCCTCAACCGAGGTCTATCTTTTTCACTCCGACGAACGCTGGAATTGTGAAAATGATGATTTATTTGATTCAGTGGAAGCGGCGATGACATCCGCCATCAGGCAATACTCCGGGTTGACACGCAACGACTTTACTCAGGTTTCTGAAGCTAAAGATTGATCTGCTTGTACGGGTGAGCGGGGAAATCCGCTTGTGCAGAGAACGAGGGTTGCTGGTCCACGATAGGTCTTGAAGTTCGTAAACTCACGTTCGCACGCTGCTTGTTTTCTCAGTTGTCCTTACACCAATAACCGCCCGCCGCTACACTTCTTGCTTTTTCAAAACTTGCGGAAGTATCATCCGCCCGATTTCGTCCGCAGCTCTAAACTGGGTCTGAAGTCGCGACCCGCCGAAACAGTCTTACACACCTTGTTCTCACACCAGCCGGAGGTCATAACTAAAATATGGAAAGTTTCCAACGTCCCGAACTAAAGGATCGCCCGATCAAAAATATCAACACTGATACGGCCGCCTTGCAGGCCATAGCGCAGGCGGCGATCGACGTCGAACTGTTCACCCTTCCGCTCTATATGGTCTCGATGTACTCCATACAAGGAATGCACCAGATCACCAGCAAGGGAAATGACTTCTACCGCGGCCGGCTGTGGCCCGGCGCGTCGCCCGCACGCGAACCCGCGGACAATCCGAACGCCCTCGCGTTCAATCACTTCTTCAGCGTCTTCATCGATGAGATGCTGCACCTGCAACTCGCCTCGAATATCGCCAAGACGCTCGGCGTGATGCCGAGCTACACAAGCAATGCACTCGTAGACGAAAACTACGGCTGGATCTGTTACGGGGAAGACAAGACCGTGATCCCGCACATCGTCGACTTTAAGGACACCATCGACGGCTACAACGATATCAAGGTCAAGCTCGACGCGTTGACCGTGGACCAGAACCGTCTCTTCCTCGCGATCGAACAGAATGAGAAGGACGCAAAGAAGATCATCGACCCGAACAAAGAGAGCAAGTACTTCCCCGTCGCCCCGTTCGAAACCTGGGAGGTTGGAAAAGAACTCCCGATGTTCGGAACCATCGGCTGGATGTACAAGTGTCTATGGGAATACATGGAGATCGTCTACGACGACGGCACCAGCCTCTTCGAAACTGTCTTCAACCGCGGAACACTGGAGCGAGATCTCTTCAACGCAAGCAGCAGTCATCACAAGCCCGAGTACCCCAAAATGCCAACGATGGCGTCGGGCGAGATCAGCGTGCCTTCCGCGATGGAGAACATCCTGAACATGATCAACGCCATCACCGATCAGGGCGAGGGTGAAGGCGTTGCCGAGTGGATCAGGCAGATGCGCGGCGTGCTCCAGTATGCGCCGGTCAAAGGAAAGTTCCAGCCGGACGAGAAAGCGTTGAACTTCAACTACCCGAACTACACAGACACAGGCGTTCAGAAAGACCCTTCAGGGAACACGGTCTCGCGCAGCCAGAACGGCGCGCTCGATCACCACGATCGATTCCTCGCCATCGACGCTCTGCTGAAGGCGGGCGGAGTGCTCACATGGGACCAGTGGCATGCGGCGGGCAACAAGTGGACGGCCGAAATGTTGATGACGAATGAGGAGGACTATAAAGCGAACAAGTGGAACCTCCCGCCGGCGACGGATATTGCGGCCGCACTCAACAACCTGAAGGCAGATGCGGCGAACTACAAGATCTTCAGCCAGGCGGCCGCAGGCTCGATCGCCGGCATCACGCGTGTACTTCGCGGATTCTGGACGGCTGAGACGACCGGATTTCCAAGCCCTTCGATGTACGGCTCAGGCGATCGTGTGTCGATATGCTGGGCGGTCTTCGGGCGATACCCGGACATCACGCAAGGCATCGCCGCCAAGACGCCGGGAGAGTTGTATCACGCCTGCCAGGGGCTCGAGCTTAGCGGCGAACGCAGCGCCACGTGCGCGCAGGTCGAAGTGTTCCACTCCTGCCGCGGATCGAACACCTGCAAGGCAGAGGGCGGCTGTGGTTTCGTTCAGGTGCAGGGGCAGAGCGCGACGTGCAGTCCCAAAGCTTTGCGTGACCATCTGAACCCGACCCGGCCGTTGCAGGTACAAGCGCAGGCACCAGGAAAGCTTTACAGTGCGCCTTCAGACAACAAGTGCGGCAGTTTCGGCGGTTGTGCAGTCCCCATCTCGGCCTCGCAGCTTTATCCAATACCTGACTCCACTCAGCCCGATCAACCGTTTGGGACCATGGAGCTCTTCGACTTCGTCGGCGAGACGGCCGCGCCGGAGAGGATCAAAGGACTGGATGGTCTGCTTAGATACGACGTGGGCGATCGCGTCTACGACGTGGCCTGGAACGCTTACGTCAAAGTGCTCAAACACCGCAAGCAGCCCATTCCCGAGAAGCCCAGGGATAGCGAGCTGCGCCTCGCATTCCCGCCCTCGACATGATCCACGACTCGACTGTTGAAGTACGCGCCAGCCGGCCTCCGCGACGAGGTCTTCCGAACCTCGGCCTGGGGGTCGGCCTGCGTAACCAGCACTTCTCCTACCTGATGAATCACGATCCGGACGTGGAGTGGTTCGAGATCATCAGTGAGAACTTCATCGACAACTTTGGCTACGCGCGCCGCGTGCTTGAACACGTGGTGTCCATCCGCCCGGTAGTGATGCACGGCGTGTCGCTCTCAATCGGGAGCACAGACCCTGTGAATTGGGACTACCTCGACAAGTTGAAAGCGCTCGCGAAGTTTGTCCGACCTGCGTGGATCTCAGATCACTTGTGCTGGACTGGAGTCGCGGGTGTCAACACTCACGACCTCCTGCCGCTGCCGTTCACCGAGGAAAGCCTGCGGCACGTAGCCGGCCGTGTCCGGCAAGTGCAGGAGTTTCTCGAAAGGCCGCTCGTGCTGGAGAACCCTTCGAGCTATTTGGAGTTTAAGGAGTCGACGATCGCCGAGTGGACCTTTCTATCAGAGCTGGCGAGTGAAACCGGGTGCGGACTGCTGCTCGACGTCAACAACGTCTACGTGTCTGCCTACAACCACGGCTTTGACGCGGAGCACTACATCCGGAGCGTGCCGCATGACGCGGTCGTGCAGATTCATCTCGCTGGACCAACGGACTGCGGGCGCTTCCTCGTCGACACGCACGACCAGCCCGTGCCGGCGCGCGTGTGGGAGTTGTACAGGTTGGCCCAGGAACTAACGGGCGGCGTGTCGACGCTGCTTGAGTGGGACTCTAACATCCCGGACTTCCCCGAACTGGTTGTGGAGTTGCGCAAGGCGGAAGCGGCGCTGCGCGGCGAGAATCCGGGCGCGCCTATTCGTCAGTCTGACGCGGCGTCCGCAGTCTCGAATCCGGTCGACTTCCAACTTGTAACAAGCGATGTCTGAACAATCACTCAACGTCCTGGAGCACTGGATGAAGACTGTGATCGTCGAGCGTGGCGACCTTCGCGAGAAGTTGGATGTGGCTGAGAGGCGACACGGGCTGCGCGCTGAGGACGTCGTCGCAGGAACGCGCGGACTTCCTGCTCGCGAACGACTCGCGGTTTATACCGGAGGTTACGTACTCCGGCTGCTCGAATGTATGCGTGCAGACTTTCCTGTGCTGCGCGGTTTCGTCGGCGACTCGGTGTTCGACGCTTTCGCCAAAGCGTACGTCATCACTATGCCGCCGGACTCCTACAGCCTCTACGACCTCGGCGCGAACTTCCCACGATTCCTTGAGGAGACGAAGCCGAAGAACTGCGAGCTCGACGCCGACATGAGTGCCATGCTCGACCTGCCGCCGGAGCTCGCGCGAATCGAGCGTGCGCGGGCCGAAGTCCTGCGCACGCGCGGCACGGAGGACGATCCGCCGGCAGTCGAGCACGTTTCACCCTTCGCAGTCTTCGGCGAGGAGCGGATGGTACAGGTAACTCCATGCTTGCGTCTGTTGGAGACGAAGTTTCCCCTGGTGGATTTCTTAAAAAGTTCGGACCTGGGCGAACGCCCGGAGCCGCCCGCGCCACGCACTTCATTTGTCGCGATCGGACGCTCAAACTATCGCGTCCACATGGAAGAGATTTCAGACTGGCAATTCGCTTTTCTTAGAGCGTGCGAGAACCCCACGTCAACCTACCCGGCGGTGCGAGTCGCAGCGTTGGAGAGTGGAAAAGATCCGGGCCAAGTACTCGCGGACGTCGCGGTGTGGCTACCCGTCGCGTTCGAGTTGGGCTTCCTGCGCTGGGCGGTGTGATGGATTCAGTTGTCGGGCCATGGCAGCAAAGTTTTGATCATCGGGTGACAACGTCGAGAACGCGCACGTTTCGGATCATCACGCTCGGGGCTGTGAGAACTTCACGTACAAGCGACTTGTCGCGAGCTCGAACACGGGTGCGAACCATTTCAATAATCTCAGTAACCGGCAAACTCATTTTTCAACCTCGGGTACTGCAGCCAGCTTGCGCGAAGCCATCACGAAATAGATCCTGTTAATCTGACCTTCGTCGTTGATCTGGAATAGTGTCGCGACCTTCTTAGCGTAGCCGGCCGGTGCGTTGTCTCTTTCAGTGGCCATCGCGAACAAGCCGTTCATCTCCAGCGCCCGCGTTCTGGACGTAAACGCACTTGTCGCGTTCAAGAGATTCGACAAGAACAAAGACACTTTGCTTCGTCCTACAACCGGGACGCGCGCCGCAAAAACTTCTCCGCCACCATCGCTTAAACAAACGATATTCGCCGCGAGCAGTTTGGCCGCTCCTTCGGTGTCTCGTTTGGTCAGAAACTCTACGAGTTGGGCCACTACCCGCCCGGTCTTTTCGACGAGTGATTTATGCGGCACGAATCTTTTTTCTTCATACTCACGCATCACGCGGCGGGCGCGGTGGTGCGTGGTCTTAACGTTGGGCTCACTCAACTGCAGGATTTCCGCAGTCTCGCCGACGTTGAAGTCGAAGACATCTCGCAAAAGCAAAACCGCTCGTTGCGTCGGAGTTAATAATTCAAGCGCCAGCAGAAAGGCGAACGACACGCTCTCGAGCATTTCATAGCGAGCTGACGGATCGCGCGCGTCTGATGTACCGGCCTGAAAATCCAGAAGTGACAACACGTCTTCGTTGTTTTCAGTTTCGAACGGCGCCGGCAGCCATTGCCCGACGTATTCCTGCCGCCTCCGCCGGCGCAGGATGTCGCGACTAAGATTCACCGCCACGCGCACTAACCATGGACGCAACGGTTCCTCCGTGTCCGCGGGAGGCTTTTGCATCAGCCGGACAAACGTTTCCTGCAAGACGTCGTCAGCGTCTGCCGCGCTACCTGTCATTCGATAGCTGAGACCCCACAAGAATTTTTGATTCTCGTTAAAAGTCTGTTCGAGTCGCATAACCGTTGAAAGATTGCCTTCGATTCAAAAGCGAAATAGACCCGACCACCACGCCGACCAATTCGGATATCGCGAGCAGGTAAGCCGTGGCCTGGAACATCTGCGACCAAAATGCGGGTTGCAGATGCGCTACGTGTGACACGTGATCGATCGTGTCTGCAACGAAGTGGTAGTACAAACCGAATACGAACGAGCCAAGCATCGAAGCTGCCAGCAGCACCATCCCGGCCCTGTAATGTTTCGCCAGCAGGAATCCAGCAACCAGCGGCGTCACGATGATGACCGGGATGATGAACGACAACTGCGCCGGAGTGGCTTTGACTGACAACACCTCGTGCGCGATCGAATGCAGCACCACGATGACAAAGTGAAGTGCGATCACTCCCCATGCTATTCGTTTCAACGTCCGCGTATTTTGATTAGTCATAACTTTAACCTCGCTTAGTTGACGAAACCTTCCGTTCGCCATGTCTCAATAACTTCGCCTAAACCCACACGAAAGGAAGAAAACTGCGGCGACCAGCCCATCTCTTCGCGGAAGCGCCGGTTGGAAGTGCGCGTCGAACGTGTAAAAAACTGGATCACGCCTTTCCAGACAAACAGTTTGGCGAGCCACAAAGGGATGTGCCTTGGCCCACGAGTGCCGAGCTCACGTGCAAACTCAAACAACATTTCTCTAATCGTCATCGGCTCGTCATCGGTGACGTGCCACAGCCCTCGCCTGCCTGCTTCCGCGGCCGTCACGAACGCGCTCGCCGCATCATCAGCGTGTAGATTGGCCGAGACGGCTTCTCCACTACCGATGATCGGCAAGCGTCTTTTTAATAGCCCGCGGGCGAACGTTCGTGTGTGCGTCGCATCGGGTGCGTAAAAACCGCCGCAGCGCAGGATCGCGACGTTGAATCCGTGTTTGTCGCCGGCTTCCGATGCGATTTGCTCGCCGTCGAAGGCGGAACGGTAGAGTTCATCCGGCTGCTTTACTACTGTTGTTTCGTCGAAGAACGAATCGTCGGCCGGGCGCGCGACCCACACGACGCTTTGCTGAATATAACTTTTCGCTCCAAGCTTCGCTGCCGCTTGGGCGAGCGCGCGAGTGCCTTCACGCCTGAGCCGATCGTTCATCGCCCAATCCGTATGATTGCTCGACACTTTAGTAGGAATCGCAGTTGCGGCGTGAATTACGACGTCCGCTTGCTTGACCGCACGCGCGATCGAATCGGCATCGAAGATATCGCCGAAGATGGCTTCGCCTCCTAATCTTTCAATGGTCTGTTTTCCGTTTTCGTCGCGGGCCAAACCGACGACCCGGTGGTTTTTCTTTCTGAACTGTCGCACCATCCGACGACCTAACACGCCGGTCGCCCCGGCTATAAAAACTCTCATGCTTTCTCCTTCTGCTCCCATCAAAATCGCGTTCCAACACCATCACGATTAACCAGCGCGGAAGGTTACAAGCTCATGTGATTTTGTTGGCGTGTTTAGATCAGCAATATGAGGTGGGGCGCGGAAGATGTCTACTTTTCGAGTAGATTTTATTTAAGGCAACGAATACCCTTTTGGAGTAGATTTTTTAGTGGTCAATTCGCAACAATGTCAATTCGCAACATTGACTTTTCTTCCGAACAGAAATACCCTCCTGCCGTTTAATTCGAGGCTGACTCCCGAGCTCGGCATCCTTGCAAACTCGCTATTGTGGTTTTCGTAATCTGCTATTCAAGAATCAAGAGATTCTCAGAGTTAGAATCTCAATCTAATTCTAGTCGTATCGGTGGATCGCTATTTTAGATCTCCCCTTCAATTAAGGAGCGCTCTGTGACATGACTCTTCCTCAATTAATTGGCTTGATCGTAGGACTTCTATCAATTTTAGGGACCGTTGTCGCATTGACGGTCCACATCACGAAATTACAGGCTCAGTTACAGCAAGCGAAGTTGGAAGCTGAACTTAATAGCGCACGCCAGAAACTTACTGAAATCGAAAATAGCTATTCAGATCTAAGCGAAAAACATAAAACGGCAATAACAGCCGGGGGGGTCATAACCGGCAAGATATATGCAATTGAATATGAGTTGGCGAGCCTGTCCGATGCGCTTGAAGCAAACAGCAGTTCTATTCTTGTGCCCGTCCCATCTGAGTTAGATGAGGAGCCCAAAGAACTTGTATTTCTAACTCTTCTAGGAAAAGGTTCCGAGAAACTAAAGGGAGTTAGAGTGCCACTAGGGAGCATTGCGGGAGACATTTTCATAAAGAAGAAACCCCGAATCATCCATGCCCCCCAGAAAGAGAGTGCTGTATCAGCTAAGACTGATGAAGTATCGAATATCAGCACTAATGAGATGCTTGCCTTTCCACTGATGCATAAAGCGAAATGTGTGGGTGTTATCGAGTTTTTGAATAAGAAAGATAATAAACAGTTCAATGATGTTGATTTAGAACGTGTAGAACGGTCAATTGGCTCAATTGCCACCAAGGTCGGTGATTTTATTCAAGAGCCCAATAACTTCGGCCTGCTAGGAATTACTCCTAAGACTAGAGCTACGGAAGCATCCATCCTTTTTAGTGATTTGTCTCGATCGGCCGTGCTGATCAAACGTTTTGATGCTTCAGTTGTTATAGACTTTATCAACGAGTATTTTGAGGCGTTATGCAATGTTGCCATACGACGTGGGGGGCGAATCGATAAATTCATCGGTGATGGGTTTATGGTTACTTTTAATGTTCAACATCCTATCCTTGAACATGAATTTGCAGCTATGACGACAGCCCTCGAGATGCAATCAGAATTCGATAAAGTTAAGAGGAAGTGGGAAGTTTTTAATATTCCAGACATTCATAATCGTATCGGAATTAGTTGTGGTCCAGTATACAAGGCGGAGGTCGGACATTCATTGACACGACAGTTAACGGTTATGGGAGAAGCCGTAAATTTGGCTAGCAACTTGTGCGACTTAGGAGATAGAAATAGGAACGTAATAATTATTGGAAATGAGTTGTATGCAAGAGCGGCGTCAAAAATTGTTGTAGACAAGGCAAAAGACAAAGGGCCAAGAGAAGTAAAGCAAGCGGACCTCATAGGCTACGAATTAATTTCCGTAAATGAATGACTTTGGTGTTCACTGCTTGGAGTCTTCAACCAATGTCACCTATTAAGTACGGCGACCTTGGCTTCGTGGCACCTCACCCCAACAACAACGAATGCAGACTAGATCCGCGTTGCGGCGAAGATTGTCCACTGTGCCAGCCTCCGAACTAGTGACTCAAGCCGCTAAGGTACTTACGACAACGAAACTTCTGATTGTGTACTGGCGGCCTTTCTGGTTAAGATTTCCCGCCTGAGTTTCTTAGAACCTTCCCTCAAGGAGCTAAAAGATTAAATGACTTACGTTGTCGCTGAGCCGTGCGTTAACTGTCGCTACACTGACTGCGCGCTTGTTTGCCCTGTCGAGGCGTTTCATCTCGACGACGACATGCTCGTCATCAATCCCGAAACGTGTATCGATTGCGATGCGTGCGTCCCTGAATGTCCGGTGGAGGCGGTGTTCGCCGAGAGTGCCGTGCCGGCCGAATGGGCGAGCTTCACGCCGCTCAATGCCGAGCGCGCGCTGAGCGGACTGCCGACAATTAGCGCGAGGCTTGATCCGCTTTGCGAATAAATTACGCGTAATGAATCAGAGGACAAGGTGGTTATTAGGCGGTCTGGCGATCGGTTGCGGCGCGACCGGTGCTCTGACAGCTTTGTTGAGGAGAAAGAAAGTGCAAACGCACAGGAGAACAGGCGACGTTTGGGCCAGACCGGGAATGCCGGTCACGTTTCGGGCCGAGTTGATGCCCGGCCGCGATCGCCTCGAACGAACATTTCGCGTCAAGGAACTTTTCTCGAGCGGTCGTGTTTCACTGCAGGGCGTCGATGGCGAACACGCTGAGAGAGAGTTTGAACCGATTCAGTTTGACAGGCCTGTCATGTAACGCTCACCACTCGTAAACCCTGCCAGGTTCCATCACACGCAACTTCGGAATGTTCAGAGCGTTGAGTTGTTGAATTATCTCTTCGCGATAACTCGGCTTGAGATGGACGGCCATGATGTCCATGCCGTTGTGATTGAGCTTCTTCAGCTCCTGGCCCAGCGATGCGGGTGTGAAGTGAAGCGAAACCTGTGCGAGCTTCGACAGCCGATCCGGAAATGACGCTTCGATCAAGAGCGCGTCGAGCTCCTTCATTCGATTCACAATCTTCCAAAACTCTTCAGTCTCAGCCGTGTCGGAACTAAACGCGACGCTTTTCTGACCGTCTGAAACCACGAGACCGATCGTCGGCACGATGTGATTCACGGCGACGGCGATCACGTTGAGATGGGCCACCTGGAACGGCTGTCCAAGCGGGATCGGCACGTATTCCATCACTGGACCATAATCGTTATTCAAATCTGAAAAGCGCGGATACACGTTCCAGTTGAAAACATCGCGTTCGAGCAGTTCGATGACTTCAGGCGTCGCGTGCACGCGCATCGGGTCTTTGAGATTCGGAAAAAGATCGTCGATGAAGATCGGCAGGCTGGCGATGTGGTCCATGTGAGGGTGGGTGACGATGATGTCTTTAACTTTGGACCGCTGCTCGTTTGTCAGAGCAATTGCGAGGCTGCCGGCATCCACTGCCACGCAGTCGTCGATGACAAAACAGGTCAACCGCTGGTCCAGGGTCGCCACGCCCTGGGCGTCAAACGTGCTGGGTAGAAGTTGGATTCTCACGAGCTTCCAGCTCTGATGAAGTAACCGCGCAACCCACGCCAGTATAAGCCACAATCGGATTTACATGTAAATCATGTAGATCCTGTAATCCTGGTTACCGTTTTCGAAGTTCGTTGATCAGGTTCTGCAACGCGTACAAGTAAGCAGCCTCTTCGTCGGCGTTCGCGGAGTGTACTCCTCGCGACACGCGGCTGCGGTGAAAAGCCAGCTCACTCGCGAGCTGATTGAAGCGCATACGCGAGCGCCAGCCCCTGACGCCACTCGACGACAAAGCGTTGAACGATGAGCCCATCCTTCCCATGATCGATCCCAGTTGGTTGTACTCTTCCTGTGTCAGGAACCCGCGTTCCAGATCGGCCACGAGAAACTCTCGCACGACTCGTCCCTCACGTCGCAGCGCAATCAAAACCACGATCAGGATGATGAGGAAAGCGGGAACCATCACGATCAGGTAAGTGAGTATAAAAAGAAAACCGCCACCCAGAACAGCCGAGCCGTTCCAGATGCTGTGCATGAAGATCGCCATCAACAGACCGACAATCGGCGTCAGGAACTTCACAGCGACGTTTGACGACTGCCTCGCGAGGCCGAGTCCGATGCCAGTCAAGCTCGTGAACAACGGATGCGAGAACGGCGCGAAGAAGCCGCGAATGATCAGTGTCAACGTCAACGCAGCGCTGCCACCCGCCGCTGCTGCCCGGCCGTAGTAAAGAATGTTCTCCGTCATTGCGAAGCCGAGCGCGACCATTGAAGCGTAAACGATCCCATCGACGATGCCGTCAAACTCGTCCTTCTTCCAGAAGAAGAAAATGAGGAGAATCATGGCTTTGCCGGTTTCCTCAACTATCGGCGCGGCGACCACCGCACCAAATGCTTCCGCCGCGTTCGCATTCGTTAAAGCGCCGACGATCCCCGCGCTCGTTGTGTTCAGAAGAAATGCGAAGAACGTTGCGATGAGAGCGCCCCAGAAGAACGCAGTCGCGAGCATCCAGAGCGGTTCGGTTTCGTAACGATCGATCCACAAGACCAGCGCGATGTAAATCGGAACGGGAATCGTCGCGGTTACAAGCCCGAGCAGAAGTGCGACTGGACCAGTTTCGATGCCGATGACCAGCAGGAGAAGTAGTCCCAGGAACAGTGCGATAAGGCCTGCGACGATCGCCAGCACGAGCCTGATCGCGCTGATTCGCGGCGGAGTGCGAACGATGATAGTGGGCGCCTGGTTTGCAAAAGGATCTGGTGTACTCATGAGAGACGGAAGTATAGCGAGTTAGTTCCTAACGCGCACAGGTTTGCGCGCGACCGCCGTCGATCGAGTAAGTCGCGCCTGTGATCCATGAAGCTGCGTCTGATGCGAGATATAGGACCAGCGAGGCGATCTCATCGGGACGGCCGGTGCGGCCGAGTGGATGCGTCGTTTTCGAGTGTTCGAGAAAGGCTGCGTACGCGTCTTCACTCATTCCGCCGCGTTTGTGAATCTCCGTCACTACGACGCCGGGGTTTACTGCGTTAACTCGCACGCCTTTTGACGCGAGCTCGAGTGAAGCACAGCGTGTTAACTGGTCCAACGCTGCTTTCGAAACGCAGTAAGCAAGCACGCCGGGAAATGCGCGCAAGCCGGTGACACTGGAAACGTTAACGATGTTTCCACGACGTTCGATCAGGCTTGGTAACGCTTTTTGCATCAACTGAAAAGCCGCACGAACGTTGACGTTCATCATCTCGTCCCAGGCTTCGAGCGATGTGTTTTCGATAGTGCCGTTGCTGATGTGCCCGGCGGCGTTGACTAAAACGTCTATGCCGCCGAAGACGCGGATTGTTTCTTCGATTGCACGCCCGGATTCATGCTCGTCAGAAAGATTGGCTTTGATCGTTAACGGTTGACCGCCGGCGTCGCGAATCTTCTCTTCGACATCGCGTAATGCTTCTTCTTTCCGACCGACGGCAGCGACGTTTGCTCCGGCTGCTGCGAAAGCGAGTGCACATGCCTGTCCGATACCTGACGTTGCGCCGGTAACGAACGCGACTTTGCCCGCAAATTGTTTATTGTTCATCGTGTTTCCTCAACTTCGATTATCACGCACTCCAGATTGGCGCGTATTGACAGCACAATCCCAAAAAGCCGACTATTATCACCCTGAGAGCCTTGTGAGGCTATCCCCCGGACGATGCGATTGACTTTAGCTTGCTCGGCCTGGAGACCGGCGTTTGGCAAACAACTCAGCAGAACAGTTTTTCAGCAGGGAAGACGCACAGGGCCGTCACGCTCGCAGCCGCATGCCGCCGTCGAGCACCGGCTACCTCGTTTCGGCAATCGTCATCGCTGTCGGACTGTTCTTCGGCCTCTGGTGGATCCTCGTACGTGGCGGCGATGAAGCTCCGTGGCTGCCCGCAGGACTCGCCGCGAGCGTGGTTTTGTTAGTCGCCCTCTCAGCCCGCGAAGTCGTCATGCGACGCGCGTGGACGAAGTACCTGTTGGAAAACGGAGTACCACCGAAGAAGCCGGCCCGGCCTCGCGAAAGCGGTCGTGGTAGCAAGAGAGGATTTTCCCCGTCAGTCCACTCAGCCGCACTTCGCACGATCCAAAAACAATCGACTGCCGCTGACGCACCCGGATCAACTCCAGAAACGCATCTCGAAGTCGCACAACTGTGTCACGACTACCTCTCGCGCAGTGATGAACTGATCCGCTCGGGAAGTTTTGGAAGTGAAAAAGGAATCGCGATTCGCGCCGGGCAGGAACGCGTTCGCGCGCTGCACAAACATCACTTGCTTGCATGGGCTCGCGGGCAGTCGCAGGCGTTGACTCACCAGGCGCAACAGCGTGCACGGACGTTCGACAAGATCGAGACTGCTACGCGCGCGATGGATTGTCTCGATTCAGCGTTGCGAGTTTATCCGGATGAAGCAGAGCTTCGCGAGTCGAGAGTTGCGATTGAAGAGTTTATTGCGTCAGTGAAAGTCGCACACTGGGTTGAGCTGGCCGAACGATCGGCTTTCAAGGGACATTATCGACGCGCGATCGATCGTTACCAGGATGCGCTTTTTTACCTCAATCAGGACGTCGTAAAAGACGAGGTGCGCATCGCCGGAACGCAGAAGATCGAGCAGGAGATCGCGTCGCTCAAAGCGCGCGTGCGACCGGGCGCCGGCCCATCAAGCGACGCCTGATCCAGTTGGGCCAGTTTTGGAATCATGACGTTTCAGAAGTGTCCGAAGTGTGGTAGTTCGCGTATACGCAGAGGCTATAAAAAGACGCCTCTATTGATGCGTCTGGTTGGCATCTACCACCTTTTGTGCGATCATTGCAACTTGCTTTTTACGGGGTTTGTGGTGCCCGGGACCCTGCACCGCCGGCGAAAACACCGGCGCCACAAATATTCCAAACCATAGAACTCCAAACTTCGAGGTGGTGTGATGAAAGTTAAGCAATCTCTGCTTTTGGCGATTGGGTTTGTGTGCACGTTCTCCATCGCGGTCCAGGCACAGGAATCCCAACAACAGCAGCAGCCTTCCACGACGGCGCCCCCACCAAACGCAAGCCTTGATCTACAGGGCATCAAAGCGTACCTGCTTGGCCCAGGCGACGTACTCGACGTCAGAGTGTTTGGTCAACCTGATTTGACGAGCGTCGTGCAGGTGGACAGCGACGGCAATCTCAGCTCGCTGCCGTTTTTGGAGCAGCCAATCAAAGCGAAATGCCGGACTGAAAAAGAAGTACAAAAAGACATCACGCTCGCCTACTCGAAGTTCATCAATAATCCACAGGTAAGCGTCCGCATATCCGAACGCAACAGCCGCCAACCCGCGACTGTATTCGGCGCTGTTCGCACGCCCACGCGCGTCGAGATGAAGCGGAAGGTGCGACTGAATGAAGCGATGGCAGTCGCAGGAGGCTTCACTGAACGCGCCGCAGGCACGATTCAAATACTCCACACCGAACCGCTGATGTGCCCGGAACCCGGGGAAGAGGCTGAAGCGGCCCCGATCGACGGCACGAAGATCCCGCTGCAAATCGTGAAGATATCGGAGCTTCGCGCCGGAAAAGCCGGAGCGAACCCGTTTATCCGTCCCGGCGACTACGTGCTGGTGACCGAAGCTGAGCCGGTTTACATAACGGGCGCCGTGAATTCGCCTGGCGGCATTTATCTTCGCGAGCAATTGACCTTGAGTCTTGCGCTGGCCATGGTCGGCGGCACCAGAAAAGAAGCGAAGCTCAGCGAGGTCAGGGTATATCGTCAGGTGCCCGGCTCCACGAAACAGGACGTGTTGAGCGTCGATCTGGCTGCGATCAAGAAGAAGCAGCAACCCGACTTTGTGCTCCAGCCTTACGACGTGATCGAAGTGTCTGAATCGGGCATGTTCTCGCGAGACCGCATCGGATCGACCTTGCTGAACGCAGTTACAGGCGGTCTCAGCAGCGCGATTTCGACGACTGGAACTTACTTACCCACAAGGGTCATCTACTAAAAGAAACGGTAGCTATCTTACGAATGAATCAGAAGACAATGGCCGGCGATCGCCGGCGTCGAAAACTTATTACCCTGGCCTGGGCTCTGGGCCTTTCAGTGCTCGTCATCACCCTGATTTACCTCGAGCGAACTGCGATCCTTTATATCCTTTGCACGGTCGGCGTATGCGTGTTGCTGCTGGTCGTGGCTTTCTCCGATCTGGCCCATAACGATGCAAAAGGTGAACCGTTGGGCCAACCCGGCGACCTGCGCGGCGTGAAAGAACGTTAGCGTTTTCTCCACTCTCAATTGCAGTTACTTATGTGGTCAATAAGTTTTTGCTTGATGAAAATTTTGCCAGCGCAGTTGTAGTAAATCCAAAAACAGAAGCAGGTTGAAACTTTAGACAGACTATTGCATAATCCGCATGCGTTCACCTCCCCGGTGGACGAAGTGGTCGCGTGGGGTGAGGACACGTGGCCTTAGGGTGGGGGCTGTGGGAGGCCCCCGCCCGCTTTTTTTGTGTAGCTCTAACGATCATTTTCGGATCGCCAATTGCCAACACCGATCGCGGACTTTAGATTGCGTTCAACCGGTCTTGGCAATCGGAAATGAAATGTTCCAGAGATTCCGACGCAGGTTCCAGCTCTGGCTTTATGAGGGCTTAAAAAAAGGCGGCGCAACGCGCGATTCTTCCACGCCGCACAAGCAGCACTCCTGGTGGCAGGTGATGTGCCTGACCGGAGTGGATTATTTTTCCACTCTAGGCTACCAGCCCGGCATCGCGTTTCTCGCGGCTGGTGCGCTGTCTCCAATCGCTACGCTCGTTCTGATCTTTCTCACTCTCTTCGGCGCACTTCCGATGTACAGGCGTGTTGCTGCTGAAAGTCCTTACGGCGACGGCTCGATCTCGATGCTCGAGAATCTGCTTTCGCGCTGGAAAGGAAAACTTTTCGTTCTCGCCCTTCTCGGATTCGCCACCACCAGTTTCATAATCACAATCACACTCTCCGCCGCGGACGCTACGGCACACATCGTAGAAAATCCGTTTGTGCTGGAGCACCTCGATTTTTTACATCACCGGATTATCGTCACGCTTGTTCTGATCGCAGCGCTCGGCGCGATCTTCCTGCGCGGTTTTAAGGAAGCAATCGGCATAGCTGTTTTTCTGGTGGTGATCTACATCGGTCTGAACCTGATTGTGGTTGGCGTCGGGTTTTATGAGATTGCCACTCACCCGACGGTCTTTTGGAACTGGCGGAATGTTCTTTTCACCAATTACTCCAGTCCGCTGTTGATGATCGGAACGGCGCTCGTCGTCTTTCCCAAGCTTGCACTCGGGTTGTCAGGATTCGAGACCGGCGTGGTGGTAATGCCGCTCGTAAAGGGCGATGGAGCCGCCGTAACCTACGAACCGCTTTCTCCACATCTCACTCGCGGCCCCGAAAAACCGGCCGAACTCGCCGGGCGCATTCACAACACCCGCAAATTGCTTACGGGCGCAGCGCTGATCATGAGTTTCCTGCTGTTGGGCAGCAGTATCGTGACCGCGATGCTTATTCCAGCGGAAGCATTCAGCCCGGAAACACCGACACACGAGGCAGGCCCCGCGAATGGAAGAGCACTGGCGTACCTGGCCCATCTCTACTTAGGCGACGTCTTCGGCACGATCTACGATTTGAGCACTATCTCGATACTCTGGTTTGCAGGATCTTCAGCGCTCGCCGGTTTGCTGAACATCGTTCCACGTTACCTGCCGCGATACGGAATGGCTCCCGAATGGGCACGCGCGACTCGCCCGCTCGTAGTCGTTTTCACCGTCATCTGTTTCATCGTGACGATTCTATTTAGAGCAGACGTCGATGCGCAGGGCGGCGCTTACGCAACTGGCGTTTTAGCGTTGATGACTTCGGCGGCGATTGCAGTCACACTCTCCGCGCGTCGACGTGGCGAACGCGTGCAATGGTTTTTCATGGTGATCGCGCTCGTGTTCATTTACACAACGATCGTGAACATCGTGGAGCAGCCTGAAGGTATCAAGATCGCGATCATCTTTATCGGTGCGATCGTGGCGAGTTCGCTCTTCTCGCGTGTTTATCGATCGACAGAGTTGAGAGTCGAACGTATCGATCTCGACGACATGGCGCGCGAGTTTATTCGCAAGGCGGCGAAGGGAACAGTTCGCATCATTGCCAATCGTATGGATCGCGGTGATGCAGCGGAGTATGAAGCCAAAGAGCACGAGAAACGGATGGATAATCACATTCCGTCCGGCGAACCGATCCTGTTTTTCGAAGTCACGCCTGGAGATGCGTCGGAGTTTTCCGGTGTGTTGAAGATCAGGGGTGAGACTGTGGATGGATTTCAGATCCTGCGAACTGAATCTCCCGCAGTGCCGAATGCCATCGCCGCATTCTTATTGTTTCTTCGCAACGAGACTGGAAAGCTGCCGCACGTTTACTTCGGCTGGAGCGAAGGAAACCCGCTCTCGTACTTGTTGAAGTACATTGCTTTTGGTGAAGGTGACACGGCGCCGGTGACGCACGAAGTGCTGCGACAGGCGGAGAAGGATCCGGATCAGCGGCCGATCGTGCATGTCGGCGGATGACACGGAAACAAATCCGGTTTAAGATCCGTGAAGTCTGTGTTTGAAAACTAAATGTCTGCCGAAGTTGCGATGAGTCGCAACACGGGGGAACCAAGCGTTTCGTCACAACGAAACATGGGGCTTATCGCTGAGCTTGCTCAGCGACGAACACTTCCAGTTCGAGTCCGACAGCTAACCTCGTAGGCCTAAAGGAAGGACAACATGGTCAGTAATGTGACCCGAAGAGCCGCCGGAAGGCGGTTCAAGCTCTGGCTTTTTAAAGATTCCGCAACAAAAGACGTCCCTCACGTCACTCCTCATAAACAACATTCATGGTGGCAGGTGATGTGCCTGACCGGAGTCGACTACTTCTCGACTCTCGGCTACCAGCCTGGCATCGCGTTTCTAGCCGCACAGGCGCTCTCGCCAGTCGCGACCTTGTTCCTGGTGCTGCTGACGCTTTTCGGAGCGTTGCCGATTTACAACCGTGTTGCCGAAGAGAGCCCGCACGGAGAAGGCTCGATCTCGATGCTCGAGCACCAGTTCTCCCGCTGGAAGGGAAAACTCTTTGTTCTGGTGTTGCTCGGCTTCGTCGCCACTGACTTCGTCATCACGATCACTCTTTCAGCAGCCGACGCTACGGCCCACATCATCGAGAACCCTTTCACTCCTGAGATATTGAAACACCAGATCGGCGTGACGTTAGTTTTGATCACCATTCTCGGTGCGATTTTCCTGCGCGGGTTCAAGGAAGTGATCGGAATCGCCGTCGCGCTCGTGGCTATTTATCTACTGCTGAACGCAATCGTCATCTCGGCTGGTCTGTACGAGCTGGGAACACACCCTTATCACTTTCCCGAATGGAAACAGGCGCTTTTCCAGCAACCCAATGTTCACGGGAATCCGTGGTTGATAGTTCTCGTTTCGATGATGTTGTTTCCCAAACTCGCGCTTGGTCTTTCAGGTTTTGAAACCGGCGTTGCCGTGATGCCACTCGTCAAGGGAGACAGCGACCTCAGTGACGACGACTGGTCCAGCATTCAATCGGCCCGCGCCGCCCACGACGAAGAACGGCAATCGAAACATCTGTTGCGCGGTCGTATTCGTAACACGAAGAAATTACTTCGGACCGCGGCTCTGATCATGAGTGTCATGTTGATCAGCAGCAGCTTCGTGACCTCAATCCTGATTCCGCCGGAGAAGTTTGCTGAAGGTGGCGAAGCAAACGGCCGCGCGATCGCGTACCTGGCCCATGAGTTTTTTGGCGATATCTTCGGAACGTTTTACGATCTCAGCACGATCTCGATTCTCTGGTTTGCGGGTGCGTCGGCGATGGCGGGACTGTTGAGCATCGTGCCTCGTTATTTGCCGCGTTATGGGATGGCGCCCGAGTGGGCCAGGGCGGCACGTCCGCTCGTTATCGTAATCATAACGATCGCTTTTGCTGTCACCGTGATCTTCCGCGCCGACGTTGACGCGCAGGGCGGCGCGTACGCGACCGGAGTACTCGTGTTGATGACCTCCGCAGCGATCGCCGTCACGATCGCTGCGCGAAGGAAAGAGCAGGAGTGGCTTCACTACCTTGTCATAGCGCTCGTCTTTGTCTACACAACTATTCAAAACATTCACGAGAGACCTGAAGGGATTAAGATCGCGTCGTTCTTTATTCTGACGATCATTCTCGCTTCGTTGTTTTCGAGAGCGTGGCGTTCGACGGAATTGCGCGTCGAACATATCGAGCTGGACGATCCGGCACGGCAGTTCATCAAGGATGCTGCAAAAGGCACGATTCGCATCATTGCTAACCGGAAGGATAAAGGCGACGGCGCTGAGTATGCGCAGAAGGAAGCAGAGAAGCGTACCGACAACCACATTCCTGCAGGTGAGCCGATACTGTTCTTTGAAGTGACTCCCGGTGATGCGTCGGAATTTTCCGGTACGTTATTTATTCGTGGTGAGACGGTGGACGGTTATCGAGTGTTGCGCACGGAGTCGCCGGCGGTGCCAAATGCGATTGCGGCGTTTCTACTGTACCTGCGAGACGAGATGGGCAAACTGCCCCATGTTTACTTTGGATGGAGCGAGGGCAATCCGATTTCTTACTTGTTGAAGTACATCGCGTTTGGTGAAGGTGACACTGCGCCAGTGACGCACGAGGTGCTCCGGCAGGCGGAGAAGAATCCGGATCAACGTCCGGTTGTCCATGTGGGTGGGTGACGGTCGTAGACCACGGATGACACGGGAACGAAATCCGTTTTTATAAATCCGTCTAATCTGTGGTTATGCCTGTGCGACTTCGACGCTCACGGCACGTCCGGCGAGGAAGCAGGAACGGCAGTAAACGGGGCGCCCCTGGGAGGGATAGAACGGAACCGTAGTCTGTTGTCCGCATTGGGCGCACTGGACAGAAACTTCGATGCGTTGTCGTACTCCCGACGACTGTGCGGCTGCGATTGCAGCCAATCGTTCGTTTTTCGCCTGCTTGCAGGGCTTGCAGCGTTTTGGTTCGTTTTTGAGCCCCTTGTCGTGAAAGAACACCTGCTCGCCGGCAGTCCAGATAAAGTTCTCGTTACAATCCACACAACGGATTGAACGGTCTTGATATTCACTATCGTGATTCGTTTCTAAGGCATGGGCGACTTCCATTTGTGCCATGGTCCTACTCCCTCGGGTCCTTTACCAGACAACCAATAGGCGGGCGCATAAGAAGTATGCGTCAAAACCGGGCGCTGTGGTTGTCCACCAGTGAGGTCTAGATTCAAGTCCGGGCCACTTGCTGTTTCGTCTGGTATATAACTATGGCGAAATTGTGTCAAGGTAAATCCTGCTAAATTGCATGGAACTTGACTAACTATCGCCCGAATGGGAGCATTCGCAGGCAAAAATGACGAAAATACTGGTGATCGGTTCTGGGGGGCGGGAACATGCCATCGTGTGGGCGATTCGACAGACTTCACCTGCCACGGTTCAGATTTTCTGTGCACCCGGAAATGCCGGAATAGGGCAAATCGCCCAACTCTTAAACATTTCTGATCCTATCCGGCTGGCTGACTACGCCGAGGCCGAGAGAGTTGACCTTACGTTCGTGGGTCCTGAGGCGCCGCTTGCCGCAGGCATCGTGGATCTCTTTGCGGCGAGAGGATTGCGTATTGTGGGGCCAAATGCCGCAGCCGCGCGGTTAGAGGGCAGCAAGATCTTTGCAAAAGACTTCATGGCGCGGCATGGCGTTCCGACTGCCGCTTACCGCGTCGCTGGTTCTCCTCGTGAGGCGATCGAACAGTTGCAGGAGTTCGGATCTGCGGAGTCTCCAGTTGTGATCAAGGCTGATGGACTCGCTGCAGGGAAAGGCGTTGTCGTAGCCGGAGATCGAGCTGAAGCAGAGAAAGCGATCGAGGATTTGATGGTCCATCAGGTCGCCGGCAGCGAAGCAGCCGCACGCGTCGTGATCGAAGAGGCGTTGGTGGGAACGGAAGCTTCGCTACTGCTTTTCGCGGACGGTCGTGATTACGCGTTGATGCCTGCGGCGCGCGATCACAAACGAATCGGCGAGAACGACACGGGTCCGAACACCGGCGGCATGGGAACAATCACTGACGCTTCGGTTCTCGATAAAAGTGTTGCAGAACGAGCCGTGCGTGAGATCGTGGAGCCTACGCTCGAAGGCGCACGCCAGGAGGGCTTTGCGTTCAAGGGTGTGCTGTTTCTCGGATTGATGTTGACGAAGGATGGACCAAAGCTGCTCGAGTATAACGTTCGCTTTGGAGATCCTGAGACACAGGCGATTCTGGTTCGACTCAAAACGGATCTGGTCTCCGTGTTTGAGTCGATGTACAACGGGACGCTTGGCCATGTGAAGCTTGAGTGGTCTGAGGGTTCCTCGGCGTGCGTTGTAGCGGCGAACAAAGGCTATCCCGGAAAATATGAAACGGGTGCCGTTATCGAGGGTTTAAATGAACTGGACCACCAGCGCGTGCAGGTTTTTCATGCCGGCACGTCGCTGAACGCGGAGGGCAGGTTTATTGCGACTGGTGGCAGGGTCCTGGGAGTAACGGCGGGCGCTGCGGACCTTTCGAGCGCCCTGAGTCTCTGTTACGACTCGCTCGGGAAGATTCACTGGCCGGGGATGCAGTTCCGGCGCGACATCGGACGCTTTTTGAAAGGCTTCTAACACTACTGATATACTCCAATGACAGTTTTCGGCGGAATTGAAACCGCCCGGCAATATGAGTCGTACTCAGAACGGTCGTAAATGACCGGATTATGACTAATGCGAAGCTGGAATTATCGTTTTGGAATTTATATTTCGCTTCGGAGGATGAGTTGGAATGGGACTTTGGACAAGAATGAAGCGCTCCGTGCGCGCCCTCTTCGGAGGGATAATCGAGAAGACTGAAGACCCGGAACTCATTCTTCAGCAGACAATCCGTGACATGCGCGACCGCGTACCGGAATTAAATAATTCCGTTGCGCAGGTGATGGCCACTGAGAAACTTCTCGCCAAAAATAAAGAGCGACTCGAAACACAAGTCGTCGATCTCGACTCGAAGATTCGCGCTTCAGTAAAGATGGGTCGCGACGACATCGCGACTGCATACATCGGCCAGTTGCAACAGGCGCAGCTCGACCTGCAGAAAACGTCACAGCAACTTGAGCACGCGAACCTGGCATCGAAACAGGCACTTAAAGCACGCGATAATTACGTGCTTCAGATGCAACGCCGCACTGCCGAGGCGATGCAGTTGATAAACCAGTCGAAGCAGGCAAAACTCCAGGAACAGCTTGCCCAGACGATGGAATCATTCCAGCTTGGCGACGATGCATCGACCTTCAACGAGATGCGCGACAAGATCGATCGCCGTGCCGCGGCAGCCGAGGCAAAGATGCAGTTGGGCGCCGCTTCCGTCGACACGCAGATGCAGGAGATCGAGCGCGAAGCCTTAGACATGCAGTTGCAGGACAGGCTGCTTGAATACAAGCGTGATATGGGATTGCTGGGCGCTGGAAGTAGCGCACCAACACCGCAGGCCCTTCCGGCTGAAGGTGAGACTACTGGTGGCGGTGGGCAGAACGGAACCGGCGGCCGCAGTATGTAAGAGTTGATTCCGAGCGTAGTACGTGTAACTCTGGCCTTGTTGTTATGGAACTTCCCAAGATCGATCTGAAGTACCTTCGCGAAGCTTTCAAAGAGCCCATCAACTTTTGGGGCATGGCGGGCTTCGCAGTTGCGGCTGCCTACGTTCAGGACGTAACGCCACTCGTCGCAGCACTGGCCACGGAAACACTTTACCTCGCCACTGTTCCTGCAAGTTCGCTCTATCGCCGCTTGGTCGATCGAAGAGAGAAGCAGCGCCTGTTGAAGTTGCGCGAGCAGCAACGTGAAGCTCAGATTAAGTTGTTCGATCCACGCGAGCGCGAGGCCGTTGAGTATTTGCGTTGGATGAAGAACCAGATCTATTCCAACTATAAAAAGTTCACGGGCACTAAACAGATTCCTCACAACATTCAGAGTCTCGATCAACGTTGGGAAGACTTCGTCGATCTACTCGACGTGTATCGTCGTCGCAAGCATCACCTGCGTTCGATCAACCGTCAGGCAGTGCAGAACCAGTTGGTCCAGGCAGAGCGAGCAGTGCAGGCCGCGAAAGACGATCGCGAGAGACGTATTCAACAGGCGAACGTTGAGATCCTCAAACGTCGTGTGGCGGCGTTCAATGACATCGAACGATCAGTGAAGTTGGTTGAAGGTCAGCTCCAGTCGATCGAGAACTTCTTCGGGCTTGTTAACGATCAGGTAGTTACCCTTCCGACTCCGGAACGCGTGTCGTCGCTGGATTTCGAGCAGCTGAGCGATTCGATAGCGATGACCAAGCAGATGCTCGAAGAAACCTCCGATACGTTTGCCGCTCTCGACAGTCACAACCGCGACATCGGGAACTACGAACTTCTGCTGAACAGCGGTTCTTCGAAGTAAATCCGCGGATCTTCATGGAAACCGCGGATACACTGTATAGGCCCTCCAAAAAAGATCACCACAAGATATTGACACTGCGCCTCCAAAGGAGTATATTCCGCTCCGCTGTTTGGATGAGCCAACCGCAGTAAAAGCAATACAATCTAACAGTTAATTCCTGCGTAGAAATACGCCCGGTATACCTGTTTTTGAACGTGAAAGGCAGAGATCGATGAGCGCAACTATCGGCCAAAAAGTGCGAAATGCCCCCGCCGTTTCCCCGCGTCGAAAGTCGCATGAGCTTGGGGTTAATGCCAGAAAAGTCGTTAGCAAGCGCTATTCGCTGAAGGATTTGAAGGGGCATCCGCTCGAGGAGTGGGCTGATATCGTACGCCGCGTCGTCGGCCACGTTTCGCTGGCCGAAACTGGTGAAAAACGGGACAAGTTCTTTGCCGCCATGAGCGAGGTGATGATGGCGCGCGAATTCATCCCGAATACTCCGTGCCTGGTCAACGCCGGCAAACCGAATGGACAGCTCGCCGCCTGTTTTGTGCTCGAAGTTCCCGATTCCCTTCAGGGGATCATGGAGCACGCGAAAGCCGCGGCCACGATTCACCAGACCGGCGGCGGCACGGGTATGACTTATGAGTTTCTCAGGCCGCACGGAGCGATGGTGAGCTCGGCGACCGGTGTGGCTTCTGGTCCCGTGTCGTTCATGAACATCGTCAATCAGGTGACTGACGTTGTGAAGCAGGGCGGTGTGCGACGTGGCGCCAACATGGGCATGATGCGCGTTACGCATCCGGACGTTCTGCGGTTCATCCATGCGAAGAACGATCAGCATTCGCTGACTAACTTCAATATCTCAGTCAACGTCACCGACAAGTTCTTGAAAGCCGTCGATAACGACGAGTGGTTCCAGTTGGAATTTAACAACCAGCCGTGGAACGAATGGATTTACGATCCAGTGCGCGAGGGCGACTACGTTGTCTATCGCCGTCCTGATGGATCGACTGTGACCTTCTGCGATCGCCAGGCTTTCCAGGCCGCAGATCTTTCGAACTGCACGATGGAAAAACCGCCGCGACCCGGCATGATCTTCGCTCCCGACATCTGGAACCGGATCGTCGCCAGTGCACACAAGTATGCTGAGCCGGGTATTGCGTTCATCGACGAAGTGAATCGTCATAATCACATGATGAAGTCGATGGGCCCGATCTATTCGTGCAATCCGTGTGGCGAGCAGTTTCTGCACTTCTCAAACTCGTGCAATCTCGGTTCGATCGATCTCGCGAAGTTTTACGATCCGCAGAAACGGATCGACTGGGACCGCCTGCGCGAAGTGACTCATCTCTGCACGCGTTTTCTCGACAACGTGATCGATACCTGTGCGTGGCCGTTGCCGGAGATCAACGACGTGGTCCATCGCACGAGACCAGTCGGCCTTGGCATCATGGGTTTTGCCGATCTCTGTCTCAATCTGAACATCACGTACGGTTCGCCGGCGTCGATCGATCTGATGGACGAGGTGATGGGATTTGTGCGGCGCGAGTCGTGGATGGAGAGCAATCGTCTCGGCGCAGAGAAGGGGCCGTTTCCGGAGTTTGAACCGAACCGCGAGGCTTACACGGAATTTCTATACAACCAGATCGGCATTCCGAAAGACATTCCACTCACGCCGCGCAACTACGAAGTGACGACGATTGCGCCGACCGGGACCATCTCGCTCGTGGCGGAGACGTCTTCGGGTATCGAACCAAACTTCTCGTGGGCGTACGTTCGCAAAGACACGCTGGGCACGCGCACTTACGTTCATACACTCGCGGCGCAGGCACTTGGTATCGATGTGGACCAGTGTGATCAGGAATCGATAGATGCGGCTGCGGCTTACGTCGTGGAGCACGAGCGTGAACTGCCTCCGCATTTTATCTCGGCGATGAACATAAGCGCTGAGCAGCACGTTCATGTGCTCGCGGCTGCTCAGCGCCACGTCGATAACAGTGTGTCGAAGACGTGCAACGGCGCGGTTGACGACACAGTGGAGTCAGTCGACGCGCTTTATCGCCTCGGCCGTCAGCTTGGTTGCAAAGCGGTCAGCTACTATCGCGACGGTTCGCGTGAGAACCAGGTGCTCACCTCGATGAAGGCTGAGGAGCCGAAAGGTGAGATTGCCTGCAATCCGGAAGCTGTAGTTGAGCCTCTCGAGGAAGGTGTGAGCGCTGCGGAAGCCGCTGCCGCTGACGACGCCTCAGCTCGTCAGGAAGCGATCGAGCGTGAACATTCAGAGACGATCAAAGTTCCGCAAGTGACTGCAATACGTATCGAGCGTCCACGCGAATTACGAGGTGCGACGTGGCAGATTCCGTTTGACGGTCAGAACCTTTACGTCACGGTCAATCACGATGGCAAGATGATCCAGGAAGTGTTTGCCACTGGTCCAATCAGCGGCGGTGTGGGTTTGCTTGCATCGAAGATGCTGCGTGGTGGGTTTGATGCTGCGGAAGTCGCGTACAGTTTGAACAAGGTCACGGGAACGCACGCCGTGTGGTTCAACGAGCGCCTGCTTACCTCACCGGAACAGGCGGTCGCGGAGTGCATCATGATCACGGTGCGTCGTGTACAGGATCTTCCCGACTCCGCACGCGCGGTGAGTAAGAAACAGTCACCGCTTCACACCCAACAGAAACCCGTCACGGGCGCCATCATGTCAAACATGATCGGCATCTGCCCCGAATGCCACGGCCAACTCGAGCACGCGAGCGGCTGCGACTTCTGCCGCGACTGCGGTTACAGCAAGTGTAAGTAAGAAGTATTAAGCCACAGATAAACGCAAAAGAACGCGGATCGGAAACGTTTCTGATCCGCGTTTTCTGCGTTTATCTGTGGCTTTGTATTCCGGATCCAAAATTTCCGAAGTTGACGGTTGATATGCGGCTCAATAATATATCGCTATGCCATATAAAGACTGGAAAGACGAGGTTAGAAAACGACTCTCCGGTCTCAATCTCGCGCCTGCGAATGAAGCTGAGATAGTCGAAGAGTTGGCCCAGCACGTCGAAGATGTCTACGAGCGGGCGCTTCGAAGCGGCGCGACCGAATTCGAAGCGCGACGCACTGCGATTCAGGAACTATCCGCCGCCAGTCCACTTCTGAATGAATTACGACGGTCCAACAAACCTGCGCCCGTCGTTCCAGGATCCGGGAGGTCCAACTTGTCCACCGATCTATTACACGACTTGCGCTACGCATTGCGGATGCAGTTGAAGAATCCCGCCTTCACGATCATCGCCATTATTGCTCTCGCTCTGGGCATCGGCGCAAACACCGCGATCTTTAGCGTCGTCAACACCGTCCTGTTGCGGCCGTTGCCATACAAGGATCCGGAACGTCTCGTGATGGTTTGGGAAGACTCGAGCCGGCATGGATACCCGCGCGACACGCCCGCTGCGGCAAACTTCGTCGACTGGCGCGATCAGAACCGGGTCTTTGAAGGCATCGCTGCGATCGCCGACACGAGTTTCAATCTCACAGGTTCAGGTGATCCTGAACGGCTCGAGGGCAGACGTGTTTCGGCAAATCTCTTTCCGCTCCTCGGCGTTGAACCACACATTGGTCGCGTCTTCACAGCCGCCGAAGATCATCCAGGTTCGAATCGCGTGGTCCTGTTGAGTTACTCATTATGGCAACGCAGGTTTGGCGGCGATCCGAGCATTGTCGGACAGTCGTTAACGATCAACGGCGACAGCTACGTTGTCGTTGGTGTGATGCCGGCGCGGTTCCGGTTTCCAACCGATGATGACGAGGCGTGGGTCCCGATTGCATTCACTCCACAGGAAGCTGCGAATCGAAATCGTCACTATCTCCAGGTGGTTGGGCGGCTCAAGCCGGGCGTGAGCCTGGAACAAGCCCAGACGGAGATGAGCACGATTGCAACTCGTCTGCAACAGCAGTATCCGCAGTCGAATGCCGATCTCGGTGCGACAGTGCAGTCACTGCACGAACATCTCGTCGGAGACATAAGACCAGCACTCATGATTCTGCTTGGCGCCGTCGGACTGGTGTTGCTGATCGCGTGTGCGAACGTGGCGAATCTCTTACTGGCGCGCGCCGCAGTGCGCCAGAAAGAGATCGCCGTGCGTGTCGCGCTTGGTGCGAGGCGTTCGCGTTTGATCAGGCAGTTTCTGACTGAGAGTGTTTTGCTTTCGACGCTTGGCGGGATTGTTGGACTGGCGATCGCTTATGGTGGATTGCTACTGCTGCGAGCTTTCATACCGGAAAACATCTCGCAGGCACGCGAGATCTCGGTTGACTTCAAAGTGCTCGGTTTTACGCTCCTGGTTTCTGTGCTCACGGGTCTGATCTTCGGCCTCGCGCCTGCGATTCAGGCCGTTCGCTTCAACCAGATCGAAACGCTGAAAGAAGGCGGACGCGATGCGGCGACCGGCGGCAGCGGTAAGCGGCTGCGAAGTGTACTCGTGACGGCTGAAGTCGCGATATCGGTTGTGCTTCTGATCGGTGCAGGTCTGCTGATCAATAGTTTTCTGCGTTTGCGCAGTGTCGATCCGGGCTTTCGTGTCGACAACCTGTTGACGATGAAGATCGTGCTGCCCGAGCCGAAGTACGCCGATTTTGAGCGTCGCACGGCATTCTACGAGAACGTGGTCCAGCGCGTGCAGTCGTTGGCAGGCGTGCGATCCGCGGCAGTCACGACCAACCTTCCGTTGTACCGGCAGGGCAACAGTATATCCGTTCGCATCGAAGGACGGCCCGATCCTCCGCCGGGACAGGAGTTGATCGCCGTCACGCGAATTATCAGTCCAAGTTATTTCGACACGATGAGCATTCCGTTGCTTGCCGGCAGACAAATCAGTGAGCAGGACACTGCTACTACTCCGAACGTTACTGTGATCAGTGAGACCATGGCGCGCCGGTTTTGGCCGGGTGAAGATGCAGTCGGAAAGCGTCTTGCTGCGGGAAGGGTGCAGACGCCTGACGATTGGATCCAGGTGGTGGGCGTGGTGAAAGACGTGCGGCAGTTTGAACTGACGATGGAGCCGAAGCCGCAGATGTATCTGAGTTATCGTCAGGCCGGGTTCTTTGCGCCGCGCGATCTCGTCGTCAAGACTGACGTCGATCCGGCCGGCATGGCAGCGACAGTGCGAAAGGCTGTCTGGGACATTGATAAGGACCAGCCCGTTTCAAACATCCGCACGATGGAAGAGATCATTGCCGACTCGATTGCGCGGCAACGCTTCAGCATGTTGCTTCTCGCGATCTTCGCCGGCGTGGCACTCGTTCTTGCGGGCGTGGGAATTTACGGCGTGATGAGTTACTCGGTGGCCCAGCGCACACACGAGATCGGAATCCGCATGGCACTTGGCGCGCAAACGGGAGCAGTACTCAAACTCGCGGTCGGCTACGGCATGAAGCTCGTCATCGCCGGACTCATCATAGGTCTCATTGCGGCTTTTCTTTTGACACGCGTGATGTCGACCTTATTGTTCGGCGTGACCGCCACCGATCCCGCGACGTTCACCCTAATCTCCTTGCTGCTCGTGTGCGTCGCAGCCCTCGCCAGCTACATCCCGGCACGTCGCGCAACAAAAGTCGATCCAATCATCGCGCTGCGTTACGAGTAGTGTAAGAGCGCAATTGTACGCGCGGCCCTCCGTGGCCGCCCCAGGTTTTTGAGTTCCACTCCGGGGCGGCCACGGAGGGCCACCCCTACAATAAATCCTTTAACTTTTGTCGAGCTTGAGCAGGGTGTGGAGGAGGACGTTTGCGCCGTTGGCGATGTCTTCCGGATGGGAGAATTCGCGTGGTGAGTGGCTGATGCCGCCGACGCTTGGGACGAAGATCATGCCTACTGGACCGAGGCGGGCCATGTCTTGCGCGTCGTGGCCCGCTCCTGAGGGTAGGAGTTTCGTCGACAGGCCGAGCTCTTTTGCGGCCTCCGAGATCAGCGATCGAATTCGCGGATCGGTGGGTGCTGGGATGTTTACGTTGATTTCTTTGAAGTCGAATTTCGTTCGGCTTGCGGCCGCGATCTGTTGTGCTTCGGCGTAGATCTTGTCGTAAAGCATTTTGATCTTCCCGGCGTCTAGATCTCGCAGCTCGAGACTCAACACGACTTTACCGGGGATGACGTTCGGCGCGCCGGGAAGTGCATTGATCCTGCCGACTGTTCCAACCTGTCTTCCGGGCACACTCGTCACAATCCGGTTCACGGCTTCAATAAACTTGGCGCCAGCCAGTAGCGCGTCCTGGCGATTGTTCATGGCGGTCGTGCCCGCGTGGTTTGCAAAACCCTCGATAGTCACGTCCCACCAGTTGATTCCGACAATCCCTTCCACAACGCCAATCTTGATCTTCTCGTTATCGAGCACGTTGCCCTGTTCAATGTGCAGCTCGAGATAAGCCGCGATGTCGCCCTTCTGACGACGAACGCCAGCGAGCTTCGACGGATCGCCACCAATGAATTTGGTACCTTCGCGAATCGTTTTCCCGCTGCGACTGACGAGATCCAGCTCTTTTTCCATCAACTCACCGTCCATCGCACGGCTGCCAATCAGTCCACCCTCCTCGTTCTGGAAGATGACAACTTCGAGCGGGTGTCGCGTGGTTACGTTGTTCTCGGCGAGCGTATGCGCGACTTCGATTGCGCCCATCGAGCCGACCACGCCATCGTAGTTTCCGCCTTCGGGAACAGTGTCAATGTGTGAGCCGATGAGTAGAGGCTTGAGACCGGTCGCGCTGCCTGCACGACGGCCGATGAGATTGCCTGCGGCGTCGATCGTAGTGTCCAGTTTTGCAGTACGCATCAGCCCGAGCACGTACTCACGGCCCTGCTTGTCAGCATCACTGTAAGCAACGCGACTAACACCACCCTGCGGGTTCTTGCCAAACTCCGCGAGCGCGAAAAGGTGGTCCATGATTCGCTTACCGTTCACACGAAGTGTCGCTTGCGAAGGGAACCAGCCAGTTGATAACGCTCCAACACTCAGCACCAGGCCATAGTTGAACTCTCGACGGTTGATTGTCATGCGCCTGAAATTGCCAAAGGATGAGCAGACGTGTCAATGAACGACGCCGAGTCGAAGATCCCTTTCGCCAAAAACGAATGTCTACTAAAATGCGTCGGCTCGCGGCTCCAACACCTATTTCGAAGGAATAATCAGTGAAAAACCTGAAACTAATCGCCCTAACACTGTTTACTGTCCATTCATTATGTGTCTCTATCTCTGCGCAAGATCAGCCGGTACGAATCACGCCTGCTGCGCCAATCGGAAAAGGCGTGGTTGTGCTCAAGGCCGCACGACTGATCGATGGAACCGGTGCTGCTGTCGTCAGGAATGCAGTCGTCGTTGTCGACGACAACACGATCGCGGCAGTTGGACCCGCTGGATCCGTCAGAGTTCCAGCAAACGCGAGGATGATCGATCTGGGCGACGTCACGCTCATGCCCGGCTTTATCGACGCGCATACACACCTAATCGGCCGCACGCTCGGCGATCCAGGCGGCGACAATGCACTCGTTCGAGACTTCAACTCATTCGGAGCAATCATCAGCGTCGCAAACGCACGCGCGACTTTGTTGTCAGGGTTTACGACGGTTCGAAACGTTGGTGCTGACCAG